>JBMSXZ010000089.1:0-10137 GCA_049426205.1 Cyanobium sp.
CGACAGCGCCCATCTCCATTGCCCCACCTGCGGCACCAAGCTCTGAAACCCTCTCTCCTGTCCACGCTTCTGGCGATCGTTCTGGTGATGGCCAGTGGCCTCAGCCTCTGGCCGGCTGAGGCTGCGGCAGCCGAGGTGCTTCAGGTCAGCGGCCCTGATCGGCTGATCATCGGGGATCGAAACCGGTCGTCCCTGGTGCTGCTGGGCTGCATGGCGGTGGACAGGGGCTCGGAACAGGAGGCCCAGGCCTGGTTGCGGCAGCGCCTGCCCCGCCACAGCCGTGTCAACCTGCGGCCCCTCGGCGAACAGGACAACCACCTGCTCGCGCTGGTCAGCCCCGTGGATTCTTCTCGGCCCGGAGGTGATCTCAGCGCGGGCCTGGTCGCCGCCGGCCTGGCCCACTCCATCCCCTGCGGCTAGCACCATGGGCCTGAATCGCACCGCTCGCGGCATCGTCCTGGTGCCCTCCCTGCTGCTGGGGGGAGCGTTTCTGGCCACCGCCGCCTGGGTCGATGGTCCCGCCGCCGCCAACCGCCCCCTGGCCCTGGGGCTGGGGGGGGTGCTGCTGGCCGCCGGTCTGCTCACCCAGTTGCTTCCCGACGACACGAAGCCTCGGCCCGGGGGAGAGGGACCAGCCGGTGGCGACGGAGGGACACCCTCCTCGCGCTGAGGCCACCCCACCGCGCTCCTCTCCGGCCAGGGGCCTGTCTGCGGTGGATCGGCTGCGGGTCTGAAGGAGCCTTGGCGGACGCCGCGGCGAGCGCCCATCGTTGGGGGCAGATGCTGCAGTGATTGCGGTGGCCATCGATCCCTCGCCTCCAGCCAGCACCCCGGTCGCGTCGGCTCTGCAGCCGGAGTTGATCCTGCCGTTCGAGCAGGTGGATCTGGGCGCCATCGCCAGCGTCGGAGGCAAGAACGCCTCCCTCGGCGAGATGATCCGCGAGCTCGGTGCCGCCGGGGTGCGGGTGCCCGGGGGCTTTGCCACCACCGCCGCCGCCTATCGCCTGCTGTTGCGCCACAACGACCTGGAGGAGCGTCTGGCGGTTCTGCTTCGCGATCTTGACAGCGAGAACCTCAGCGACCTCCGGGCGGCGGGGGCGACCGCGCGCTCCTGGCTGCTGGAGGCCGCTCTGCCGCCGGAGCTCGAGGCGGGCATCCGCCAGGCCTATCGCAGGCTCGGCTCTCCTGCCGTGGCGGTCCGCTCCAGCGCCACCGCCGAGGATCTGCCCGAGGCCAGCTTCGCCGGCCAGCAGGACAGCTTCCTGCATGTGGAGGGGGAGGAGAACCTGCTGGCGGCCTGTCGCCGTTGCTTCAGCTCCCTGTTCACCGATCGCGCCCTCTCCTACCGCCAGCTCCACGGGTTCGACCATCTCGAGGTGGCCCTCTCGATCGGCGTGCAGCGGATGGTGCTCGCCGACCAGGCCTGCGCCGGGGTGATGTTCAGCATCGACACCGAATCGGGCTTTGCCAATGCCGTGCTGCTCACCGCCGCCTACGGACTCGGCGAGACCGTGGTGCAGGGAGCGGTGAATCCCGATGAATGGCTGGTCTTCAAGCCCACTCTCTTGCAGGGCTTTCAGCCGATTCTCAGCCGGCGTCTCGGAGAAAAGGCGATCCGGCTGGTGCGCTGCGATCCTCCCCAGGGGGGGCGGCCGGTGCGGCTCGAACCTGTGGAGGAGGCCAGGCGCCGCCGCTTTGCCCTCAGCGATGGGGAGGTGCTCACCCTGGCCCGCTGGGCCTGCCGGATCGAAGAGCACTATTCCAAGCGCCGCGGCATCACCACGCCGATGGACATGGAATGGGCCAAGGATGGCCCCAGCGGTGACCTCTACATTCTCCAGGCCCGCCCCGAGACGGTGCAGTCCCGTCGGGACGGAGCGGTGCTGCGCAGCTGGCATCTCGAGCCCCATCGGCTGGAGCCCCTGCTCAGCGGGCGCGCCATCGGCGCCTCCGTGGCCAGCGGCGTGGTGCGGGTGCTGCGCGATCCCAGCGAGATCACGCGTTTCGGCGAGGGGGATCTGCTGGTGACCGAGCGCACCGATCCCGATTGGGAACCCATCCTCAAGCGGGCCCGCGGTGTGGTGACGGACCAGGGGGGCCGCACCTGCCACGCGGCGATCATCGCCCGTGAAATGGGGATCACCGCCATCGTCGGCACCGGTGACGGCTCCCGGCGCCTCCGCGATGGCGACACCGTGACCCTCAGCTGTTGCGAGGGCGAGGAGGGCCATGTCTATCCAGGGGCCCTGCCCTTTCGGCTGGAGGAGCAGCCCCTGGCGGACCTTCCCCCCACCCGCACCCGCATCCTGATGAACGTGGGGAATCCCGAGCAGGCCTTCAACCTGGCGGCCATTCCCTGCGATGGCGTCGGCCTGGCCCGGCTGGAGTTCATCATTGCCAACCACATCCGCGTTCACCCCCTGGCGCTGCTGCAACCCGAGCGCATCGCCTCCCCCCAGGAGCGGGCTGCGATCGCGGCGCTCTGGGCCGGCCATGCCGATCCGGCGGACTATTACATCGAAACCCTGGCCCAGGGGATGGGGCGGATCGCCGCCGCCTTCTATCCCAACCCGGTGCTGCTGCGCTTCTCGGATTTCAAGAGCAACGAATACGCCCGCCTGCTGGGGGGGGCCTGCTTCGAACCGCAGGAGGAGAATCCGATGCTGGGGTGGCGAGGTGCCTCCCGCTATGGATCCGCTGCCTTCGCCGCCGCCTTCGCGCTGGAATGCCAGGCGCTGCGGCGGGTGCGGGAGCGGATGGGCCTCACCAACACCATCGCGATGGTGCCCTTCTGTCGCACCCCGGAGGAAGGTGACAGGGTGCTTGCCGCCATGGCGGCCCAGGGCCTGGTGCGCGGCGAGAACGGTCTGCAGGTGTATGTGATGTGCGAGCTGCCAAGCAATGTGATCAGCGCCGAGGCCTTCGCCGAACGCTTTGATGGCTTCTCGATCGGCTCCAACGATCTCACCCAGCTGACCCTGGGGCTCGATCGCGATTCAGCCCTGGTGGCTGATCTGTTCGATGAACGCCACGCCAGCGTCAAGGCGATGATCAGCCTGGCGATCCGCACCGCCCATCGCTGCGGCCGTCCGATCGGCCTCTGTGGGCAGGCCCCCAGCGATCACCCCGATTTCGCCCGCTTTCTGGTGGAGCAAGGGATCGATTCGATCAGCCTCAATCCCGATGCCCTGCTGCGTACCCGGTTGGCGGTGGCGGCCATGGAGAGGGAGCTGGGGATCGCGCCCACCAGAGGGCCGATCACCGCACCCGCCGCTGCGGACTGATCAACAGGCGGGCAGGGCAGGCACCCGGGCAGCCGGGGTTCGATCCACCGCCGTGATGGCCGCCGCCAGCTCAGGTGCCTTGATCGCCAGCTCCTGGTTCCTGGCGCCGACGACCAGGGTCCAGGCCAGACCGGCGTAGGCCCCGTAGCGCACCAGACAGAGAACCGCCAGGGCCTGGCAGAGCGGACAGTGACTGAGGCCCATGGCGATGGTCCGATCTGGTTCCCACCACCCTGGCAGCGTTGTCAGGATCTGGGGGGTGTTGGTGGGAATCTGCAGGGAAAGGGTTTCGGTGCTGGATTAGAGATCTGGAAAGCCTTTCCGCGGCCCCCGTGCTCCGCCTCAGCGAACTCAAGCTTCCCCTCGATCACAGCCAGGCCGATCTGGAGGAGGCGATCTGCCGGCGGCTGGCGATCAGTCCCTCCCAACTGCTCAGCCACAGGTTGGTGAAGCGCAGCGTCGATGCTCGGCGTCGAGGCGCCATCGCCCTGGTTTACAGCCTGGATCTGGAGCTTGCCCTCGATGCTGCCGGGCTGCGGCGTCTGCAACGCCGTTTCGGCGACGATCCCCACCTGCGTCCGACACCGGACCACCGCTACCAGGTCGTGGCCCGGTTCAACGCGCCACCCCCCGGACCCAGGCCGGTGGTGGTGGGGGCCGGCCCCTGCGGCTACTTCGCTGCCCTGTTGCTCGCCCAGATGGGGCTGCGACCGCTGCTGCTGGAGCGGGGTCAACCGGTCAAGCGCCGCACCGCTGACACCTTCGGCTTCTGGAGCGGGCGCCTGCCGTTCAACCCGGAATCCAACGCCCAGTTCGGTGAGGGCGGAGCGGGCACCTTCTCCGATGGCAAGCTCTACAGCCAGGTGAGCGAACCGGATGCTCTGATCCGCAAGGTGCTCGAGGAGCTCGTCGCTGCCGGTGCCCTGCCGGAGATCCTCACGGCCCATCGACCCCACATCGGCACGTTCAAGCTGGCCACCGTGGTGCGGGGGCTGCGGGCCCGGATCACGGCCCTGGGGGGGGAGGTGAGGTTCGGAGCCAAGCTGAGCGGTCTTGATCTCGAGCCCGACAGTCGGGCGGTGCGGGGGGTGTGGCTGGCCGATGGTTCCAGAGTGGCCACGGACCACCTGGTGCTGGCCCTGGGGCACAGTGCCAGGGACAGCTTCGCGATGCTGCGCGATCAGGGTGTGGCCTTGGAGCCCAAACCGTTCGCCGTCGGCCTGCGGATTGAGCACCCCCAGCCCCTGATCGATCGGGCCCGCTGGGGCAGCGCCGCTGGCCATCCCCGGCTGGGGGCCGCCGAATACAAGCTGGTGCATCACAGCCCATCCGGCCGCAGCGCCTGGAGCTTCTGCATGTGCCCCGGTGGCCTGGTGGTGGGAGCCACCTCGGAGCCCGGCGCCGTGGTGACCAACGGGATGAGCCAGCACTCGCGAAACGAGCGCAATGCCAACAGTGCCCTGGTGGTCAACGTCGAGGTCGCCGACCTGGCCGGCTGGGGGGAAGGCCCGGACGATCCCCTGGCCGGGGTGGCCTTCCAGCGCCACTGGGAGCGGCGGGCCTTCCTGGCCGGCGGTGGCGACTACAGCGCCCCGGCCCAGTGGTTGGGAGACTTCCTGGCGGGCAGGGCCAGCGGCGGTTCCGAAGCTCCAACGGGAGCGGTGGATGGATCCTGCCGGCCTGGACTGCGGTTCACGGATCTGGAGGGCTGCCTGCCGGCGTGGGTGGTGGCAACGCTGAGGGAGGCCCTGCCGGCGTTCGAACGCACGATTCCAGGTTTTTGCGATCCTGGGGCCCTGCTGACGGGCGTTGAGACCCGCACCTCCTCACCGGTGCGGATCAGGCGGGAGCGCGAAAGTCTGGAGAGCCCGAATACACCCGGGCTCTATCCGGCCGGCGAAGGTGGAGGCTATGCCGGTGGCATTCTCTCGGCTGCGATCGATGGCATCCGGGTTGCGGAGGCCGTTGCCGTGGCACTCAAACGTCGTCTTCCTCCGAGCCCAGGGGGACAAGACGGATCTGTTTGCGACCCAGCTTGATCACGAATTCATCGCCGGGCTTGAGATCCAGCAGGGCTGTGTAGGCCTTGCCCACCATCAGGTTTCCGTTGAATTGGACCTTGGTGCAGAAGCTCAGCTTGCGACCAGCTTTGCCGGCCTTGGGGGCGGATCCGAAGTCAACCCCCTTGGCATTGAGCAGGGATTCGTAAAAGGCCGTGAAGTTGAGGCGTTCGCTTCCGTCTTTCTTGGTGGAGACGTAACCGCAGGCCCGAACCAGTTCGGACTTGCTGACGTCTCCCAGCTCTTTGACCTTAGCGAGGAGTTCGGCTCCTGTGAGCATGGTTGTGAACTTGCAACTCCTGCATAATGTCGCAAAAGCGAGCCATCCGCAACCCCACCAGCTTCATCGAGACTGCGAATCTGAGACTCAACCCGTTATCCGCCAACCGCTCTGATCGCGGGGGTGCTCCCCTGCTGTCCGGCCTAAACAGCCCGAATCCCGGTGCTGGAATCGCCACGCACCGCCAAGCGTGACTAAACCATTCCTGGCAAGGGTGCAGCGGCCGATTCACCCTCTTCAGGTCCATCCCCCGCATTCGTCAGCAGCGCAGTCAGCGGCCTACACAGCAACCCAGCCGATGAGGATCACTCTCAGTGGATCCGCATTGCCCTGATCTTCCCTCAGGCCTGGGCCACGATGCCGCTCCACTGCACGGCCTTGACCCGATCACGCCGCCAGGAGTGGAACAACAGGGGCTCCGCGGCAGTACAGAGGGGGCACACGGCCACCCGTTCAGCTGGGATTCCCTCGTGCTGAAGCTGTCGCAGGCTCGCGGCACGGATATCGAGACGGTCACGGCCCGGATCGGGGTCGGGGCGCAGGCCACCGCAGACCTGCAACTCCTCCAGGGCCCCATCCCCCTCCAGGGGGGAGCCGCGCAGGGCCAGGGCCACCGCCAGGCTCACCTCGCGTTCCACCTGATAGGACTCACCGGAGATCGCCGGACCAAGGGCCACCAACAGTTGGTCGCGACGGCTGCCTGCCTGCTCCAGCAGGGCGATGGCCCGGGGCAGAATCCGGCCGGCCACCCCCCGCCAGCCGGCGTGGCAGGCGGCCACACGACCGCTGGCGGGATCGGCGAGCAGCACCGGCGTGCAGTCGGCGCCACAGACCCACACACTCTGGCCACCCTCCTCGCTCACGAGGCCATCGGCCTCGGGCCAGGGTTCGCCCGAGGCACAACCGGCGGTCAGCACAGTGGCACTGTGGATCTGTCGGGGGCGATGGACGCTTACCCCGGCGCTGAGATGGCCAGCCAGCTCCTCGGGGCCCCGACCCTGCCACTGACGGGTAAAAAAGCCGTGTTCGAAGCCGGCCAGCAGATCAGCCTGCAGAAACTGGCCTCCGTAGGTGCCGACCCAGCTCCATCCCTCCAGGGTGTTGAAGGTGGCATCGGGGCGATCAAAAGGCGGCTCGAGGGCTTCAGCCATGGCCGCGGCTGTGGAGGGGGGGGAGCACGCAGGGCTCAGACATCGGGGAGGTCCCGCAACATCCAGAATCCCTCCAATCGGGCGGCGGTCGGTTCGCTCTGGACCGCGAGGAACTGCAATCCAGCGGCCTGGTCCCGGGCCTGGGCCAGGGCGGCGGCGGCCGCAGCCCGCTCCTCGGCGGGCAGATCGGTCAGCAGCCAGCGGTCCTCCAGACCGGCCTCGAGCACCAGCCGGTTGCCATCGAGTTCGAGCCGCACCGGTTCGAGGCCAGCCAGCCAGCCGGCAATCGCCAGGGGCCGACTGCGGCTGAACAGCCTGATGCCGGGAATGGGGGTACCAGGATCGAGACCGTCAGGGAGGCGGAGCAGGCCGGCGAAGCCCAGATCCCATTCCGCGGCTTCCGCCAGGGCCCCGAGGGGGAGGGTGGCCCAGGCCCAGCGGTCACCACGGGCCACCTCCGGCAGGGGCACCGGCACTGGCCGGATCGGGGTCACAGGGGGTGCCAGAGGCCCCGCCATGAAGCCCTCCTCCGCCGGATAGACCTGGGATTGACGCTCCAGCAGCCAGGTGATCAGGCTGTAACAGCGCCGGCTGGCCACCAGCTCCAGACCCAGCCCTTCGACGGCCCGTTGCACCATGGTGCGCATCGAGGCGCGCCAGCAGCGCACCCGTCGCGGCCGGGGCAGACCCCGCAACGCGGCTTCCGCCAGGGCCTCCTCGATCGCCTCGCGCAGCCAGATGGAGTTGACCGTGCCGGCGGAGCAGGGGCGGACCCAGCGAAAGGGCTCACCGGGCTCGGACGCCGAGGCGTCAGCAGGAGCGGCAACGGCGGCCCGGGGGGGCGCGCAGATCAGAAGTTCCCAGCGCTTGCGGCCATCGGCTTCGAGCACGGGACGCGAGTAGTAGTCGAGCTCCCAGTCGGGGGCAACCTCAAGGGCGGGGCCTGGGGCAATGGCGCTCATCCCGCCGACTGCTCCTGCTGACGGAGGACGGAACGAGCCCGGTTGGCCCGATCGACCGCCTCGTTCATGACCGTGTCTTTGGCGATCAGCAATTCACCGGGCTGGCCCTCAAGCAGGGCCGTGTTCAGGGCGATCCGACCGCGCCCCGGGTCGAGCTCGGTGATCAGGGCCTTGACCCGTTCGCCGGGCTGGAACACCTCCCGCAGGTCCCGGAGGACAGCGCCACTGATGGCGCTGTGGTGGAGCAGGCCGCTGATGCCGCCCAGATCGATGAAGAACCCGTAGGGCTTGAGGGCCGCCACCTGTCCTTCCACCAACTGGCCCACCTCCAGCTCCGCGAAGCGGGCGGCGGTGGTGGCCCGGCGCTCGGAGAGCACGAGCTTGCGCGTCTCGGGGTTGACCTCAAGGAAGGTGACCCCGATGGTGCGACCCACCAGAGCCTCGTGATTCTCCCCTTCCTGGAGCTGGGACCTGGGGATGAAGCCCCGCAGCCCTTCGAGATCGCAGGTCACCCCGCCGCGATTGAACCCATTGATCAGCACCTGCACCACCTTGCCCTCCTTCTCCAGCTGGCGCACCTTCTCCCAGCTCTGGCGCAGGGCCAGGGCTCGGGCGCTGACGGTGACCATGCCATCGGCGTTCTGCTCGCGGGTGACCAGCACCTGCACCGGCAGACCGCGGGGGAAGCGCTCCTTGAGGTTGGTCATCACCCCGAGGCCGGCCTCTTTCTTGGGCATGAAACCAGGGGCCTTGCCGCCGATGTCCACATAAACGCCATCGCTTTCGACCCCGACGACGGTGCCCGTCAGCACCTCGCCGGTGGTGCCCACCGGTTCGTTCTGATCGAGGGCGGCCAGGAAGGCCTCCTCATCGAAATCGAAGTCGTCGACGCTGCGGGATGACGCCGCAGCCTTGGACGGTTCCGCTGTGGTGGCGTCGGTGGCGGCCGCGGACCGGGGCGCAGGGCTGCCGGCGCCCTTGCCCGAGCGACCCCGGCTGGGCTCAGGGCCGAGCAGGTCAGCCATGGACAGCCCCTCGAGCTCGCTGAGATCGAAGCGGTCGTCGTCGTTGGCGGCGGGGGCTGGGGCCGCAGTGGCGGCGGGGGCTGCGGCGGCGGCAGCCGACACGGGGGCGGCCGCGGGCCTGGCGGGTGGCGCCGCTGGCTGGGGAGCCGCCGGGGTGGGTTCGTCCTGGGCCCCCGCTCCCTCCTTGCGGATCAGCATCACCTGGGGGGGTCTGCGCGGGGGTGCCGCGGCGGCGGTGGCGGGCCGCTGGGCGGGCGGCCGGGGCTGACGCGGCGCTGGATTGCCGGATCCGGCCATGGGCGGGTTCAAGAGTTCTGCAAGTCCACACTGTAAGGACCTCCCCAGATCCCATCCTCGATTCCACCCTCCCGATGACGCCGTTGCCCCGGTCCACCCCCCGAGACCTCGCCCGACTGCCCTGGCCGGAGCTGGCGCGCCAGGCGGCTCGACCGGGCAGCACGGTGATCTGGCCCTTCGGGGCGATCGAGCAGCACGGTCACCATCTCCCCCTCGCCACCGACGCCCTGTTCGCCGAGCGAGTTTGCACCGCCGTGCTGGAGCGCCTGGATCCGGATCTGCCGATCTGGCAGCTACCCACCCAGGCCATCGGCTTTTCGCCGGAGCACCGCGGTTTCACGGGCACCCTCAGCCTGCCGGCGCCCCTGCTGCTGGCCCTGGTGGAGGCGGTGGGTCGTGATCTGGCCGCCGCCGGCTTCCAGCGGCTGGTGCTGTTCAACGCCCATGGGGGCCAGATCGCCCTGCTGGAGGTCGCTGCCCGCAGCCTGCATGCCAACTGTCCTGCCCTGGCGGTGCTGCCCTGTTTCCTCTGGCGCGGGCCGGAGGGCATCGGGGCGATGATCCCCGAACCGGAGCGCAGCGAGGGCCTCCATGCCGGCCTGGCCGAGACCAGCCTGATGCTCCATCTGGAGCCGGAGCTGGTCGGTCCGGAGCGACAGCCCGATGGTGTCGTCCGATCGGCCCCCGACGGCTGGAGCCTGGAGGGGGAGGCCCCGACCGCGTGGCTGACACGGGAGTTGAGTGAATCCGGCGTGATCGGCGACCCGCGTGGCGCGGACGCCAGCCTGGGGGCGGCGCTGTTCGAGCGGCTGGTGGAGGGTTGGCGGCGGCGGCTTGACGGTCTGCTTCGCAGCGACTGGCCGCCCTGCCTCCCGCCAGGTTGACTACGATCAAACTGCTCCGTGTCTTCCGGCCCCCATGCCGACGCTCGAATCGACCCCGGCCGACCTGAACCAGGAACCGGTGGGTCTGCCCGACTTCAGCAGTGAGGCTTACAAAGATGCCTACAGCCGCATCAATGCCATCGTGATCGAGGGCGAGCAGGAAGCCCACGACAACTACATCGCCATCGGCACCC
>JBMSXZ010000090.1:0-9860 GCA_049426205.1 Cyanobium sp.
AGGAGATCCTGATGATCGTCGGTCTGCCGCTGCAGGAGTTGCGTCACACCCGCGCAGTCCAGGAGATCCTCGAGGAAGGCCGCCTGGAAGGGCGCCTGGAAGGGCGCCAGGAAGGGCGTCTGGAAGGCCGCGAGGAAGGCCTTGAGGCGGGCCGACAGCAGCAAGCCGCCGCTCTGGCCATCCGGCTCCTCACCCGACGCCTCGGCACGCTCGACGTTGGTAGCCGTGAGCGGCTCTCCTCCCTGACCCTGCAGCAGCTGGAACAGCTGGCGGAAGACCTGCTCGATTTCAGAGGGCCTGCCGACCTGCAGGCCTGGTTCGACAACCACCTGGCGGACTGAGCAGGGCACCCCCTCAGGGGCCCCAGGGGCGGGCAATGCTGCCCACAGTCACACCACACAAGCCGAGTGCCTTACGCGGCGGCCGATGGAGGTGATGGCTGCAGCGGCAGCAGGCGGCGTGGGTGATCACGGTCTCGGTGCTCTGAGCGGCCAAGGCCGCCGCCCATGGCGCGGGAGCTGTGGGGTGGGTGTGAGCGGACAGGGAAAGCCTACCAGGCAACCCAGGTCTGGGGCCGTGGGGCAGTGGGCCGGGGCTGTGCGGATCGTGCGGTCGTTGGTTCGGGGCAGGCCTGACCTACGGTTGTCGCCGATCACCGGAGCGGGTCTGGACCCTTCTTGTGCTCCCGCTGGAATCCCTTCCAGCGGCTCTGACGGTGAAGGGTGCTGGGGGAGAGAAACAGCCGGGACGGACGCCCACAGTGGTATTGAGGTTGTCCGGGTGGTTGCTGTTCCGCATGGCCGCGCGGGCGTTGTGAGGATCGTTGATCCAGGAGCCGCCGCGCAGCAGCTGAACGACCCGCCCTCATCAGCCATTCAAGCACAGGGGAGAGACAGAGAAGCGTATCGAAACAAAAAATTTCGGGCGCCTGCGGCGCCACGGCAAACAGCCGCAAGCCAACAGCCAATGGTTAAAAAACAGCCAAGTGTTAAGGGATTAAGGGATTAAGGGCAAAGAAAGAATCCTGGGGGAGAGAAACAGCCGGGACGGACGCCCACAGTGGTATCGAGGAAGTCCGGGTGGGCGCCGAGCCGCACGGCCGCGCGGGCGAGGCGAGGATCGCTGAGCCAGGAGCCGCCGCGCAGCAGCCTCATCACCTGCTCCTGATTGCCCTCCAGCTCCGGATCTGGGGCCTCCAAAGGGCTGCCATCGCCAGCTGATCCAGTCACGGGATCTCGATGCCATTGATCCTGGCACCACTCAAAGAGTTGCCCATGCAGCTCGGCCAGGCCCCAGCGGTTCACCAGCCCAAAGAAGCCGACCGGCACCGGCCGCTGGCGATACACCCCCTTACGGCCGCGGCCGTAGGTGTAGCCACCGTCGTAATTCGCCCAGCTGGCATCCAGCGTGTCGCCGCAATGAAAGGGC
Source organism: Cyanobium sp. (assembly GCA_049426205.1). GTDB lineage: Bacteria > Cyanobacteriota > Cyanobacteriia > PCC-6307 > Cyanobiaceae > Cyanobium. The sequence continues at coordinate 1,429 of JBMSXZ010000090.1, forward strand.
GTTCCCGCCCCGGCCCGGCAGGCCGCCTCCCACTGGCTCTCGCTCGGCAAGGCCAGGTGCGGCGCCTCGCTCTGGCCGCCCAGCTCCTGCCACTGCTCCACCAGCCAGCGATTCAGCCGCTTCAGCCACTCCTGGCAGTCGTTCCAGCTGACGCTGTCCACCGCCAGGCCGCCGGGCTGGGCGTGGCTCTCCCACAGTCCCCTGGCCTCGTAGCTGCCGGGGGCAAGGCTGATCTCGCGCTCCAGTGCCGGTAACGCCGCCACCGCCCGCCACTGGGCCTGGCTGAGCGGATGGCGCACCAGCGCATACGGCTTCAAGCGCAGCTTGCGCTTGGCCTCCACATTCACCCCCTCACATTTCTGGCGGAACTGGGTGTAAACATCCCGGCCCACTTCCTCTTCGGGCGAACCGATCGTGTTCTCGCCACCAGGCACCAGCACCAGCTCCAGCTGTTGCGGCGCCTCGCCTGGCCACTCCGGCAGCGGCAAACGCCACACCGCCGGCGTCACCACCTCCGTGCGGATGCGCAGGCCCTCCCCTTCCTGCAGGGCATTGAGCGTGAGCATCGGCACCGCACGGCCAGGGGCATTGCCGAGCAAGGGCAGGGCCGCCGAGGCGGCCAGTTGCAGGGCCCTTGATGCCCCTTGCAGGGGCGGCAGGTGGCGGTCGTGCTCCGCCCAGCCTTCATCGCCCGCCACCAGCAGATCCAGCGCCTCGGCGCGCAGTTGCTCCTCCAAAAACGCTTCGATGCGCGGGCGGTGCTCAGCTTGATCACGGGCCGTCAGCCCCAGGGCTTCCAACGCCGTACGGCGCAGCTCGGGTGGTTGAGCCCCATCTGCCGCCAAACCCTCCAGCGCCGCGATGCCCGTCTCCGCGCCGATCAGGCCGAGCACCACCGCAGCGTCCTGTTGCTCCAGCCGCCGCTCCGCCTGCCGCTCGCTCAGCTCCTCCGCCAACACCCGCGCCAACCGCTGGCTGGCCACATCCCGCGCTGCCCGTCGCTCCGAGTCTTCCGGGGCCGCCGCCATCGCCGCCAGCTTGCTGATCGCGTCGCGTCGCTCGCTGGCCACCGGCACCCCAAGCTCCCACATCCACTTGCGGGCCCGTTGCAACGCCAGCCGGTAGCGCTCGCCTTCCGCATCGAGAAAGCCCAGGGCCGCCAGCCGGTCAGGCACCGCCGCCGGCATCGCCAGGGCCCGCTTCCCCTGGGCTTCCATCGCCCCATCGCGCAACGCCAGCAGGAACCCCCGCATCCGCTCCCGTTCCGCCTCCGGCCGCGGCTCCAGCGCCGCCAGGAACTCCTCCCACACCCCTGATCCTTCGCTCAGGGCCTGCTCCTCCAGCCGCTCAAACTGCTCCGCCGCCGCCAGGTGATCCGCCAGCGGGTCCAGCGGGAAGCGCAGCCGGCCCACGGCCGCGCCGGGCTGGAGCAGCAGCCGCAGCTCGATCAGGTAGCCCAGCAGCGCCTCGGCCTGCTCGCGGTTCAGCCCCATGCCATCAGGCTCCTCGGCCATCAGGGCGCTGCGGGCCAGGGCGTCGCTGAACTCCAGCGGCTGGAACCATGGCTCGCCCGGCTTCCCCTGGCGGTGGCTGGCCAGGGCCACCACCCGCAGCGACCGCTGCACCAGCGCCTCGCTGATCACCAGCCCCGCCCGCCGCCGCAGGGCGGGATCGGCCGGCGTGTCGAGGCGCCGCACGTAGCTGAGCATCAGCTCCGGCACCGAACCCGCCAGCAGACCCTGCTCCCGGTTGGCGATCACGTCGTCGATGAACATCTGCGCCAGCAGCACCGTGATCGGCTTGTCGCCCACGATCCGCTTGAGCTGCGCCTGGGCCGGCATCAGGTCGTCGTCGCTCAACGCCTCCCCCTGCCCCTTGCGGCGCAGGTAATCCAGGAAGAAGGCCTGCAGGCGCTCCAGGGCAATGCGCTGCGGCTCGATCCGGGTCACGGGGCGCTCCGGGAAGCCGTCGTCGTCGCTGCGGCTGGTGACGACCACCAATCCAGGCGGCAGGCCGGCCAGCAGCTGCTCGCGGGCGGCGGGCGTGAGCTCGGAGAGGTGATCCACGATCGGGATCAGCCGCTTGGCCGCCAGCAGGGCCTCGATCAGCTCCGGCGCCAGCGCCTCCTCCACGGCTCCGGCCAGCTGGCTGCGCAGCCAGCTCCGCACCCGATCCGCCACCGTCTCCTGGGGGGCCAGGGCCGTTTCGATCAGCACCGGCAACCGCACCCCATCGCCGGGGTGTCCCGCCAGCCACCAGCGGGCGATCGCGAAGGCCAGGCTCGTCTTGCCCGCGCCGCCGTCGCCGCTGAGCAGCAGCACGTGGGCCGCGCCGGGGATCAGGGCAGGCTCAAGGTCCTGCGCCTCCAGCAGCCGCGGTCCCTCCGCTGCGATCGCTCCCGCCGGGGTGAGGGACACCTCCAGCGGCACATGCACCTGGCGGTCCTGCACCGACCGGAGGCCCAGGAAGGCGGTCGAGAGCTGGGGGTGGTAGTGGTCGACCCAGCGCTGCAGGTCGGCGGGGGTGTAAGTGCGCGCTCGCGGCGTGTGGGAACTGGCTCCGCCGCCAGGCTTCGCTGGAGGGTTGGCCGCCAGGGAGGTGATCCTCTCCAGGAACACCTGCCAGCCATCACGGCCGTCCTCCTGGTCGCTGCAATCGACCGGCACGCAGTGGTCGCTCACTCTTCGGCGAAACGCCGCCAGGGCGGCCCTGGCTTCCGGCTCATGCTCGATGCCATGGCGTGCATCCGAGACGAATCCAAGAAAGAAGGCATGAAGGGAAAGGCCAGCCTCCAGAGCCGCCTCAAACTCCAGCTCCGTCACCGACTTGCCCCCATGCTCGGCACGCCGGGTTCCGTATCGCTCGCCGAGGATCAGGATGTAGTGATCACTGGCTCGCACATCCCCCTGGCAGGTCTCGACCAGAGGATCGGGCGAACCGCCATAGCTGTCGCCATAGGCATGGTTCTGGCGGCCGATCAGCTGCTTGGCGGCCTCACGCTCTTTCTGCAGACCCTGGAAGGGGCTGGAAAGATAGAACCGATGGGCTGCATCTCCATCCTGGGCACTGCCCTGAGCCGCCATGCCCTGATCGGAGCCAACACCTGATCCATTGTCCACCCCTTCCGGGGCCACGGGCAAGCTGACGCCAGCACCGCAGCCTCAGCTCGCAGGATCAGGCCTGGGCCAGCAGTCGCCCGGAGCAATCGCTCCCGCAGGGATCCCGGCGACGGCAGCTGCACGCGGAGCCAGCGGCGGTACTGGGCGATCACCTCCTCGCGGTTGCCGTCACGGCCAAAGGCATAGGGATTGCCGAGCGGACTGGAGTGCTCCACCGTCAGCAGCAGCGACCAGCCCTCCAGCCCCCCGAGCCCGATGGACCGGAGCAACTGAGATCAATCGCCTGCTCGATCTGCTCGGGTGTCTGCACCATCCTCGCCGCCGCGGCGCTGATCAACGGGCGCTCATGCCCCGCCTGCGGCTTCAAAGCGGTGGTTGACCGTGTCCCAGTTGACCAGGGACCACCAGGCCTTGATGTAATCGGGCCGGCGATTTTGGTAGGTGAGGTAATAGGCGTGCTCCCACACATCCAGGCCCAGCAGCGGTGTGCCCCGCTCGATCCCCGGCAGGTCCATCAGCGGGTTGTCCTGATTGGCGGTGCTGCTGATCGCCAGGCTGCCATCGGCCCGGCGGATCAACCAGGCCCAGCCCGAGCCGAACCGCGCCGCCGCCGTCTGGTTGAAGCGCTCCTGCAGGGCCTCCAGCGACCCGAAGCTCGCCTCGATCGCCGCCAGCAGCGCCGGCGACGGGGCGCCGCCCTGGCCCGCTGGCCCCATCACCGCCCAGAACTGGCTGTGGTTCCAATGGCCACCGCCGTTGTTGCGCACCGCATCCGGGAAACGGCTGATCTGACCCTGGAGGGCATCGAGGCTGAGCCTGGCCAGCTCCGGGTTGGCCACGATCTGGGCGTTGAGGTTGGCCACATAGGCGCCGTGGTGGCGGTCGTGGTGGAGGGTCATGGTGGCGGCATCGATGGCCGGCTCCAGGGCCTCGACCGGATAGGGCAGCGGCGGCAGGGTGAAGGCCGCCAGGGCGCTGGCCGGGGCGCCCAGCAGCAGCAGGGCGATCAGGCCGGCCAGAAGCGGTCGCCAGGGGAAGCGCAGGGGCATGGGGGCGAGGGCGCGGGAGAGGGGATCAGCCTGGCGGATCGGCGCGTCGGTCTGTCTCAGGCAGGCAGGGAAGACAGGGCCGCCAGCCGGTCGCGGCCGCTGCTGCCGAAGCCAGGATCGGTGCGGAGGGGATCGAACAGGACCGGCATCGCCGTCAGATAGCCCTGGACGATGTTCACACCCAGGGTGCGGAGCTGTTCGAGCAGGGCGGCCTGCTCGACACCCTCGGCGATCACCTCGAACCCCAGTTCGCGGCCCAGCCGCACCACGAACTCCACCGTGATCCGGCTGGCAGCATCGTCCTCGATCCGGCCGATGAAGGCCTTGTCGATCTTCACGTAATCGAGCGGCAGATCGTGCAGATGGCTCAGGGAGGTCATGCCGGCGCCGAAATCATCGAGGGAGAAACGGATGCCGAGTCGGCGCAGACGCTCCATCACCCGTTTGACCACCGCCAGATGGCGCACCACCGCCTGTTCGGTGATCTCAAAACAAAGCTGCCTCAGGTCCAGTCCCTCCTGCTCCAGCAGCGCCTGAACACGGGGCACGAAGTCGTCGGCGAGCAGCGTTTCGGCGCTGAGGTTGATCGCAAACACGATCGCCCCAATCGTTGCGTCCCGGGGATGTTGCCGGAGCAGTTGGCGCAGGCTGCGGCAGCTCAGGGCCAGGACATGGCCATCAAGCAGGGGCATGGTGCCGCAGTGGGTGGCCGCCTCCACCAGAGCCTCGCTCCAGCTGTAGCGCAGCCCTTCCTCGGCGCCGGGATCGTGCACCCGCGCCAGCAGCTCCACATAAACAACGGGCAGGTCCGTCTCGGTCAGCCTCCAGGCTGGCTGGGCAAACAGGGCGATGCGGTCATCTTTCAGGGAGGTGATCAGGTCCTGATTGAGCCGTTGCATCGCCACCAGCTGGTCCAGGGTTGGGGCTTGGTCGTCATAAAACTGACAGCCCAGCTGGCCCGCGTGCTTGGCCAGATTGCGGGCCAGGCCGGCCTCCTGCAGAGCCGTCTCAGCGCTGCTGTCGGCAAGCAGGCGGGCGCCGGCGCTCGCGGTCAGGCGCAGCGATCGTCCGTCCACCTCCAGGTCGAGCTGCTCCAGACGGCCGCTGAGCGCCTGGATGCGGCTGCGCAGCTCGCCGCTGGAACCACCGAGCAGGCAGCAGCTGAATTCATCGCCGGCGGTGCGGGCGATCAGGCTGGAGGGACCCAGCGCCTGCTCCAGCCAGCGGGCGACGGCGCTCAGCACCCTGTCGCCGAAGGGTCGGCCGAAGCTGTTGATGATCAGGGCGAAATGGCGAATGTCGATCTGCAGCAGTGCTCGCCCCCCGCAGGGCCCCTGCCGCCCCTGCCGCTCCAGCGCCGCCAGCAGGCCATGGCCATTGAGCAGTCCTGTCAGCGGATCGATGCTGGCGCGCTGCTCCAGGGCCCGCCGCAACCGTTGGCCTTCCCGCCGCTGCACCAGGCTCTGGAGCCGGCCGCGCCGCCCGCGCAGGTTCAGCAGAAGCAGCAGGGCCAGCACGCCCCCATCCAGGGCCAACAGCAGGAGCAGGCCCCGCAAGGCATTGTGCCGTTCGCTGGCCGCCCGCTCGGCCGTGATCTGCAGCGGCTGCAGCCCATCCAAGCGGGGCGTGCGCACGGCGATCGCCAGGGGGCCGAGGAGGGCGTTGGGCAGCGGCCGCACCGGCTCCATTCGGTAGTGCTGCAGGGCCAGGGCCTGACGCGGCAAGGCGTTCTCCGGGCCATCGAGGGAACGGGCAAACAGCAGGCGGCCGGCGGGGGCGGTCGAGCCACTGCTCGGCAGGATCGGTTGCAGGGAGATCAGATGGGGCCGCCCCTGGACCATGGCCACGAAGCTGCGGGCAACCAGCCTGCGGCGCTCCGGAATCAGCCCCAGCAGTTCGGCGGTCTGGGCGGCGGGCAGGGGCTCGATTCGCTGGTGCAGCGTGCTCCAGTGGGCCGACGACACGAGCTCACCGCGCCGGTCGAGCACCATCACCAAAGGGATGCGCTGCAGCGTGTTCTGGGTGTAGTTGTCGTTCCCGTAGTAATCGGGGCTGGCGCCGATGACGTGGCGGTAGGTCTCGTCCCAGATGGCCCAATCCCGGGTCTCCAGTTCATGGTTCACGGCGATCTGGTCCAGCTGGGCGCTGGCGGTACGCCGGATCAGCTCATTGCGCTCCCGCTCACTTTGCAGCGCGCTCGCCGCCAGGATCAGACTGCCCACCAGCGTGGCGGCGCCGAGTACCGGCCCCCAGCGCCCCAGGCTGCGCGTCAGAACCCGATCGCGGCGGAACCGGGCCCAGCGCCAGCGCCAGGGCCGGGATCGGTGGCGCGCCTGGCGCACCCCTGCGTTGTTGCGCTCTGACCCCACCAGCCTGCGCCGTTGGGGCAACGCTATCTGCCCCGGGGTCGTGGCGCACTGGTGTGTCCTGGTTGGTGATGGGTCCTGACGCTCCTCACGCAAGACCGTGGCCGTGCTCACCCCAGAGCGATCAACACCGCCACGGCCAGAGGGACGCAGCCCAAGCGAGTGAAGGGCCATGGTCTCCAGACCTTGATCGAAGGCAATCAACAGGTCATGGGAGGCGTGATCAGCGGCCTCTCGTCAACCAGGAAGGGCTGCCCTGGAGAGGCAGCAGCCGAAAAAAAGCGCCGCCTCAGCGGCGCCTGTTTCCCAGCGCCACCCGCCAGGAGCGACGGGCGACACAGCTCATCCTGCCGGTGGCCATGGCGCCGGGCCCGCCATGGACTGAATCACCACAGCTTTACGTTGATTGTGTTGATTTGACCCGCCAGATTGCGTCTTGTCAATGAGGCTTTCAATCTATGCCGTTCGCCCGTTCAGGCGAGCAGTCGATGGCATCCCTGGGTGATGATGGCTGAGGAGCAGGCAGCCCGTGAACCATTGCCTGGGTTGCTGACAATCAACAGCTTGGCGACCATCAACCTGGTGCCCAATCGCTCGATGGCTGATCCCACGACCTGTGCAAGTCCGTTGCAGCTGGTGGGCGAAGCACTGGTTTATTTCGGGCTGCATTTTCGCGATCCGATCCTGATCACGGACCTGGCCCAGGCCCTTCACACCAGCGTGGACTGCCTGGATGACAGCTTTGATCGGATCCGCGGCATGACCACCGCCGAGGCCCTGCAGGATCATCGCCTCAACAAGCTGTTTGTGGCCCTCACCGATCAGCCTCGCCAAGGAGTGGCCCGGGCCATCCGCGCCTGCGGGCTGGAGCAGACCACGGGGGTGCCGACCCTGTTCGAGCAGACCTTCGGCATCGCCATGCCTCTGTTCCTGCTGACCTGCCGTCGCGCCGCCGACGATCGGCTGTTCCGCCGTCAGCATCCGGAGGCCGAGGCACTGGTGGTGCCGCCATGAGGCAGATCCCGAGCGGCAGGGTGACCCGCTGCGCCCGTTCATGCAACCGCCGGCAGCGATTCCTTGGCATGATCAACAGCCGCTGATCGAGCTCCAGATCCACGAGCGCCTGGCCCATCGAGGCGCACAGCTGCAGGGCATCGGCCCGCGTGATCTCCGCGCTGATCCGCTCGACATCGTGGGCAGCGGCCTGGTGCTGTGGTGAAGCAGCTCCAGATGGGCACGGCAAAGGGGGGCGCTCAGGTGGTCTGAGGCCCTGAGAGCAAGGATGGACTCGGGCCACTCCTCTGCTGAGCTCCCTCCGGCAGCCAGCCGCTGTCGCCGTCTGGCGCATTGGTCGGTGGGGTGGGAAAGATCACAACCCGAGACGCGGCGGGTTCTTCTCACCAGTGCCAAAGTCAGCTCTGTTCCCGCCCGGCGTTGTCGAGGGACAGAGCTGCGATTTCCTCCTCCTCGGCCAGATCCAGCCGGGCGGCAGATACGGGGGCCACGGTAGTCATGACACGGGTGCGGCTCTGGGAGCGCCACCACTTGAAGCGCAACCCAGGCAGCAGGCCCACATCCCGTGCCATGGCCCAGAAAAACACATAACTGGCCAGGAGCCTGCGAAAGGCTACAAACCGCGATTCACGAAGGTTTTCGATCAACTGGTCTGCCTCACCTACCTGATCGCCATGCGTTCCTGTGGCGGTACCACAGGGAAGAACAAAAACCTGCTCGAAGGGGCCAGCGGCCAAGGCCGGATCGGTGCCGATAGCCACGATTTCCGGCCCCGTGTTCCAGTGGCGGATGCCATTGGATTAAGGAAGGGCGGGGGCTGCGGCGCTTTCTGCTGCGCGGGCTGGAGAAGGTCAATGGTGAATGGTTGCTGTGGGGCACAACCC
>JBMSXZ010000091.1:0-9847 GCA_049426205.1 Cyanobium sp.
CCACCGGTCAGCTGCTGCTGGGCCTGGCCGCCGGCCTCTACTGGCCTGCGATCGAACTGGCGGTGCCGCTGACCTGCGCGCCCATGGCCACGGCACGGGCCTTCGCCCTGGTGCGCACCGCCGACGCCACCGGCGTGGCGATCGGGGCCCTGGGCGGCGCCGGCCTGGCCGCGATCGGGCGCCTGCGCGGCATCTACCTGGTGGATGGTGTCGGCTTGTCGCTGCTGGTGCTGTTGCTGCTGCGCTTTCCCCTGCCCCAGCTGCCCGCGACCCGGCAGTCCGGGCACCCCCTGGCGCTGGGGCGTTGGCTCCCTGCCCTGTTGCCCCTGCTGCTGGTGGCCCTGCTCGCCACGGCTGTGCCGGCCCTGCTGCAGAGCGCCCTGCCCCTCGACCTGGTCCGCGGTGGGCTGCGTCGTCCGGCCATGGCCGCGGCCCCCGGCGCCCTGCTGATCGGGCTGCAGCTGGGGTTGCTGGTGCTGCTCCAATGGCCCGTGGGCCGGGCCCTGGCGCGACGCCCTGTGACCACGGGGCTGGCGGTGAGCCTGACCGCGATGGCCGTCGGGGCGGTGTTGCTGGCTCTCTCTGCCCTGCTCCCTTGGGGCCTGGGGCTTGTGCTGGTGGCCCTGGTGCCCCTGGCCCTGGGGGAAGCGGCTTTTCTGCCGATCGCCACCGAGGCGGTGCTGCAGCTGACCCCCAGCGAGCACCGAGGGTTCGCCATGGCGTTGTTCTCCCAATGCTTTGCCCTCAGCGCCATGGTCGCGCCGCCCCTGGCCGGCTGGCTGCTGCAGACCCAGGGCCATGGGGCCTGGTTGTGGTTGCTGCTGGCCGCCGCCTTGCTGGGGGGGCTGCTGCCGGTGCGCCGACTGCGCGGTCAGGGTGGGCCGGCGTCGGCTGTTGGGGTGGGCCAGGCTTCCTGAGGAAGGGGTTCGGTGCCGTATTCCCAGTCGTCGTAGTCGGGGTCGTTGCGAATCAAGCGGTGCTGCTCCTTCTGGGCCCCGAAGTTGTGGGGGTGGGCCTCTTCCTGCTGCAGGGGCGCCTCCCCGGCCCTGGGGGCTGGAGGGGAGTCCGGTGCTGGGGTGTCCGCTCCGGTGGATTCCATGGCCGATGGCCGCGACTGCCTCCATTCTCACCGCAGAGTCGCCAGCCGGGAGCGACGGCGCTGGACCCGTCTCCCCCGGTCCGCTGCGCCCGCCTCACCCTCAGGACTGGCGCGGCGCCAGCAGTGGCGAGCGGCTCAGCTCCGCCACCGGCAGCGGCCTGGAGAAGTGAAAGCCCTGGAATAATTGAATGCCCAGCCCCTGCAGGATGGCCAGCACCTGGCCATCCTCCACGCCCTCGGCCACCACTTTCAGATCCATGCGCGAGGCCATGTCGGCGATCAGGGTGACGATCTGGCGGGCGTAATCGTCGTGGCCCATCGCCATCACAAAGCTCTTGTCGATCTTCACTTCATCGGGATGCAGGGTGCTGAGGAGGCTGAGTGAGGAGTAGCCAGTGCCGAAATCATCAAGGGAGATGGCGATACCATCGGCACGCAACTGGTTGAGATTCGCGGTCACCGTGGCCTGGGGCAGCAGCACCGAACGCTCGGTGAGCTCGATCGTCAGACTGCTGGGAGGGATGGCATGGCGGGCTAGCTGTCGGGTCAGTTCAGGCAACAATTCAGGATCGGAGAGCTTGGAGGGGGGCAGATTGAGGGAAAGCCGCAGATCGTTTCGCTCCCCAACCATGTCTCGGTAGGCCATCAGGGAGAGGCCGATCAGTTCATCGGAGAGCGTGTTCATCTGCCGATAGCGCTCCGCCAGGTCCAAAAACACCTCTGGCCCGACGATGCCGAGCTGTGGGTGCTGCCAGCGGCTCAGGGCTTCGAGGGAATGGATCCTGCCATGCTGATCAACAATGGGCTGAAACAACACCATGAACTGGCGGTCACGAATCGCCTGCATCAGGTCTACATAGAGCTGGTAAGTGTCGAGATGGGTGCCATCATCAGACTGATCAAAGATGGCGATGCGGTTGTGAGAGTTCTGCTTGGCGCGATACATGGCGATGTCAGAGCGTCGCATCGCCAGTTCCAGATCAGGTTCGCAGCCCTGAATCAACGAGATGCCCACGCTGATGCTCAGCTCAACCCGGAAGCCCCCAAGGTCCAGAGCCTGTTCAAACGGAGCCACGATCCGCTGCGCATACTCCTGCAGGCTCAGCCGAAGGCCGGCATCGGTTGCGGTGGTACTGCTGTCGAGATCCATCAGGATGGCGAATTCATCGCCTCCGTAGCGGCCCAGGAAGTCGCTCGCTCGGGTCAGGGAGCGGAGCTGATCGGCCACCAGCACCAAGGCCGCATCACCGATGGCATGGCCATAGGAATCATTGATGTTTTTGAACTTATCAATGTCGACAAACAGGATCGCAAAGCGCTGGTCGCTGCCCCGGGCATTTTCCACCTGCAGCTGCACCTGCTCGATGAAGTAGCGGCGATTGGGCAGCTGGGTCAGGGGATCGACCAGGGCCAGATGCTTGGCCCCCTCAAGAAAGTGCTGAAACCGGTCGGCCAGCCTCTCCAGTTTCCGTTCCATCGAGCTTTCGGCCGCCGGGCCGATGGCCTCGGCCGACGGATGGTCATCGATCAGTCGTGCCAGAACCCTCTCCTCGCCTGTCCGGCCGGCACCGGAGGGGGCGAGGCGGGCGAGCAGGCGATCGAGATCACGGCTTGTCCGCTGAATGCGGCGGTTGCTCTCCAGTTGGCTGCGCCGCTGAATCAGGCGGACCCGTCGCCGCTCGCTGAGCAGCAGCACCCGCACCGCCAGCAGACTCCCCAGGCCGATCAGGCCGAGCAACAGATCGCGTCCCAGCGCTTGGAACAGATCCGGGAGGATCGCCTCGCGGCTGAGGGTCAGCATCTGGCCCCCCGCCGTGAACAGTGGCCTGCTCAGGCCCAGCGGCTCCCGTTCCTCCCTCGGCACCAGCGCCGGTGCCACGGCCAACGCGGCCGACCCTCCTTCCGGCCCACGACTGAGGCTGCCGTCGGGTTCGATCCGGCGCATGTGGCGGGTGATCCACTGCAGGGGGCGGTTGAAGGCCGGGCCGTAGTTGCTCTTGAGCAGCGGCTCGAACATCACCAGTGTCCCCAGGGCCGGGGCCGTTTCTGTGCTGTTGCTGAGCGGTGTCGCCACTCCCAGGTAGAGAATGGCGTCATCACTGCGGCAGAGCAGGCTGATCCGCGCCAGCACGCTGGGCAGGCGATTCAGGTGCTGCTGGGCGCAGCTGAACAACGCCCGGTAGCTGGGGTGGTCGTGGCCTTTGTTGCCAAAACTCAGACGCCTGCTGCCATCGCGGTTGAAGATCAGGAACAGTCCGCCCTCATCAAACAGAGGGGTCGTTTCCACATCGGTGTGCACGAAGCTGGGGTTGCGCCCCTGCACCCAGTCGTACATGCTGTTCCAGTGGGCCCAGTCCAGGGCGGAACGTTCCACGCCCGCCAGGGTGGCGGTGAGGATGGCCACCGCCTCCTGCAGCCGCGCCTCGTGCTCCTGCTGAAGCAGGCGATGACGCACCACGCCATCGATGGCCAGCAGGCCCGCCAGCAGCAGGCCAATGCCGGCCAGGGTCTGCTGCTGCGACGACCTGCGCCCACGCGGTAGCCGGAGCTCCTCCTTCAGCCAGGAGCGCAGTTGCGGCACGTTGGCCAGCCATCGCGATGGTCCGGGCCCGATCCGGCGGCGCACGTCCCCACACACCCTGTTCACGACACCAGATTGCCACCTGAATCAGCCGTTGCGCTCCGAGTCGCTCCCGGGGTTGGCGCAGGGGGCAGGCCCGGGGTCAGACGTTGAACAGAAATTCCATCACATCTCCTTCGGCCACCACATAGTCCTTGCCTTCACTGCGCAGCCAGCCACGGTTGCGGGCTTCAGCCAGGGATCCGGCCTCGAGCAGCTGCTGCCAGCCGATCGTCTGGGCGCGGATGAAACCACGCTCGAAATCGGAGTGGATCACCCCGGCGGCCTGGGGCGCACTCATGCCAGCCCGAATGGTCCAGGCCCGGGTTTCCTTCTCGCCGGTGGTGAAGTAGGTGCGCAGGCCGAGCAGCTCATAGGTGGCACGGATCAGGCTGCGCAGGCCCCCTTCGCTCACGCCGAGGCCCGCCAGGAATTCAGCCCGTTCCTCCTCCGGCAGCTCGATCAGCTCCGCTTCCACCTGGGCCGAGATCCGCACCGTGGCTGCCGCCTCTTCGGCCGCCAGCGCCTCGATCACCGCGGTGTGGCGGTTACCGCCGGCCAGGTCGTCCTCGCTGACATTGGTGGCGTAGATCACGGGCTTGGCGGTGAGCAGCCCCAGTGGCTTGATCAGGGCCTGCTCCTCCTCGGCCAGGGCCACCGAGCGGGCGGCGCCGCCCTGTTCGAGCACCGCCTCGATTCGCTCCAGGGCGCTGTCCTCGAGCTGGGCTTCCTTGCTGGTGCGCACCTGTTTCCTGAGCCGCTCCCGTCGCTTCTGAAGTTGGCCCAGATCGGCCAGGCCGAGTTCGAGGTTGATGATCTCGGCGTCGCGGCGCGGGTCCACCGAACCGGAGACATGGATCACGTCGTCATCCTCGAAGCAGCGCACCACGTGCACGATCGCGTCGACCTCGCGGATGTTGGCGAGGAACTTGTTGCCCAGCCCCTCCCCCTGGCTCGCACCCTTGACCAGCCCGGCGATGTCCACGAACTCGACCCGGGTGGGAATGATTTCCCGGGAGCTGGAAACAGCGGCGAGCTGCTGCAGACGATCGTCTGGAACGGCCACCACGCCGGCATTGGGCTCGATCGTGCAGAAGGGGAAGTTGGCGGCGGTGGCCTGAGCGTTGGCCACCAGGGCATTGAAGAGGGTCGACTTGCCCACGTTGGGCAGACCCACGATTCCGGCTTTGAGCATCAGGGGAATCTAGGAGGCTCCCCGGACCGGATCCACAGCCCAAGGCGCGACCGGCGAGACTGGCGGCGAGCTTGGATTGAGCCATCAACGCCCCGCCGCCCCTCCGAACGGTGTCCCCAGCACCTACCAGCGCCCCGGTGGTAATGCCGTCCCGCACGGTCCTGCCCCGGCGTCCGAAGCTCTGGCAGCGGCCAGGCCCCTGGCTCGCGCTGGTTGGGGCCCTGGCGCTGCTGGCGGCGCTTGGGATCTGGCAGCGCCAGCGCCAGGCGTCGGCTCGGGATGTGACGCCCTACACCGTCTATGCCCGCATCGGCAGCCTGCCCGGGGTGATCAATGCCACCGGAGAGCTCGACGCGATCGAGCGGGTGAATGTGAGCCCCCGCCGCCAGGGGGTGATCAAACAGCTCTACGTGGATGAGGGCGATCAGGTGCAGGCCGGCCAGATCCTGGCCCGCATGGATGCGGGCGATCTGCGCGACCGCGAGCAGGAGCTGATGGCCAACATGAAGTCCGCTGAAGCCGAGCTGAAGCGCGCCGCCAGTGAGCTGCGGCGCAACCAGCCCCTCTACGTCCAGGGGGCGATCAGCCTCAACGACTACAACCGCTTCCGGGCCGATGAGGAGATCAAGCGGATGGCCCTGAACGCCGCCCGGGAACGGCTCGATCAGCGGCAGGTGGAGGCGGAGGAGCTGATTGTCCGTGCGCCGTTCAGCGGGGTGATCAGCCAGCGTTTCGCCGACCCCGGTGCCTTCGTGACCCCTACCACCACCGCTTCGGCCACGGCCGGGGCCACCAGCTCCTCGATCGTCGAGCTTTCCCAGGGATTGCAGGTGCTGGCGAAGGTGCCGGAGAGTGATCTCGGCCGGTTGCGGCCCGGCATGGAGGCCCTGGTGCGGGTGGATGCCTTCCCGGATCGGCGCTACGCGACGCGGATCCGCTCCATCTCGCCCCGGGCGGTGAAAACCAACAACGTCACCTCCTTCGAGGTGAAGCTGGCCCTGGTGCGGCCGGCTCCGGAGCTGCGGATCGGCATGACCGCCGACATCGCCTTCCAGACCGGTCGCCTGCCGGAGCGCACCCTGGTGCCCACGGTGGCGGTCGTCACCGAGGAGGGACGTCCGGGCGTTCTGTTGGTGGGCAAGGATCGCCAACCCACCTTCCAGCCGGTGGAGCTGGGCGTCAGCAGCGGTCGCGATACCCAGATTCTCTCCGGCCTCAAGCCGGAGACGCGGGTGTTCATCGACCTGCCACCCTGGGCGAAGAAGAAACGCCCCTGAACCCTGCAGTGGCCGACCTCCCCCTGGCGGCAACGGCGATTCCCTGCGGCGATGCGCTTCAGACCCTGGCCTGGGGCACCCCGAGGAAACGCTCCGCTGCCGCCAGGATGCGGCTGCTGGCCTGGCCATCGCCGAAGGGGTTATGGGCCCGAGCCATCGCCTCGTAGGCCGTGTCATCCTCCAGCAGACGGGCGGTTTCGCTGAGGATCGAGGCGCTGTCGGTGCCGATCAGGCGCGCCGTGCCGGCCTCCACAGCCTCGGGGCGCTCGGTGGTGCGTCGCAGCACCAGCACCGGCTTGCCCAGGGCCGGAGCCTCTTCCTGCAACCCTCCGGAATCGGAAAGCAGCAGCGTGCAGCCCCGCATCGCTGCCACCAGCCGGTCGTAGTCGAGCGGTTCGGTGAGAAAGGCGCGCGGATGGGATCCGAGCAGGGCCTGCAGCGGTTCGCGCACGGTTGGATTGCGGTGCAGGGGCAGCAGCAGGGCCGTATCCGGAAAGCGATCGAGCACCGCCAGGAATCCGTGGCCGATGCTTTCCAGTCGCTCTCCCCAGTTCTCCCGCCGGTGGACGGTGGCCAGCAGCACCCGCTGCCGCTCCCAGTCGAGGCCCTCCAGGGCAAGGTCGGGAGCGCTGCTGGCGGTCTGCAGCAGCGCATCGATCACGGTGTTGCCGGTGGTGAGAATCTCGCCGATCACCCCGGAGGCGCGCAGGTTGGCGGCTGAGCGCTCGGTGGGGGCGAAGTGGAGCTGGGCCACCTGGGAGATCAGGCGTCGGTTGGCTTCCTCGGGGAAGGGATCAAAGAGGTTGTCGGTGCGCAGGCCGGCTTCCACATGGCCAACGGGGACCTGCTCGTAGAAGGCGGCCAGGGCGCTGGCGAAGGCGGTGGTGGTGTCGCCCTGCACCAGCACCAGGGCCGGACGATGGGCGGTGAACTCCTGGCGCAGGCCCTGCAGGGCGGCGCAGGTCACATGGGTGAGGGTCTGGTTCGGCGCCATCAGGGCCAGGTCGTGGTCCGCCACCAGCCCGAACAGGGCCATGACCTGCTCAACCATCTCCCGGTGCTGGCCGGTGAGTACGACCCGGCTCTGGAACAGGGGAGAGTGGCGGAAGGCCTGGATCACGGGCGCCAACTTGATCGCCTCCGGGCGAGTGCCCAGCACGATCGTCACCAGAGGTCGCTCGGACCCATGCGGACTGTCGTCCGCTGCGGGCGTGGCGTTGCGGAGGGGGGGAAGACTGGCCGGTTCCGCGCCTGGGCTGCTGTCGGAGAGCAATTTGCTGTGGGGGGCCATGGCGGAGGGGTGAGCAGGCAAGGCCAGGCCGTGGCCGACCTGATCCTAGGCACCACCTGCGGACCGGCTGGCGATGCTGGGATCTCGGTGCCAGCATGGGGTCGAGCCCCAGGCAGGAGTTGATGGCCGAATTGCCTTTCATGGCCGGTCCACCCGGGGCCGCTGCCACCGGCGCTGGGCTTTCCCCACCACCACCACCGCCGCCCCTGGCGCCCCAGCCCTTTCCCCCGGGCGATGCCCGGGGCCCGGTCCAGGGCCAAGCCGCCAGCGGTGCCCCTGAAGCCAGCGCCTATCCGGCCAGCCTCGAAGGCATCGTGCGCCATGCCTTGCACTGCGAGTACTCCGACATTCACCTTGGCGTCGGCGAGGAACCCCGCTTCCGCAGCAGGGGGGACATCGTGCGGAGCGGCTGGCCCGTCACTGATGCGCTCACGTTCCGGGACTGGCTGCGGGAGCTGCTCGATCCCGCCAGCTTCGACCGCTTCCAGCAGGTCAAGGACTACGACGGCTCATTCGCGTTCGGCTTTGTGCGGGTGCGCGTCAACCTGCTTCATGCCGTCCATGGACCGGCGATGGTGCTGCGACTGATTCCCCAGCAGATCGCCACGATGGCGGAGCTCGAGTTGCCGCCGTCCCTGGCGGAACTGCTCAGCCGCCCCAAAGGGCTGATCCTGGTGGCGGGACCGACGGGATCGGGGAAGTCCACGACGTTGGCGGCGTTGATCGATCACATCAATCGCACCATGAAGCGGCATGTGATCACGATCGAAGACCCTGTCGAATTTCTGCATGAGAGTAGCCAATCCCTGGTGCGTCAACGCGATGTTGCCCTCCATACTCAGGAACTGAAGAGTGCTTTGCGTGCCTGCCTCAGGGAGGATCCTGATGTGATCATGGTGGGCGAGATTCGTGATCGGGACACTCTTGATATCGCCCTCCAGGCTTCCCAGACTGGCCAATTGGTGCTGGGTTCCCTGCACGCCAACTCCGCCGTTCGCACGGTGGAGAGGATGGTCGGTTTGTTCCCACCCAACGACCAGGACAGCATCCGCCGCGCCCTGGCGGAATCGCTGCTCGCTGTGGTCTCTCAAGGGCTGGTCAGGACCCTCGCTGGCGAGCGGACGGGTTGCTTTGAGGTCATGATCAACACAGAAGCCTGTCGCGATTACATTCTCAAGGCCGAACTCGATCCAATCGAGGAGATCATGGCCCGCAGTGGCTTCGCCGGTATGCAGACCGCCAATCAGGCTCTGCTGCGGCTGGTCGAAACCGGGCGAATCAGCCCGGAGGAGGCCGTGTCCCAGAGCCAGCGCCCCGGTGAGCTGGCTCAGGCGCTGCGGGGTCGCCTCTGACCGGTGGCTCAGCCGTGGTGACTCACCAGGCGGGAGAGGATCAGCACGATCAATCCCATCGAAAGACCAAGCATCGCCAGGCGACCATTCCAGATCTCGGCCTGGGGGGTCAGGCCGCGGCGCCAGGCATTGAGCTCTTCTTGGGAGACCGGTTCGGGACCGCTGGTGTTACCAGACCCTGACCCGCTCTCGACCGTCGATGGATCCGAGGATGAATCCCGATCCGTGTACGGATCCAAGGTCGGGATGGAGTCGCCGCTGCGGTCTTGGGGCACGGGGTTCGCCGGGGCCATGGCTGCCGACGGCCCTGGGCCGTGTCAGTGAGGGATCCGATCAGCCTAATCGGATCAAAAGCAGGGCTGGCTCTCGTAGAGCCGATCGGCATCGCTCAGGGCCAGGCGCGGGGCGACCCCGAGCTCGATCGGGCTGCGGCAGCCGTTGTTGAGGCGCTGGCAGGCTGCAACCCCCACCATGGCCGCGTTGTCGGTGCACCAGGCCAGGGGCGCCACCCGCCAGCGCAGGCCCTGTTGCTCCGCCCGTTCCGCGAGCAGCTGCCGCAGGCGCCGGTTCGCCGCCACGCCCCCCACCAGCACCAGGGCCCCGAGCCCCTGGTCCGCGGCGCAGCGGCAGCTCCGCTCGACCAGGACCTCAGCCACCACCTGCTCGAAGCTGGCAGCCAGATCAGCCAGGGGCAGCGTCTCACCAGCCCCACGCAGGCTCTCAATGCGGCGCAGCATCGCCGTCTTGAGTCCGCTGAAGCTGAAGTCATAGGGGTGGAAGCCCCCCTCCGGCAGGGAGACCCGTCCTTTCGGCAGCTGGAAGGCGTGGGGGTTCCCCTCACGGGCGATCGCCTCGATCGCGGGGCCTCCCGGGTAGCTCAGGCCGAGCAGGCGCGCCACCTTGTCGAAGCACTCCCCCGCGGCGTCGTCGTGGCTGCGGCCGAGCCGCCGGTAGCGACCGGGTCCGTCGACCCGCACCAGCTCGGTGTGGCCGCCGCTGACCAGCAGCACCAG
>JBMSXZ010000092.1:0-9763 GCA_049426205.1 Cyanobium sp.
AGTACGAGCGCTGGGTCGACATCTACACCCGCCTGGGGGTGGAGCGGATCCTGTTCCTGGGCTCCGAGGTGAACGACGCCATCGCCAACAGCCTGGTGGCGCAGATGCTCTACCTCGACTCCGAGGACAGCTCCAAGCCGATCTACCTCTACATCAACTCACCGGGTGGTTCGGTGACGGCCGGCCTGGCGATCTACGACACGATCCAGTACGTCAAGAGCGACGTGGTGACGATCTGCGTGGGCCTGGCGGCCTCGATGGGTGCCTTCCTGCTCGGCGCCGGCACCAAGGGCAAGCGCCTGGCCCTGCCCCACAGCCGGATCATGATCCACCAGCCCCTGGGCGGCACCAGCCAGCGCCAGGCCAGCGACATCGAGATCGAGGCGCGCGAGATCCTGCGCATCAAGGACATGCTCAACCAGAACATGGCTGAGATGACCGGTCAGCCCATCGAGAAGATCGAGAAGGACACCGACCGCGACTACTTCCTGAGCGCCGAGGAGGCCAAGAACTACGGCCTGATCGACCGCGTGATCGCCCATCCCAGCGAGGCCTGAGGGACAGCGGCAGGCGCTTTCGTAAGCTCGACCCTTGCTTAGCGCTGAACCGAAGCCCCTGATGGCCAAGCTGTATTACGACACCGACGCCGACCTCAGCCTGCTGAACGGCAAAACGGTGGCCATCATTGGCTACGGCTCCCAAGGCCACGCCCACGCCCTGAACCTCAAGGACAGCGGCGTGAACGTGGTGGTGGGCCTGTACGAGGGCAGCCGCTCGGCCGACAAGGCCAGGGCCGACGGCCTGGAGGTGCTGGGCGTGGGCGATGCCTGCGCCAAGGCCGACTGGATCATGGTGCTGTTGCCCGATGAAGCCCAGAAGGCCATCTACGAGAAGGAGATCGCCCCCCACCTGAGCGCCGGCAAGGTGCTGAGCTTCGCCCACGGCTTCAACATCCGCTTCGAGCTGATCCAGCCCCCCGCCGATGTGGACGTGGTGATGATCGCCCCCAAGGGGCCCGGCCACACGGTGCGCTGGGAGTATCAGAACGGCCAGGGCGTGCCCTGTCTGTTCGCTGTCGAGCAGGATGCCAGCGGCAACGCCCGCGCCCTGGCGATGGCCTATGCGAAGGCGATCGGCGGCACCCGTGCCGGCATCCTCGAGACCAACTTCAAGGAGGAGACCGAAACCGACCTGTTCGGTGAGCAGGCGGTGCTCTGCGGCGGCCTGAGCGAGCTGGTCAAGGCCGGCTTTGAAACCCTGGTGGAGGCGGGCTATCAGCCGGAGCTGGCCTATTTCGAGTGCCTGCATGAGGTGAAGTTGATCGTCGATCTGATGGTCAAGGGTGGCCTCACGGCGATGCGCGATTCGATCTCCAACACCGCCGAATACGGCGACTACGTGAGCGGCCCGCGCCTGATCACCGCCGACACCAAGGCCGAGATGAAGCGCATCCTGGCCGACATCCAGGACGGCACCTTCGCCCGCAACTTCGTGGCCGAATGCGAAGCCGGCAAGCCGGAGATGACCCGGATCCGGGAACGGGACGCCCAGCACCCGATCGAGCAGGTGGGCAAGGGCCTGCGGGCGATGTTCAGCTGGCTCAAGGCAGCCTGAGCCGCTTCTGAAGGCCATCGCGATGGGGGGAGCCAGCCCGGCCCTGGCCTGGGAGATCCTCTGGGGCCCTGCTCCCTGGGGCTTCCAGGCCGCTGTCTCAGCGAGCTCCCTGACCCGCGGCCTGATCGCCGCCGCCCTGGTGGTGGCGGCCTGCGCCCTCGACCGTTGGTTGGGCGACCCCCAGGGCTGGCCCCATCCGGTGCAGGCGATGGGGGCTTTGATTGCGGTCCTCCGCCAGGGCGCTGAGGCCTGGGCCGGCGACCGTCCCACCCGGCTGCGGCTGGCGGGCTCGGCGATCGCTCTGGTGGTCCTGGCGGCCAGCGGCCTTGCCGGCTGGGCAGTGGAGCGGCTCGCCCTGGTTCGGCCGGGATTGGGGGGGGGCCTGCTGCTGGCGGGCCTGGCCAGCGCCCTGGCGGGCGGCAGCCTGGAGCGGGCGGTGGAGGAGGTGCTCGTCGCCCTTGGTCCAGCACGGCCGGGCCCCGCAGGCCAGGGCCCGTGGCAGGACGGCGCCGCAGGCCCGGGGGGGGCTGGGGCTTCCCTGGAGGCGGAGCCCCGGGCTCCTGGCGGGGCGGGCCTGGTCCCGAAGGCAGCGGTGCTGAGCCATCCGTTCTCAGATGCGGAGCTTGAGCCAGCGCGGCAACGGCTGGCTTGGATCGTGGGCCGCGATGTGGCCGGTCTCGATGAGCCGGAGATTCTGCGGGCCCTGGCCGAGACCGCCAGCGAGAATGGGGTGGATGGGCTGTTCGCGCCGCTGTTCTGGATGCTGGGCGGTGCCGCCCTCTGGACCCTGGTGCCTGGGGCGTTGGCGCCGTTCTGTCCTGGTCCCCTCTGCCTGGCCTGGCTGTTCAAGGCAGCCAGCACGATGGATTCGATGCTGGGCTACCGCCACGGAAAGCTGCGCTGGCTGGGGACCGCCGGCGCCCGCCTCGACGACGTGCTCACCTGGCTGCCCTGCCGGCTCGTGGCTCTGAGCCTCGCCCTGGAGCCGCCGCCGCCGGGATCCCCCGGTGTCGGTCACGGCCCCCGCTGGCGCTTCCACCAGGCGTTGCGGGAGGGGGCCGCCGATCCCTCCCCCAACGCCGGGGTGTCCCAGGCGGCCTATGCCCTTGCGGCAGGGGTGAGGCTGGGGGGGGTGAACGTTTATGGAGGGGTGGCCAAGGCCAAACCGGTGCTGGCGGCAGCGGCAGCTCCCGCTGATCGTGATGCGGTTCGACGGATCCTGAATCTCAATCGGAGATTGGAGCTTGTCTGGTTGGTGATGATACTGACCACCTTGCTGCTGACTGCAGAATGGAGTTGATCAGGACCAGCATTTTGATGGTGGTTTGAACGAAACCAACGGTTTGGCCTGATCGTCAGCGGCAACAAGTGAGCGTCGTCTGCACATCTGGCGATCGGCCCAGCGGTTGGCGGTGCAAGGGCTGGACAGGCCCGTTTCCGTGGTGCGAGTCCTCCCTCACCCAGACGAACCATGGCCATGACCTGACCTGCCGCTGTTGGTCTGGCGCTTCTACTGGAGGGCAGCAGTGCCGCTGAGCGGCTCCCCGCCCAGGGCCAGGACTCCATCGGTTGATGATGTCCGATTGCCCTGAACGTGCTCACCGAATATGATAGGAAAAGGTTGCCCCGGGACAGTCGGCTGTTGGCGCTGCCGGAGTGGCCAATCGCCACTGACCCCATCGCTCAGGCCTGTCCATGGCAGTGGATCAGATTGGGTCAGTCAGATTGGGTCAGTCAGATTGGATCAGTAAGCACCGCGGTCGCGGGGGTCGAGAATCACGCGAATCGTGCGGAGGATAATCAGAAGATCCATCCGCAGGCTGCGGTGGCGGGCGTAGCGCAGGTCGAGCAACACCCGTTGGCGGTAGCTGAGGTTGTTGCGCCCTGAGACCTGCCAGAGACCTGTCAGGCCAGGGCGTACCGCCAGCACTTCATCCATGCGTTCGCCATAGCGCGGCAGCTCTTGACGCACGATCGGTCGCGGACCAACCACACTCATCTCGCCGCGGAGGACGTTGACAAACTGAGGTAGCTCGTCGAGGCTGGAGCGACGCAGAAAGCGGCCGAGACGGGTGATGCGAGGGTCGTTACGAAGCTTGAAATCGTTGCGGAATTCCTCCTTAAGAGCTGGTGACTCCTCCAGCAGGCGGGTGAGAATGCAATCGGCGTCGCGGCGCATGGTGCGGAACTTGATGCATCCGAAACTGCGGTAATCGCGACCGATACGCTGTTGGACATAGAACACCGGCCCTCGGGAGGTGAGTTTCACCATCAAGGCCAGGGCCAGATAAAGAGGCGATCCGAGGCAGAGAATCGCCAGGGAAAACACGATGTCGCCTCCTCGCTTGATCACCCGTGAACGGCGGGACTGAAGGGCGATCAGTTCTTCAGCCCGCAATGGGCGAGGATGGAGCGCAACTACGGGAGACGCTATATGGGTTGATCCGAAGGATGCAATCATCGGATACACCACATCTAATGACTATCGAATCTAAACGTCTCTCGCCCTGAGACTCCACGCGGCAGGGTCACTCATTGCAGAGGCACAGGAGTGCCGCAGGCGCCGCTGCTGGGCCAGCCAGCCCCGCTCCAGCAGCTCGGTGATCCGGCGGCGGAACACAGCCGGGGCGAAGCGTTCCGCCCCCAGGCGCTGGCCCTCGGCCGGTAGCTGGCGCCAGAGGGCACCGGCCTCGAAATGCTCCAGGGCTGCGGCCAGGGAGGCGGCGGTCTGTTCCGGGAAGAGCAGGCCGGTCGGCGCCGTGGACCCTTCCGCCAGACAGCGCACGCTGTCGCGCAGGCCGCCAACGCCGTAGGCGATCACCGGCGCCCCGGCGGCCATCGCCTCCACCGGTGCGATCCCGAAATCCTCCAGGCCGGCATAGACGTAGGCCCGGCAGCGCTGCAGCCAGGCTGCCGCCTCGGCATCGCTGCAGCGGCCGAGAAAGCGGATCGAAGGGCCCGCCATCGCTTCGAGGCGGCGCCGCTCCGGACCGTCGCCCAGCACCACCAGTGGGAGCCTGGTGCGGTTGAAGGCCTGCACCACCACATCCACCCGCTTGTTGGGCACCAGGCGGCAGAAGCTCAGGTAGACGTCATCGCGGGGACCCTGCCAGCGGAACCGTTCCACAGCCACCGGTGGGTGCACCACGTCGGCCTGTCGCCGCCAGCAGCGGCGGATGCGACTGGCGGTGAAGCGTGAGTTGGCCACCAGGGTGTCGACCCGCTGGGCACTCAGGGCATCCCACTGGCGCAGGTGGTGCAACTGAAGCCGCACCAGGGGCCCCAGTAGGCTGCGGGCCAGGGCGGAGCTGGCCAGGTAGGCATGCATCTGATCCCAGGCATAGCGGGCCGGGGTGTGCACATAGCTGAGATGGAACTGCTCCGGGCTGGCCAGGGCCCCCTTGGCCACCAGGTGGCTGCTGCTGAGCACGATCGGATGGCCGGACAGGTCGAGCTGTTCGATCGCCAGGGGCAGCAGGGGCAGGTATTGCTGCACGTGGCTGGTGCCCCAGGGCAGGCGCTGGATGAAGCTGGTTCGGATCGGCCGGCCCTCCAGCCAGCTGCCGGGCCGCCGGCTCTCCCCATCCACCAGGGCGAACAGGTCGGGCCGGTGGCCGAGGCCGCTGAGCAGGTCATCGAGTTCCTGCACCACCAGCTCCGCGCCCCCCACCGAGCGGGGCGTGAACCACTCATGCACCAGGGCGATCGGGCCGGGAAGGGCGGTCATGGCGGAACGCGGAACCAGGGCCGCCGCAGCTGGGGCAGGCTAGAAGGGGGCGCGTATCACAATTGCTCTCAGGCGGACCCCAGCGCCAAAGGAGCGACGGAAACTGAGTTGTAGCGACGCTCACTTCGAACCCGCTGGCATGGCAATCCGGGAGCTCCTCGAAGATGCACTCAAGGAACCGGTGATCGGCACCACCCAGCGGTTCCGTTGGCATGCCACGCCGGTCGGCATCGCCGCCCTGTGGTCGGCTGGAGAGGCGCCAACGGCGCCGCCCTTCGACATGGCCCTGAAGGAGGGGTTGGAAGTGGGGCTGGATCTGAGCCGCGAGGAACGTGAATTCCACCAGGTCAAATCGGGGCTGGTGCTGCTGTTCCATTCCTGACGCTGTCCCCACACCCCAGCCGTCGCACCCCTGGGGCCTGCAGCCCTGTGGCGGTTCCGGCAGGGGGCGCCGGCCAGGCCCCGGGTGGCACGAATCGGGTGCCGGGTGCCGGGTGCCGGGTGCCGGGTGGCGCGCGGGGCGGAGCGTGCAGCGATGGGCCCAGCAAGCCATCTAGGTTGTCTCACGGTGTCGCCCGGCCCCACAGCCGGGACAGGGAGCCGCGTGGATTTCACCCCTTTTCTGGGCAGTCTCGAGGGCAGCACCCTGGACCAGGTGCTGCTGTCGGTGGCCCTGAGCGGCAAGGTGGCGATTGCCATGAAAGGGCGCTTCCTGCTGCGGGCGGTGTGCGAGTCGTTCCAGGACCGCAGCCGCATCGGCTGCGCCGTGACCGATGCGGCCACCTGCCTGCATTACCTGGAGCAGGAGCCCTACGAGCTGCTGCTCTGCACCGACCACCTCGAGAGCGGCAACGGATTCGAGCTGGCCCGACAGGCCAGGGTGGCCCAGCCCCAGCTGCGGATGGTGGTGCTTGCCCTGGGCGATGTGATCCCGGCCCAGTACTCGGAGGCGCCCTGGCTTGAGGCGGTGGTGGCGGAGGCTGACTTCAGCGGCGACCAGCGGCCCCTGCAGGCGGCGGTGATGGCGGTGATGGGGCAGCACAGCTACCGCAGCCCGTCGCTGCGCTCCGGCACCCTCCCCTACCTGAGCTGCCCACGGCTGACGCCCCGTGAATACGAGGTGCTCGATCTGCTCGCCAGTGGCCTCAGCGATCGCGAGATCGCCCAACGGCTGGTGGTGAGCGAGGAGACGGCCCGCACCTACACCAAACGCCTGCTGCGCAGCCTCGATGTCAACAACCGCCTGCAGGCGGTGCTCAAAGGGATGCGCTGCGGCATGGTGAAACTCTGAGTTTTCGCCTGGACTGTCCCCGAATGGGGGGCTCGCCCGGCGGTCGGCTCGGATCAGAGTCGACCCTGCCAACCGGCAGAGCCCCGGCCGTTGCCCACGGCCCAGGCCCGGGCCTCTGCCCCATCCGCTCGCGGCCGAGATCGAGGCCGAGCTTGCCAACGATGACCAGCGGACCTGCCTCAGCGGCGATCACCATCGGTGAACTTGAAGCCAACTACTCGCTCTATTGCAAGGCGCTGCGCCTGTTGATCCGGGAGGGGCGCACCCTTCAGCAACTGCGGCGCACCGTTTGCTGGCAGCGGCTGCAAACCCTGCACAACTGCCTACCCCATCAGTACCGCGAGCCCGATCATCTGCACGCCCTGCTGCTGCGCGATCTCCGTAAGGGCTGAGCTGCGCCCTGGACTGGTTGTGGCGACAGCGGGCTCCGGGCCGGTTTCCCCAGGAGCCATTTGCCCCCCAATGGGGGTATCGGCAGGCAGGGAGTGCTTCATAGGGTTCATGGTGAACTCCAGGAGGGTCAGCCATGGCCCAAACCACGCTCCGGGGCCTGAGCCAAGCCCCCGCTACCCCCTCGGTCGAGCCCTGTCTTGGCCGCACCTGCCTGCAGTGGCGGGCCAATGGCGAACTGGCCGAGCCCGATGCCAGCCTGATCCGGGCGCGGCTGCTGGCGGCGGATCCGGTGCTGGCCGAACTGCTGGCGGGCGGTGGCGATGGCCGGGAACCCCAACTGGCCTGAAGCCTGCCTCCACCCCTGGTGGCCCAGGCGGCTGGACGCAGGGGCGCGTGGCTGGGCTGGTCCAGCTCCCAGCTGGGCACGAAAGGACCCCGCTGGGGGCGGGGTCCGACCAACGAAGGGCAGGATCAACGGCTGGCCGAGACCACGCTCTCGGAGCGCCGCTGGCGGAGCTTGCGACTGAAGCGGAAGCCCATGGCGAGGCCGGCGAGGCCCAGGGGAGCAGGCACAGAGGTGGAGGGGCCGGGGCCGGGGCGGCCGGAGCCGAAGGTCACGTCATCAAACACGATCTGGTTGGCAACGCCACCGAACCCGATCGATTTTGCCGTGCCTGAGAACAGCACGCCGGTCGGCGAGAAGGGACAGAAGCCGGCGTTGTAGCCAGGGCACAAACCGGCATTGGGGGAGAGATTGAGAGACGCAAGGACGTTGCCGCTTCCACCGACGCCATCGTAGACATCGACATTGCCGCTGTAACTCAAGGAGACGTAATTGAAGGAGAAGCCGGTGTCGAAGCCTGCGCCATAATTAAGGAACGTTTCATTGCCTCCCAGGAAAAATAGTGCTCCCTTCTGGGAAGTCGGGTCACCGATGCCGCCGCGCGATGTATTGGAGCAAGTGGCGCCAATCGTGTTGAGGCAGATCGCCTGAGCGTTGGCCCCGAACGAAATGCCGTAGTTGGTTCCAGTGGTGCCAACACTACTGGTTCCGCCATTGTAGAACTCCTCGACGAAAGCATACCCCGACGGGTAGATGGCATTGATGCCTTCGAAATCGAGATGCACAACCGCGGCCTTCGCCGGAATGGCGTTGAAGCCGATTGTGCTGGCCAGCAGCAGGGAACCTGCCAGGTGCTTGGCCAAGGTGTGGGGGCGCGGGGCAGCAGGGTTGGGGAGAGATCTTCGAGGCATAAACATCTAGTTCTCCGAAATGATCGGGGTGGGATGGCAATTTTTTGGGCGTTACCAAGTCTGCTAATGAGACTTAGTTGGCCAAGCCTATCGATGTCTTGAACTAGCTATATGCTTGCGGCTAGCTAGCCTAGTGCCGGCTGTGTATTCGTATGCGAGTAGGGCTGAACCGGGCCTGAATTGGTGCAGAATCATCCGGATTGCATCGGATTTGCCCTGGTTTTATGGCTGAATGCAATCGCTTGTTCCGATCCAGCGATGTGCGGCCAGCGGCAGGCGGCCCTCGTCATCCACCGGGATGCCTTCGCTGCGCAGGAGTTCGGCCTGGATCCAGTCGCTGCCTTCCCGGGCCAGGCTGAGGCTGATGCAGCCCCTGGCATTCACCACTCGATGCCAGGGCAGCTCGCTCGGCAGGGGCAGCCTGCGCAGGGCCCAGCCCACCTGGCGGGCGCAGCCCCAGGCGCCGATCAGCTCAGCGATCTGGCCGTAGGTCGCCAATTGCCCCGCCGGGATGAGGGCCACCATGGCGTAGACGCGTTGATCAAAGCTGGGTTCCATGGTGCCCACCGGCCTGGTCCATGGTCGTCAGGCTGCGGGCCCTAGCCCCGCACCATCACCGGCACCCGCTTGAAGGCCGGCGTGCCGCTGGCGGGATCCACCACGGCGTGCATCAGCACATTGGCCTCGGGGTAAAACATCAGCGCCGCGCCGCGGCGGATTGAGCCGGGGATGATTTCGATCGCTTCCAGCCGGCCGGCGTCGCCCTGCACGCTGACGCGCTGGTGGGCCTGCAAGCCGCTGCTGCTGATGTCTTCGGGATTCATCAGGATCGTCTGGCGGTGGGGCATGCCGCGGTAGCTGTCGCCAGCCTTGTAGACCACCGTGTTGTGTTGGCCGTAGCTGCGGGCCGTGATCAGGCTGAGCACCAGTCCCCGCTCACCGGGTGCCAGCCCACCGAAGTGGCTGGCATCGGGGAGGGTGAGATCGGGCAGGGGGGTGGGGGCCAGCTGGGCGCGGCCAGTGGCGGTGGCGAAGCGGGGCGCGGCGAAGACGCGGCCGGCCACTTCGAATTCGCGGCGGCTGGTGTCGATGGCGGCGATCGCCTGATAGCCGGGCACGGTGCGGGCGATCAACTGCCGCACATAGTGGGGATCCTGGAGTCGCCGCCAGTCGATCGGATCGTCGCCGAGCAGGCGGTGGGCCAGCTCGGAGAGAAAGGCCACCTCGCTGATCAGCTGGCCGCTGCCCAGGTGGGTGGTGCCCGGTTCGTTGAGGCGCACCCAGTTGTTGCCCGATTCGACGGTGGTGCGATGGGGCGTTTCGAAGCGGTTGAACACCGGCAGCAGCAGCGTCTGCCGCGCCCCGAGCCCCTGAAAATGGCCGGTGTTGGGCTTGGTGGCCAGGTAGATCACGGTGTCGATGCGGCCGAGGGCGCGGCGGGCCTGGGTGCTGTCGGGGTTGGCGCCGAACAGGTTGCCGCCCAG
>JBMSXZ010000093.1:0-9736 GCA_049426205.1 Cyanobium sp.
GGCTTTCATGCCCGACCTGATCGGAGGGAGGGCCAGTCTCCCATTGGAGCCTGTCGGGCGGGGAGGCTGGGCCTGAATCAGTCGTCGTAGAGGAGGGTGATCGCCCGCACCCCCGCCGCCGGGTTGGTGCTGAGAACCTGGCCACGACTGAACCGAAAGGTCCGTCGCGTTTCCACCCAGACCAGCTGCTGCTGCTCCTGTCCTTCCGGCGCCGCCTCTGCCGTCCCCTGGAGCACGGTCCCAGCCTGGGCCTGTGGCGCCGGTTGCAGTTCCGCGCTGTGAACCGTGCTTTCAATCCATTCCTTTTCCCAGGCGTCATCGCCGTGGGCGATCAGCTTGACCCGCAGGTGGCCTGCGAGGCCATCAGGGAATTCCTGGTAGCCGCGGCGGATGGGGCTGGCGCCATCCTGCTGGCCGTCGCCCTGATCGGACCTGACGTCCCAGAGGTAAGTGGCCAGTTCGGAGCGGTCGAGGCGCGGGGTGCGACCGGGCTCAAGCTGCAAGGATTGGATCAACTCGTGATCGCGGTAGATCTCGATCTGAACGGGGGTATCGGTACCGCTCCAGCCCTGATCGCCGGTCTTCACCGTCCAATCGATCTTGGTCACCTTGGTCATGGCGACTGGGGCAGGCCAGGGATTGGTTGATGCTAATCCTGCTGCCGTGGCCAGCTCGCTGAGACGGCCCTCGGCTGCTCCGCCGCGACAGGCGCCGCTGCTTCCGGCGGGGGCGGCTGGCTTGGCGTTCAGCAGAGCAGCCGATCGCCTTCGAACCGGCCTGCAGCACCTCGAGGCGGTGGACAGGCTTCTGCTGGGGCCACTCCTGCTGGGTGCGGGTGTTCGGGCTGCCTTGGATCTGGCTGAGTTCGTTGCGCAGCAGGTCGTCGTCGATATCTTTCTGGTCGCAGGGGGGCCTATCGATTGGTGGCTGTTGCAGGCAGGGCTCCGCTGGTTCAGGTCGCCCCATGCTCCGGCGTGAATTGGGTGATGGTGATCAGGTCGCGGATGCGGCGGCGGAACTGGCGCCATTCCGCGCAGACGTAGCCGAAACGCAGCGGGTCCTGCCGCTCCAGCTCCCGCAGCAGCCGCTCGCTCTCCGCGGCGAAGGCGGCCATCAGCTCCGGCGGGAAGCGGCGCAGCTCCACCCCGCCGGCTCGCAGCCGCCGCAGGGCCTCGATGTTGCGCAGGTCGTACTCGCGGCGGCTCCAGAGGTAGGTCTCGGCGCAGGCTGTTTCCAGGGCCAGGCGGTGTTGCGGCGAGAGCCCCTCCAGGGCCCGGCGGTTGACCATCAGCTCATTGGTGGTCGAGGGCTCCCACCAGCCCGGTGCGTAGTAATAGCGGGCGGCGCTCTGCAGGCCCAGCAGTTCGTCGTCGTAGGGGCCGATCCATTCGGCGGCATCGAGGCGACCGTCGCGCAGCCGCGGCAGGATCTCATCGGCCCGGATCACCCGGCCGGAGTTGATCGCGATGTCGGTCTTCACCCCGAAGGCG
The DNA here is from genome assembly GCA_049426205.1 of Cyanobium sp. GTDB lineage: Bacteria > Cyanobacteriota > Cyanobacteriia > PCC-6307 > Cyanobiaceae > Cyanobium. The sequence goes on from JBMSXZ010000093.1 coordinate 1,491, forward strand.
TTGAGCACATCGGCGCCGAGGCCGGGGATGCGCATCCGCAGCCCGCGCAGATCCTCCAGCGACCGGATCTCCTGTTTGAACCAGCCCCCCATCTGGCCGCCGGTGAGGGTGAGCGGCAAGGAGCGCAGCTGATCGAGGCGACGGCCCTCCACCTCGATCCGCCCGTAGACCGTCTGATGAAAGGGCAGGGATTCGCCGGGGCGTTTGTACCAGAGCCAGGCCGTCTGTTCGCGGGGATTGAGGCCGAACGGCACCGCCTTGGCGAAGCTCAGCGGCAGCAGCAGCTTGTCGTAATACACATCCACGTAGCCGCACTGGCAGTCGTGGCCCTCGTTGATCAGCCCCAGGGTGGCCGAGCTTGACAGGGCGCCCCGATCCACCAGCTCCAGCCGGAACCGCCCCTCGGTGAGCGTGGCCAGCCGCTCCGCCAGCCGCTGCGGCACCTCCCCCACCAACAGCCGCCGGTACTGGCCCGAGCCCAGGCTGGCGGCCATCCGCCAGACCCGGCTGCCATGGCGGTCGCGGGCGCCCCAGCCCTGGCCGTGGCCGATCGCGAAGGCTGCGCCGGCGGTGCCGCCGAGCAGCAGCAGCTCCCGCCGCCCCAGGCCGGCGCCGGGGCGGGGCCAGCGGAATGCTGGCGCTTCCGGGTGGGTGTAGATGCTCAGCAGCCCGCGGCAGCCGCTCCAGGGAGCCTGCTCCAGGCTCTGGGCCGCCCGCTGCTGGGCCTGGGCGAAGGGATGGCCCGCCTGCAGCTCCCGCAACAGCCGCTGAAACGACAGGGCCGCCGCACCATCCGGCACCCGCTCCCGGAACACCTGCACCCAGGCCACCCCGGCCGCCAGGCAGCCATGGGCCAGGTCGATCCCCAGGCAGCAGTGCAGCAGCACCAGGCTCAGGCCCCGGTCCACCGCCCGCCGCAACGGTCCCTGCAGGCTGGCGCCCGAGATCCAGCTGCCATCGCCCAGCCGCAGCCTTCCCCCCTGGCCAGGATCGGTCTCGCCATGGCCGAGGAAGATCAGCACGTCCCAGCCCGGTTCCTCCGCCAGCACCCGTTGCAGGGCCTCGGCTCCGGCCCCGGGGCCCCGCAGGATGCGCAGCTCCTGGCGACCCCGCTGGGCCAGGTCCGTCAGGGCCTCCACCTCCGCATCCAGGGCCAGATCCTGCTCGTGGCCCACCAGCAGCAGCAGCCGCGCCCGCCGGGGCCGCGGCACCGCCACCGGCTGGGAGGGATCCTGGGGCGGCAGCCGCCAGAGGGGGCGATCCAGGGGCAGGGTCTCCCAGGGCAGCGCCTCCAGGGGGCGCAGCTCCTGGGCCACCCGCAGCCGCAGCGGCAGGCCCGGCTGCTGGCGCAGGGCCCGATCCAATGGCAGCCAGCGGCTGTGCTCGAACCATTGGGCCAGGCCGCGGTTCAGCTGGGCGCTGTAGTCGTCCACCACGGCGGCGGGCAACCCGGCGCCGGCGCTGCCGTGGTGATGCAGAAAGCGGCGGCGCCAGGCGGCGTGCAGCTCCAGCAGGCCGCTGGGAAGCGGCGCCGTGAAGCCCGCCTGGCTGGCCGGACTGACCAGCAGCACCGCCAGCTCTTCGCCGCCGGCGAGGGGCTGGAGAGAGAGATCGATGCTGGCCATTGGGGGCTGATCCGCCGTCGACGGCCCTCAGCTTGGCTCCGATGCGAAGTGCAGCGGTGGCAGCTCCAACCGGGAGCCGCCGCCATGGCGCAGGCCGATCACCAGGCTCTCCCCCCGGGCCGGCACCGTGACCTCCAGGGAGCCGGAGCCACCATCGCTGCCGGTGTCGACCGCCCGATCGCCCACCTGCAGGGTGAGCCTCTGGGGCAGCAAATCGCCCGCCAGATCGGGCTCCAGCCGCACCTCCAGCCACTCCGTGCCGTCGGTGCTGCCGCAGAGCCGCAGCAGCAGCCGGAAGCGCTCGCTCGCCCCGGCCGGTGCTGGCCCCGTCTCGATCCGGCCCAGCACCAGGGCCAGGGGGATCAGCACCGTGGCCAGGGTTTGGGGGCGCCGCTCCACCGTCGCCCCCCGGAACGCCGCGGCGCTCGGAGGCAGCAGCTCCGCCCCCAGGTCCGCCAGGCCCTCCGCCAGCACCCCTTCGAGCCAGTCGCGCACCGCCACCCCCAGGATTGGCCGTGGCGGCAGCAGCGCCTCCGGCCCCAGCAGCCGTACCAGCTGGAACAGGCGATCGAGGCCCCCGCTGAAGGCGGCGAGCGGCAGCTGCCGCGGCCCTTCCCCCGCCGCCAGCCCCGGACAGCGCTGCAGCAGTTCCGCCGCCGTCAGAACCCCCGGCAGGCGCACGGCGCCGTTCTCCTCATCGACCCAGGCACCGAGCAGCAGCTGGGGGGAGTGGCGGCCGCCGCGCCAGGGCCGGGGCGGTACCGCCACCGCCTCGGCCCAGAAGGGGGCGCACTGCACCCGCACCCTGAAGCCGTGCAGCAGGAAGGTCCGCCCTTCGCCACCGCCGGCTGGCCCGGCCGCCTCTGGCGCCTGCGGCGGCCGGGCGGCCTGCTCCCGCAGGCTCAGCCCCAGCCCCAGCTCCTTGATCTGCTGCCGCAGCACCTGCAGCACCAGGTCACTGGGCTTCCAGGGCTGGTCGCCGTGGGCGGTCTCGCCGGCTGAACAGCCAGGGCCGTCGAGCAGCAGGGTGTGGGGCGGCAGGGGCAGGGCCAGGGGGTCGTCCTGGTCGTCGTCGTCGCGGTGGGAAGCCATGGTCGTCGGTGAGGGAGCGGGAGCGGGGGAAGGGTGTCGCGGGTGGCGGACCTGCGGGGTGCCCTGGCGCGAGCTGGTGGCGGCAGCGCCATGGGGTGATGGCCAGCTGGCGGCCCTATGGGGGCCCCCTTGGGGTGCCTCAGCGCGGCGGGAGCAGCGGCTCAAGCCAGAGGGCCAGGCGGGGCCGATCCCCGTCCGCCGCGGGGGTGAGCAGGTGATCGCGCAGGGCGTTCACCTGGGTTTCGGTCAGCGGCAGGGATTGCCCCACCGTCTCGAAGCCCGCCTGGCCGGCCAGAAGGGAGAGGGCGGTGGTCGCGATCGCGGCGGCGTGGGCGGCCGGTTGCAGGCGGCGGGTCACCTTCGCCTGGCAGCAGCCGCAGGCCTCAGCGATGCGCCGCTGGGTCTGGCCGGCGACGTAGTGGCTCCACAGGCAGGCGCGCAGGGCGGCCTCCGGCCCATCGGCGGCCAGCATGGCGGGCAGCTGCAGGGCCAGGGACTGGCGGAGGGCCGCCTCCAGCCGCTCCAGCTGGTCGCCCGGCGGCGGCGGACCGCTGGGGGCGGGGATCGCTTCGAGCTGCTCCGGCTCCACCAGGGGCAGGGAACCCAGCCGCTCGCGCCGCAGGGCCGCCGCCATCGCCTGCAGATGGCCCAGGGTGCGCTCAGCCGGGGCCGCCGGATCGAGACCGACCAGGAACGGGCCATCGGGTTCCCAGCGGCTGCGCTGGCCGCTGCGTTCCCCCTCCGCCTCCTGGTAAGCGGCCAGGAAGCGCCGATGCAGCTGCTCCACGGCGGCGCCGTCGAGGCCAGCCCTGCCGTGCAGCCGCCAGGCCCGCTCCATCCGGCCGGGGCTGGCATGGGCCAGCAGCGACCAGTCCCGCTGCAGCAGCAGGCCGTGCTCGCGCAGCAGCTGCACCAGCGGCGGGTGGCTCTGCACCCGCCGCTGGGCCCAGTGGCCCAGGCCGGCCAGCTCGGGCCGGAAGCTCTCGATCACCGAGAGGCTGAAGGGTCGGTGGCCGGCGCCCTGGTCGCCATCGGGCCAGGGCAGGGGGGTGCCGGTGTCATCGAGCACGGTGGCGGCCAGGTCGATCGGATCGAGCTGGTGGCTGCGACCGAAGCGGCGATACAGGGCCTGGGTTTTGGCTTCAGCGGCATGGCTGACCCGGCAGCGCAGGCAGAGCAGCACCCCCTGCTCATTGGCGCGCTCGCGGCCTTCGAGCAGGCGGCGATCCACGGCGGCGCTGGGCTCGGCCCCGTCCAGCCCCAGCTGCTCCAGGGCCGCCGCCGCCAGGCTGCTGGGCCGTGACCCGACCGCGATCGCCCGACCCTGGCGCGGTGCCGCCACCAGGGTGCGCAGCTGCTGGTATGTGGGGCTGGCTGGCGGGTTGCCGGTCGAGCTGGCGGTGGTGTCGTGGGGGCTGGGTTCAGGCGGCGGCAGGGGCACGGTTGTGGCTCGGGCCTGGAGGCGCGGCGGTGGCTGCTCCGGCCCTGGTTTCAGCCTGCCGCAGCTGATTCAGGATCGTTGTCTGCCGTGGAACAGTGGGCTGTTCCAGCGCTGCCAGCCTGCCTCCAGCACCGCGGCGCTGGCCTGCCGGTGTTGGTGCGGTTCGGGCGAGCCGGCGGAACGGGCTCAGCCCTGGCTGACCCCTTCGATGCGATCTTCGATCTCCTGGTAGATCTCCTGCAGCTGGGCGATGTTCTGGTCGCTGGTCTCCCAGTAGCCGCGGCCGTTGACCTCCAGCAGGGTGCCGACGATGCGACGGAAGCTGTGGGGATTGAGCTCCAGCAGCCGCTGGCGCATCTCGGGATCGTTGATGAAGGTGTTGTTGGCCTCTTCATACACGAAGTTGTCGACGGCGCCGCTGGTGGCACTCCAGCCCAAGGTGAAGTTGAGGCGCTTGGCCACCTCTCGCACCCCCTCGTAGCCAGAGTCGAGCATGCCCTCATACCACTTCGGATTCAGCAACTTGGTGCGTGAATCGAGGCGGATCGTCTCACTGAGTGAGCGAACCTGGGCGTTGGCGGTGGTGGTGTCGGCGATGTAGCTGCTGGGGGCCTTGCCATCGTCCCGGAGCGAGGCGATCAGCTTGGTGGGATCGGAGTCGAAGTAGTGACTGACGTCGGTGAGCGAGATTTCGGCCGAATCGAGGTTCTGGAAGGTCACATCGGCGGTTTTCATCGCCGACTCGAACACTTCACGATTCTGATTCATTTCGCCGGGATTGTCGGCATTGAAGGCGAAGGTCTTGCGGGAGAGATACATCTCCTGCAGCTCTCCCTCCTCCTCCCAGGTGCTGTTCTCCACCGCCAGGTTCACATTGGAGCTGTAGCTGCCACTGGCGTTCGAGAACACCCGCGTCGCGGCATCGCGCAGGCTGATCCCCTGCTCAGCCGCCTGCTCCCGGGCATGCTTGCGCACGAAGTTGAGCTCCAGCGGTTCCTCCGCCTCGGCCGCCAGCTTCACCCCCTGGTCGATCAGGGCCATCTGGTTGATGAACAGATCGCGGAACACGCCGCTGCAGTTGACCACCACATCGATCCGCGGCCGCCCCAGCTCCTCCAGGGGGATCAGCTCCAGCTTGTTGACGCGGCCGAGGGAATCGGGCAAGGGCCGCACGCCGATGAACCAGAGGATCTGGGCCAGGGATTCGCCGTAGGTCTTGATGTTGTCGGTGCCCCAGAGCACGCAGGCGATGGTTTCAGGCCAGGTGCCCTGCTCCTGCCGCTGCCGCTCGATCAGCTTGTCCACCACCCCCTTGGCGGCGGCGATGGCGGCCCGGGTGGGGATCGCCTGGGGGTCGAGGGCGTGGATGTTCTTGCCGCTGGGCAGCACACCGGGGTTGCGGATCGGATCGCCACCCGGACCGGGCAGCACGTATTCGCCATCGAGGGCCCGCAGCAGGCTTTCCATTTCCATGTCGGCGCAGATCTGCTCCAGGCAGAAGCGCAGATAGGCGAAGGACTTGTCGAGCTCGCCCTGATCCACCGCCGCGAAACCGCCGCTGCGGCAGGCCGACAGCCAGGGGGAGGGCAGCTTGATGCCGAAGCGCTCCAGCAGATCGAAGAACCAGCCGAAGTTGCGGCGCAGGCTGACGCGCCCATCGGCGCCGGTGACCTCCTTGACCATCGCCCCGACCGCGGCGCGGCAGGTCTCGGTGATCCGTCGGTTGAGCTCCACATCGGCGAGCACACCGGAGTCGTTGCCCTTGTAAACGTCGGCGATCGTGCGCCCGAGGCTCTCGGCCAGCAGCCCGGGCAGCGAGCGCAGCCCCTCCTCCTCCCGCTCCAGGGCCGCGATGTTGACCAGGGTGGCGATCGCCTCCTCGGCGGTGGGGGGCTTGCCGATCGTGTGCAGGCCGCAGGGCAGCAGCCGGCTCTCGATCTCCATCAGCTGGCGGTAGACCGCTCCCACCACCGCATCGCGGCCGTCGATGTCGAGCTGATCGGCATCGACCTCCGGCAGGGTCACGTCCTTGTCGAGGTTGCACTGGCGTGCCGTTTCCACGATTGCATTGACGATCTGGACGCCGCGGCTGCCTTCGCGCAGCTGCTGATAGGAGCCCACCAGCTCGCCCAGCTCCTTGAGCCCCTTGTAGAGGCCGGCGTTTTCGGCCGGGGGGGTGAGGTAGCTGATCGTCGAGGCATAGCCGCGCCGCTTGGCGATCGTGGCTTCGGAGGGATTATTGGCGGCGTAGTAGTAGAGGTTGGGCAGGGCACCGATCAGGGAGTCGGGGTAGCAGCTGTCGCTCATCCCCATCTGCTTGCCTGGCATGAACTCCAGCGAGCCGTGGGTGCCGAAGTGCAGCACCGCATCGGCGCCCCAGACCTTCTCGAGGTAGGTGTAGTAGGCGGCGAAACCGTGGTGGGGGCTGGCGCTGCGGGAGTAGAGCAGCCGCATCGGATCACCCTCGTAGCCGAAGGTGGGCTGCACGCCAACGAACACGTTGCCGAAGTGGCGGCCGAAGATCAGCAGGTTGGTGCCATCGGTGTTGAGGGTGCCGGGGGGCTTGCCCCAGTTCTCCTCAAGGCGCTCGGAATAGGGGGTGAGGCGCTCGTATTCCTCCACGCTCATGCGGTGGGCAATCGCGAGCTCCGGTGCGCCTTCAAGCGCTTCGGGATCCTTGAGCACCGCCTCCATCAGGGCTTTAGGCGTGGCGGGCAGATCCTTCACCTCGTAGCCCTTGGCCCGCATCTCCTCGAGCACCCGGTAGATCGAGCCGAAGACATCGAGGTAGGCCGCGGTGCCCACGTTGCCCTTGTCGGGCGGGAAGCTGAACACGGTGATCGCCAGCTTCTTCTCGGCGCGGGGCTTGATCCGCAGCGAGGCCCAGCGGATCGCCCGCTCGGCGATGGCATCGACCCGGTCCTGCAGGGTGTGGGCCTTGCCGGTGGCGTCGTCACGTCCCGACAGCACGATCGGTTCGATCGCGCCATCGAGCTCGGGGATGGCGATCTGCAGGGCCACCTGCACCGGGTGCAGGCCCAGGTCGCTCTCCTCCCATTCCTGGGTGGTCTGGAACACCAGCGGCAGCGCCACCATGTAGGGGCGATTCAGCTTCTTCAGCACCTCGATCGCCTTGGGGTGGTCTTGGCGGGCAGGGCCGCCCACCAGGGCGAAGCCGGTGAGCGACACCACGCCGTCCACCAGGGGCACGTCGGGGTTGATCGGGTCGTAGAAGAAGGCATTCACCGGCTTGGTGAAGTCGAGCCCGCCGCAGAACACCGGAATCACGGTGGCACCGCGATACTCCATTTCCTGGATCACGGCCACGTAGTGGGCTTCATCGCCGGTGACGATGTGGCTGCGCTGCAGCACCAGGCCAATCACCGGACCGCGGCGGGCCGCCTCGGAGAGGTCGCTGCGGCTGGTGTTCCAATTGAGGTATTCCTTGAGGTCTTCGAACATCGCCGGCGCCAGGGGGTGCCAGATGCCGAGGTCGGGGAACACCACCGGATCGGCCACCTCCAGGGAGGGGCGGTCGGCGTCGCCGCGGGGGTAGACATATTTATCAGCCAGCATCAGCAGGAAGTTACGCAGGTTGTCCGGCGTACCACCCAGCCAGTACTGGAAGCTGAGCATGAAGGAGCGGGCATCCTGGGCCTTCTCCACCGGCAGATATTTGAGAACCGCCGGCAGGGTGTTGAGCAGCTTCAGCATCGCGTCCTGAAAGCCTGCCGAGGAGCCTCCCTTCTCCTTGCGCTTCTTCATGAACTGGGCGATGGCGCTCTTGCTCTGGCCGAGCTGGGCCATCGAGAAGGTGCCCAGCTTGTTGAGCCGCATCACCTCGGGCATCGAGGGGAAGACCACCGCCGCCTTGAGCCGGTCGCGGTGGGGCGCCACGGCCTCCACCACCTTCTGGGCCAGGTCCTCGATGAAGATCAGCGAGGCGATGAACACATCGGCCGCCGCCACGTCGGCGCAGAAATCGGCGTAGTTCTGGGGATCGCGCAGCTCCTCGATCAGATAGCCGCTCAGCTCGATCGCCAGGGCGCCGTTGTGGTCGTTGATGCCCTGGGCTGCGGTGGTGAGGG
>JBMSXZ010000094.1:0-9664 GCA_049426205.1 Cyanobium sp.
CCCCCCCCCCCCCCCGGCGCTGGCGATCGCCAGGCCGGCAAAGGGGGCGGGGCAGCGCCAGCGCAACCTGGCGTAGAGCGCCAGCGGATCGACCGGCCGCTGCAGCCAGGTCTCGCAACAGGCAGTGAGGTTGGCCTGAAACAGATCGCCGGCGGCGATCAGCTGCCGCAGGTCCGCCACGCCGGCGGCGAAGCGATCGAAGGGGGTGTGCCAGTGCCAGGCCTCCAGGGGGATCGGCTCCATGGCCTCCTGGGCCAGGGCCCCGGTTGCCCCGCCTTCGGGGCCGGTTGCCCCGGCCCCCCCCGCCCCGCCGCTCCAGGGCTTCGAGGCGCTCCACCAGGGCGGCCAGCCGGGCAGGCTCGGCCCCCTCCAGCCAGCAGAGCCGCTCAAGGCGGTCGAAGTGGATCAGGGGATCATGGCGGGCGGCCCAGAGGGTGGCCATGTCGGAGCGCTGCCAGTGGTCGGCGGGCTCCACCCAGGCCGCGGCCTCATAGGCCAGCCAGCCGAGCCAGGGTCCACCGCGCCGCTCCAGGGCCTCCAGGGCGGCGAACGGATCGCTGGCGCCTTGATCACCGGGGAGCCCGCCGCAACGCACGGTCTCCAGCGGCGCCATCCCGAGCACGGCACGGCGGCCGAGGGGGCTGCCATCCCCTTCCAGCAACACCAGGCCTTCCCTGGCGCCGTCGGCGGCCAGGGCCCTGGCCACCGCCCAGGGTTCCCGCCAGGGAAGGGAGCGGTGCAGGCGGGGCGGGCTCAAGGCTGGCGGGGGCGGCCGTCCGGCAGGGCGCCGGGGCAGGGCGGGGGTGGCTGGTCCCCGCTGGCGGCGGAGGCGTCGCCGGCAGCGGCTGGCATGGGTGGGGCGTCGCCGGGAGCCGCAACGGGGTCTGGAGCTGGGGCGGCACCCATCCCGGCCAGGCCGGCGCTGCAGAGGTCGCTGCGGCCGGCCTCCCGCAGGGCGGCGTCGCGGATGCGGCAGCTGTCGCAGACCCCGCAGGGGCTGGTGCCGCCGCTGTAACAGCTCCAGGTTCGTTCAATCGGCACGCCGAGCCGCAGGGCCTGGCGCACGATCTCGGTCTTGCTCCAGCGCACCAAAGGCGCCCAGAGGCGGGCACCATGGCCGTCACGGCCCGACCGGCTGGCCAGATCCGCCAGCGCCTGGAAAGCCTCCAGGTAGTCGGGGCGGCAATCGGGATAGCCGGAATAATCCACGGCGTTCACCCCCAGCACCAGCCGCTCCGCCCCCCGGGCCTCCGCCAGGCTGAGGCCGATGGCGATGAACACGGTGTTGCGACCGGGCACGTAGGTGCTGGGGATCTGGCCCGCCACCACACCGTCCCTGGGCAGGGCGATGCGGCTGTCGGTGAGGGCCGAACCTCCCCAGCTGGCCAGATCCACGGCGATGGTGTGGTGCTCCTCCAGGCCCAGGGCCCGGGCCAGGTCGGCGGCGGCGGCGAGCTCGCGGCGATGGCGCTGGCCGTAGTCGAAGGAGAGGCCGATCACCCGGCAGCCCGCCTCCTGCGCCAGGGCCGCGGCGGTGGCGGAATCCAGCCCCCCGGAGAGCAGGGCGATGGCGATCGGCGGTGCGCTCATCCCCTCAGGCTGGCAGATTCCGGGCCCTCCGCCTCGACGCCCCCAGCGGGGCTGATCAAGATGCGGGAATCCCTGCGCCTTCGTCATGCCAGCCCCGCCGCTCCCCTCCAGGGTCCGAGCCAGCCGCCGGATCAGGGCTCAGGCGGCAGCGGCCCTGCTGGCTCTGCCATCAACCCTGGGGCTGTCCACCCCGCCGCCTGCCATGGCGATTCCCCGTCTCGATCTGGTCCCCTATCCCGCCCCAGCTCCGGCGGAGCGGCGCTGGGTGGTGCAGCTTCCCGGCATCCCCCCACCGAGCCGCGATCCGGGAGTCTCGAGCGATCCGGCCGACTGGCGGGTGGAGCTGATCGTGGGGCGCCACGCCCTGGTGGACTGCAACCTCCATCGCTTCAGCGGACGCATCCGCAGCGCCCCCCTCCCCGGCGGTGATCGAACCGTGCTGCGGGTCGAGGACGTCACGCCAATGGCCTCCACCCGGATGGCCTGCCCGCCGGGCCAGCCCCAGCGGCGGGTTTTCGTGCCGATGGGGGATCAGCCCTTCCTGGTGCCTTATGAGGTCAGTCGGCCGATTGTGCTCTACGCCCCTGTGGAGCTGGAGCTGCGCTGGCGCCTCTGGAGGGCGGACCGCCGCACGACGCCGGCCCGCCAGCTCTGAGTTCGCTGGTTCGGCTATGGGCCACCGCGTCGTTCCCGCAGCGGGGTGGTGCCTGGGGGCGCCACGCCTCAAGCAGCAGCAGTGATGCTGCACGCCAGGGTGTTCCTGCATACCCTTGGGCGGGTCCGCTTCCGCAGGCTCGCCCCTGATTTGCCCTGCCATGGTGTTACGCCGCAACCGCGCCGACGACCGACCGCCCAGGTTCGATGACGACGCGGAGGATCCTGCGGTCCGCGTCGATCGCGAGCGCGGCGATGGCCATGAGCCCGAGCGTCACTCCCGCGGCGTCTGGGGCTGCCTCCCCTGGCTGGTCGCCAGCCTGGCCCTGCTGGGGGGTGGCTTCTACTGGGGCTATCAGTTCCGCGCCGCCCAGAAGCTTTCCGCCGACGAGCTCAAGGAGCGGGAGCGCCAGGAGCTGCGCACCCTGGGCTGGCAGACCAGCGCCGATGGCGTGCTGACCCGCTGGTGCACCGAGGAGTGCCATCCCCCCAAGCTGTTCGGTGGTGGCATGGCCCGAATCTTCGAGGTGTATTGCAAGGAGCGGCCCTGCGGAGCGATTCGCGCCACCTTCCGGGTGCTGGACCGCGACGGCAAGGAGGTGGGCACCACCACCGCCAGCAAGGACGGGCTCCAGGGCGAGCGGCTGCGGTTGGTGGTGGTGAGTCCGGAGCCGCAGGCACAGCGGTTTGAGCTCAAGGAATTCGTGGCTCAGGCCATGGTCTACTGAGGAGAATCCGTCCATGGTTTTCACTGGTTTCAGGACGTTGCGCTCCGGCCGCCTTGTCGGCCTCGGGCTGAGCCTGGGAGCTGCCCTGTTGAGCGGCGGGTGCCAGGGCAGCCTGCCGGCATCGGTCAAAGCCCCCGAAAGCATCCAGGTGGCGATCGCCACCGGCGCCGGCAATGACCAGGTGGTGCGCGCCAGCCTCAAGAACCTGGCCGGCCAGATGGCCAGCGAGTTCATGCGGGTCCATCCCGGCGCCAGCCTGCACATGCGCTTCTTGGGCGAGGGGGAGCTTGTGGAGAGCGTGCGTTCACGGGCCAGCCTCGGTGCAGGCCCCGACCTGATGATCAGCCGCACGCCGCCGGTGGTGGAGCTGGAACGCGAGGGACTGCTGGGCGAGAGCGCCCTGACCCCCGCCCAGCTCGAACCCCTCCGCCTGCAGTTTCTCTCGGGGTTCCGCCAGGGCAACAGCTTCCGGGCCCTGCCGTTCCTGCTGCAACCCAGCCTGGCCTGCTACAACCGCGCCCGGCTGCCGCAACCGCCCACCAAGCTCGATCAGATCGTCACCCTGGCCGCCGATGGCCTGAGGGTGGGCCTGCCCCTGCAGGCGGACGAACTGCTCTGGACCGCCAGTGGCTTCAATGCCGACAAGCCGTTGCTGCGGCTGTTCAGCGCCCAGGAGGGCACGCCGAGACGGTTCTCGGACCAGGAGGCCAACGACGTGGGCACGTGGCTGCGCTGGCTGTATCGCGCCAACGTTCAGCCCACCCTGCAGTTCGTCGACACCAGCGATGAGCTCGTGCAGCGGCTGGAGACCAAACAGCTGGACTGGATCAGCTGCAATGCCAACGCCATTCCCCGCCTGCGCCGCAGTCTCGGGACCAAGCTCGGGGTTTCCGTGCTGCCCCGCGGGGCCAACGGCACGCCCGCCCGGCCGATGGCACGGCTGCTGGTGATCAGCTTCGGGCGGGATTCCACTCCCAGCCAGCGACGCCTGGCGGAGAGCTTCGCCCTGTTCATGCTCAACGACATCAGCCAGAACAGCCTGATGCAGAGGGCTTTCGGCAACATGCCGGTGAACCGCAACGTGATCGTGCCGGTGAAGGATTCACCGGTTCTGGCGGCAATGGAGTCGAGCCTGGAAGCCTCCACTGTTCCCAATTATCAACAGGGGGTGGAGCTGCGCCAGCACACCGAGGCCCTGCGACAGCTGCTCAAACAGAACATCTACGGAGAGGAGTCGCCCCGGGAGGTGCTGGAAAGCCTCCAGACCCTGGCCGGCCACAGCTCCCAGGCGTCCCTGCCTGGCCAGGGTTCCGCTGCTCCGCTGACGCCAGCCCCCTCGGCCCCTGCGACGGCCGCCGCACCCTCCGCCTCCCGTAAGCCATGAATCAACTTCTCTTCGTGATCGGCGGCTGGCTGGGACTGCTCAGCCGAGCCGCCCTGCTGATTCAGATCCTGGTGGCCGTGGCTCTGATCCTGGCCTACCGGGCCTGGAAGCTGCGGCTGGCCCATCCGGAAACCAGCTGGCAGCCGGTGTTCGCCAAGCTGCTGCTCGCCGCAGCCCTGGCCGTGGCCGGCGCCGCGGCCATCTCCTTCGGGCAGCCCGGTGCACTGCTGACCCTGATCAGCCAGCTGGTGCTGATCTGGGCGCTGCTGGCGGGGCTGCGGCTGCTGTTGCGACGCTGGCAACCTGCCGAGGTGGTCGAGAGCTACTGGCGTCGGGCCGTCTCCCCCCTCTTCCTGGTGCTGAGCGCGGCCGGCCTGGTCCAACGGCTGGATGGACTGGAGGCGATCAGCGAGGTGCCGCTGCTCAATCTGTTCGACGAACCGTTCAGTTTCGGCAAGTTGCTGCTGCTGGTGGCCCTGCCCTATTTCCTGGTGGTGCTCTCCGAATTGCCGGTGGCCCTGATCGGGTCCATGGCCGGACGGTTCGCGGGAATGGATCTGGGGAATCGCAAGGCGTTTGAACTGATCTTCCGCTATCTGCTGATCGGGGTCGGTGGCCTCTGGCTGGCGGATCAGATCGGTCTGAACGGCACCGCCATCGCCGCCATCGCCGGCGGCCTGTCGGTGGGCCTCGGCTTTGGCATCAAGGAGGTGTTCTCCAACTTTGTCAGCGGCCTCTGGTTGCTGTTCGAAGGATCGCTCAAGCCCGGGGAAGTGCTCGTCCACGACGGCGATGTCTGCAAGGTCCAGAGCCTCGGCCTGCGGGCCGCCACGCTGCTGCGCACCTCCGACAACGCCGAGCTGCTGGTTCCCAACCAAACCTTCTTCACAGCCACGACGACGACCTATACGGGAACGGCGACATTGCGCTGCGGCAGCTTGAATGTGCGCGCTGATTATGACCATTCCCCTGAACAGGTGATCGCCATCCTGCTGGAGATCGCCAAGGCCAATCCCCGGGTGATGTCAAACCCGCCGCCATCGGCCAAGCTGGCGGAATTTGGAGACTACGCCATGATTTATGGCCTCGACTTCTGGATGGCCGATCCCACAACCAAGGGTGGCATTGCCGCCGAACTCCGGCGCGCCATCTGGAACCGCTTCCAACAAGAGGGCATCAAGATTCCCCGCACCCCCTACATCGCCTGACCGGCCCGACTAACGCGGCGACGGAGCGCTGAGGGGCGTGGCGGGCAGGGAGGCACCGCTGGCCGGCTCGGCGATCGGGGTGGGCTGATCCGCCCCGGCCGGCACCGGATCGACACCGACTGGTGGGGAGCTGGTCGTGGCAACGCGGCTGCGGGGTTGGGCGGTGGCGCGAGTTCGGGGCCGGGGGACCTGGCCGGCCGGGGGCAGCCAGCGCTCGAAGCGCTCCCTGACCTGCTGCTCCGTGTTTCCCGGCCAGGTGGCGGTGAAGCGATTCAACTGATGGACCGCCAGATTCTGGTCGCTGAGCAGGGTGCGGTAGGTGTCGAGAGCGGATTTCAGCTTGGAGAGGGCCTGCACCACGGTGGTGCCGGCATCGTTGTGGAGTCCCGCCCTGTAATCGGCCAGGGCGCCAGCCAGGGAGAGGCGAGAGGCCTTGACATCGGCACGGGCGGCATCAACGAGAATCTTCGAGGCCACGAAGGTGGCATAGGAATCGGCCACTTGTCTGCCGATCGTCAGACGGGTGTTGATGCCCTGCTCGGCCGATTGCAGGGCTCGAGCGTTAACGGCATTGGCTTCCGCATTGCGGATGCCGCCATCGAAGATCTTCCAGTCGAAGGTGAGGCCCAGGAAGGAATCGAACCCGGAAGTGCGCTGCAGGGTTCCGTTCATGTCGCCATTCAGGGAGCCGGCCTGCTGATTGGCGCTGATCCGCTTCACCTGGGCGGACAGGGCCAGGGCGGGCACCACCTTGAGGCGAATGGCCGTGGCGCTGTCGTTGAGGGCCTTCACCTCCCAGGCATTGGCCTGCAGTTCCTCGCGGCGGGCGAGGGCCTGCTGCAACGAATCGGTGCGGCTCAGGGGCCAGGCGCCGATCTCCTTGCTCTTCTCATTGGGCAGCGCCAGCTTGCCGGGGGTGAGGTTGAGCAGGCTGGCCAGGCCATCGGCGGCCTGGATGCTGCGCTTATGGGCCTGGACCCGGTCGATCAGCAGCGACACCGCCTGGGCCTCGAGCCGGCTGACTTCGGCGGCGGGCCGCTTGGCCTGATGGGCACCGACGTAAATGTGGATGGCCTGATTGAAGAGCTGGATGTAATCACTCTCCCGGTCCAGCGCCTCCTGCAGCACGGTGTAGTTGGTCTGGATGGCCAGGATCAGTTCCCGGGAGACGAAGCTGAGCTTGTTGCGCAGGGCGTTGTTCTGGGCCCCCAGGGCGGCGAGGCGGGAGCCCCGGGAGGGATCAAAAAACGACCAGGAAAGGTTGGCGTAGGGATTGGAGAGGAAACCGTGCTTGAAGCTCAGTTTTTCCGCCACATCGCTGCCGTCCACCTTGGTCTGCAGGCTGCTGGTGGAGGTGGAGAAGCCCAGCACGCCCGGATCGGAGGTCTTGACGCTGAGGCTGGGCACCCATTCCCGCCCCACGGCGATGCCCGACCATTGCGACGCCTGGATCTCGGCGATGGTGGCGGCCAGGGTGGGGTTGTTGGCCAAGCCCATGGCGATCGCCTGATCGAGGCTGATCCGCTGGGCGGCCTTCTGGAGGCCGTCGCGATTGGCGCGGTACTGCTGGTAAAGCTGATAAAGGTTGGAATCCGTGCTGATCGTTGCCAGCGTGTCGCGCATGTCGGTGGGCAGCGGCGGCGCCTGTTGCCATTCCTGAACCGGGCTCTTCGTCTGAGCCTGGCTTTTCGTCTGAGCCTGAACGGGCAGGGCCAGGCCCAGAGCAAGCACGGCCATCGGCCAGACCCGCAGTCGCCAAGCACGTTGACAGGCTCGAGCGGACTTGCCGTTCAGCCTGCTTCCTACCATGACCACGACCGCAAAATCCGGCACAAAGTAGAGCACCCTGCCCGCACTTTGCTCCGATCCTGCTGCTTTGTTGTGCGTTTCCCACGGGGCCCCGGCT
The DNA here is from genome assembly GCA_049426205.1 of Cyanobium sp. Lineage (GTDB taxonomy): Bacteria > Cyanobacteriota > Cyanobacteriia > PCC-6307 > Cyanobiaceae > Cyanobium. Next base: position 7,471 of record JBMSXZ010000094.1, read on the forward strand.
TCTGGCTCCACGGGCAGGCCTGGTTCAGCGCAGCCCAAGCCACTTGTGGCTCTGCAGGCTGAGCCGCCAGGCCGGATGGCGGCGCACGTAGTCGATCGTCAGCTCGCTGGCGCCGGGATCCTCCCAGACGGGTTGCAGCAACAGCGCCGGCCCTGGCCGGCTGCGGCGGCTGGCGGCGCCGTGGCGGCCCCCTGGGAGCGCCTGCGCGGCCATCGTTTCGGCGAAGGCCAGATCGGCGGCTGCCGTCACCACCACCTTGAGTTCATCGCAGGCCTGCAGCAGGTCGCTGTTGGGCGGGCGATGGCGTTTGGGGGACAGGGTGATCCAGTCGAAGCGGCCGCTGAGTGGATCCACCCCGCTGGTCTCCAGGTGGAGGGGGAGGCCCGCCGGTTGCTCAGCCCCGGCCGTGGCCGCCCGCAGCTGGTCGCAGAGTGGATCGAGGTGGTGCTGGAGCGGCTCTCCCCCGGTGATCACCACGAAGCCGGCGCCTGCCGTCGCTGCTGCGCGGGCGGCGGCGGCGAGGTCGGTGAGGCTGAGGCGGGGGTGGCTCGCCTCGGGCCAGGAGTGCTTGGTGTCGCACCAGGAGCAGCCGACGCTGCAGCCGGCCAGGCGGATGAAGAAGGCGCTGCGGCCCGCATGCAGGCCCTCCCCCTGGAGCGAGTGGAAGGTCTCGACCACCGGCAGGCTGGCCCCGGGCGCTGGCGGCTGGGAACTGGCCTGGGAGTCGGCGTTGGCGAGAAGGGGGGAGCGTCCCATGGGGGTGACGTTAAAGAGGAGGCCCCTCCGGCGACAACCGCATGGCCGGGCCCGGGTGGAGGGACCTGGCGCCGCCGCGGAGATGGAGCTGATCGATCGTTGGCGGCGGCTCAGGACTCGCTGAGGGCGCTGACCAGATCCCGTTGGTCGGCATCCCGATGGCGATGCTGGGCCGCTTCGATCAGGCCGCGGAACAGCGGATGGGGTTTGCCGGGCCTGGACAGGAATTCGGGGTGGTACTGACAGGCGGTGAAGAAGGGGTGCCCCTCCAGCTCGATCAGCTCGACCAGGCGGCCATCGGGGGAGGTGCCACTGATGCGGTAGCCGGCCTGCTGGAACGCCGTGCGGTAGGCGTTGTTGAACTCGTAGCGGTGGCGATGGCGCTCGTAGACCACCGCATCGCCATAAAGGCGCTCGCCGAGGGTGCCCGGCACCAACCGGCAGGGGTAGACCCCCAGCCGCATCGTGCCCCCCAGGTCGACCACATCCTGCTGCTCGGGCAGCAGGTGAATCACCGGATGGGGAGTGGCGGGATCGAGTTCGGCGCTCGTCGCCCCCTCCAGCCCGGCCTGGTTGCGCGCCCATTCGATCACGGCGCACTGCATGCCCAGGCAGAGGCCGAGGAAGGGAATCCGCTGCTCCCGGGCCCAGCGGATCGCCGCCACCTTGCCATCCACGCCGCGGTTGCCGAAGCCCCCCGGCACCACCACCGCATCCATGCCGGCCAACAGGCCCGCCGCCCCCTGCTCCTCGATCTGCTCCGCGCAGATCCAGCGCAGATCGAGGGAGGCGTCCTGCTCCAGGCAGGCGTGGCGCAGGGCCTCGACCACCGAGAGGTAGGCGTCGTTGAGCTGCACGTATTTGCCCACCAGCGCCACCTTGACCGCCGGGCCGGGGTGGCGCAGCCGGTGCACCAGCTCGGCCCAGCGCACCATGTCGCTGGTGTGGTCGGAGAGGCCCAGGGCATCGAGCACCTGGCGGCAGAGCCCCTCCTGCTCCAGGGCCAGGGGCACGGCGTAGATGCTGTCAGCGTCGAGGGCCTGGATCACAGCTCCACTGGGCACGCCGCAGAAGCCGCCGATCTTGGCCTTGAGATCCGTGGAAATGGGCCGATCGCTGCGGCAGACAAGCACATCGGGCTGGATGCCGATCGAGCGCAGCTCCTTGACCGAGTGCTGGGTGGGTTTGGTCTTGAGCTCGCCGGAGGTGCCGATGAAAGGCAGCAGGGTGACATGCACATAGGCCAGGTCATGGCGGCCGACATCACCGCGGAATTCGCGGATCGCCTCCAGGAAAGGCAGCGATTCGATATCACCGACGGTGCCGCCGATCTCGCCGATCACCACATCGGCATTGCTGTTGGCGGCCACCCGGTGAATGCGTTCGCGGATCTCGCCGGTGATGTGGGGGATCACCTGCACGGTGCCGCCGTTGTAGT
>JBMSXZ010000095.1:0-9418 GCA_049426205.1 Cyanobium sp.
TCGAACATTAGTAGAGCTCCTGGTCTCGACGGTGGGCCGTCGGGAGTGGGTGGGTAAGGGGTGGTGAGGGCGACGGCCGGGGGGCCGGGGTCGTCGTTCTCGGGGATCGCACGGCGTTGGTTTGGCCCTTGACCAGAACCGGCTCAGCGACCAGACCATTGTTGGGTTTCCGGCCAGCCAACCGCGACCGCCGTAACAAACGGTCACGGCTGCTACAGCGGTGCTATGGGTCGCGGAAAACCCTCTGCCCAGCCTCTGCCCGGCTTGCCATCGGCAGGCAGCCAGGGGGCGCTGATTCCATCGGATCGTCAATGGCGGCAGCGGCGTTGCCCCGACAGCAAAAAAGGGCCCCCGCGTCGCGGTAGGCCCCTGGTGTATGCACGGTGGTGCCATGGGTTGACCGCGGCTGAGATTCCCCCGCTGGATGAGCCCGGAGCGGGAGTGGCTTCAGCCTTCGGCCTTATCTTCAGGCTTCGGCTTGGCGTCCAGCCTTGCGGGGGGCGACCGGTTCGCCGGCATTGCCGCTACCGGTGACCACGACGTTGGTGATCTTGCCACCCATGGCATGAACAAGACGCATCGTCTCGTTCATGCGGCTGAAGGGGACGTTCATGACCAGATCAGCTGTGCGTGAGTAGTCGTTGTTGTTGACACCGGTGACAACAAACGAAACCTGACGGTCGCTGTTGACGCCGGTGCCACGGGAACCTGCGGAAACCTTCATGGTGGTTCAGAGGGGGAACGTGGATAGCGGAAGTCCGGCCGATCAGCCGGTCGGTCAATTGACCGGGGTGATGCTGGCGATGCGGCCGCCTTCGCGGTGGATTTGCTGTTGATACTCAAGCAGCTTATTGAAGGGGATGAAACGCACGCGGTTGCTGCGCTTATGCAGCCTGTAGTTGTTAAAGCCGGTGATCTCAACGCGATAGGTGCGGCCTTCTTCACCGGCTCCAACGCCCTGACGGGTCACGCCGTCGCTGGTGACCTTGCGGAAAACGTTGCCCTTGGCATTGGGGCTCACAACCGGCAGCGGTGCCTCGCTGTGCACTGCGGGGTTGAGGCGCGACTGGTTTTTGAGCAGATCGCCACGCACGGAAGCTCCAGCGGCACCGCGGGTGAGCTGAAGGATGTAGGAAAACTGCAGGCCTTGCTGACCCACGGAGTAGTCCCAGCCGTGGATGTAGGGAACCACTTCTTCGCCGAAGCGCTGCTGGTACTCGGCGCTATCAAGATAAGAATCGATTTCGGCGTCGTAACCTTTCTCTTGAAGGATGGTGAAGTGGTGCAGCATCTCAGCCTTGTTCTGCGGCGCGCGACCAAGGAGATGCTTGAAATTCAGCTCAATGAAACGGTAGGGGTTGGTGCTCTCGAAGAACTTCGATTTGTAGAGCGCACTTTTGGCAACCTGGCGCACCAGTTCGCGCACGCTCAGGTAGCCGCGCTTGAACAGCGACTCGGGGCCCTGCAGCCGCTCGGAGCTGAGCACATACTGGTTGCCGAGCACCTGCCTGTAGACGGCGCGGATCAGAACTTCCTTGTCGTTTTCAGTGGCGTTGCTCCAGTTTTCCCGATTGCGGTTGAGGGAGTAGCGCTCGATGCCCAGATAGGCAGCGTTGACGAGAGTCATGGGCGAGGGGCCTGGTGGGGAGGCGGATTGGAAAGCAGGTAGCCGGAAGGCCCCGATGCGAGCCCTGCGGACTGGGCAACCTGGGTACGCCGGCCAGTTCTCCAGACAACCCTCTACAACCGGAGCGGAGATGGCACCTCGCTCAGCGGACGGACGGAACGGCGCTGAGTGGCGGGCGCGATGGACGCTCGATGGTCGCTGAAAGGGCGTTGGATCCGGCTCCAGCGCTGGCTGCAGCCGGATCCTATGGGGTTGACAGGGGATCGTGACGAGGCTTTCAGAATCGTTACATGGGGGCCTGCCCGTGTCCTCGCCGCTGCCGAATTCCCCTCTGGCAGCTGGCCCTGGCGCCGATACCATCCGCCCACGATCCCTCTGCCCGCCATGGTCTCTGCCCCCGAGCAACCCCCAGGCCCGGGGGGGCCGCTGAGCGGTACCGCCGCCAGGCTGGCTGAGCAACTGCACAGCCTCGCTCAACTGGGGGAAACCCTCACCTATCGCCTGATCGAACTCGAGGAACGGCTGGCGGAGCAACAGGAGCGGTTGGCACCTCTGCTCCTGGATGGCCAAACCCCTGAGCTCCGTCCCTCAGGGGAGGCGGCAGAGCAGCTGGCCCGGCGGATGGGCGCCACGGAGGAGCGCCTCGGGCGGATGGAAGCGTTGCTGGCCGGCCTGGAGGAGGCCCAGGGCCAGGCCTCCCGCCTCCAGACCCTGCCGGGACTTCAGGCCCGGCGCCATCCCCATGCCCCCACCACGGGGCGGCTTGGGGATGGCAAGGAGCTGCTCGAGGATCGCTCCGATGACGAAGAGGAGCAGCCGTTCATGGACGAGTGAACCGCTTGAGGGGCGAGCGGGTTCAGCCGGCGGCGCGGGTGCTCAGCATCACGGCGGCCACGTAGAGCAGCAGAGCCGTCAGGCCGAAACCACCGGCGGTCACCAGTCCCTGCCAGATCTTGCGGGCCAGGGGTGAGGGGGCATCGGCCAGCCATTGGGGACGGGGCAGGCCCTGGCTGATGCCGCTCGGGATCCAGGCGGTGCCGCGGCCGGCCGGCGCCCGCCGCGCGGTGGTTTCCCGCCAGTAGGCCTCGTAGCGGGGGGCCTGCTGATTGAACGGCAGATCCCCCAAGCGGCGGCCCGGCAGGACCCGCGAACGCTGGTGGGGAACGGTGTCGTCGCCGAAGGCCTCGCGATACTCGGCGGAATCCAGCAGATGATCTGCCAGGCCGGCGATGCCCTTCTGGGCGATCAGGATCGAGAGGGCGATGCGCTCCTGCTGGCCGTGCACCGGCCGACCGAGGACGCGGCCGACGATCTGATCGACCATGCGGTAGTTGCTGTTGCAGCGGTAGAAGTCGTTGCGGAACTTGTTGGAGTAGAGCAAGCCGCGCACGAACTCGCGCATGCTGATCTGGCCATTGCGCAGCCTCGATTCCAGGACCGGATCGCGATCCACCTTGAAGGCATGGAAGAAGATCTGGCGGTAGGCCTGCTCAATCTGCTCATCGAGGCTGGCAGCGCTGACCTTGCCGCTCAGGGGGGCGCGACGCGGGGTCTCGTCGGTACCGATACCAAAGCTGCGCACCCGGGCGTTGGCGCTCAGCGGGGGCGTGGCAAGCAGGGGCAGGCTCATGAAGCTGGAAGGGAAACCCGGGAAACTTAAGGATGTTTTTCCGCCTCCACGGCCCCAGGCCCTGAAGCTCAAAACTCCTTCATGCTTCTGCCCCGGGCCGACCCCCTCGCCCAGCGGGGCATCAGGGGCGCATTGACCTCAGCCCGCGAAGGCCTCCAGCCAGCTGCTCGGAATCTCGTCGCTGTAGTCGTGGGTCTGGCTGAATTCGAAGCAACCCGCCAGCGCTCCCCAGAGTTGCTCATGGGTTTCGGGGTCATGGCCACGATCGATCGTTTCCATCCGACCCGGCCAGAGGCTGAAGCTGCTCACCAGATAGGCCGTGCGGCCCTTGCGCTCCACCAGGCAGCGGCAGCCCGGCTCCACCTCGCCCACGAACCCATCGCCCTGCTCCCGCACCAGATAGGTGCATCCCTCCAGGGGTAGGAGGTCGTCGGCGCTGATGGCGGCCCGTTTGGCCCCGTCGTCCACAGCCCCCCAGAAGCGCTGTTCGTCCCGCAGAGCCTGATTCTCGATGGCCAGCCCACCGTCCCTGCTCTCCGCGCGCAGCACCCGGATCCGGTATGGCACGGAAGGATTGATGGCGTAGGACTGTTCCAGCAGCAGGGAGCCGGGCGCCAGCTGGGGCAGGGGCCGGAACGTCACCAGGATGTGGGCGAACAGGGGCGGGTTGTCGAAGGCCTGCTGCTGGTTGCTGAAGCCGGCGCTCAGCATCCGCACCAGGCGGGTGAGGGAGGGGCTCATGGGGTCAAGCGTCAGGCCCCAGGCAAATTACAGGCCGAGCAGGCGGATCCGGAATTCCCCCACCTGTCGGGCCATGGCGGGATCGGCGGCGGCGAAGGGATGGTCGCTCAGCTGATCGAGCACCGTCTGCAGGAGGGCCTCAGCCTGATCGGGGGCTGCTGGAGCGCCGTCGCGGCGCAGCCGGCTCCAGGCTTCATCGAAGGCCTGGGCGAAGCTGTCGGCGTTGTTGAAGGTGCGATCGGAGGAAGGCTGCTGGCGCATGGTGGAGGGAGTGCGGGAGCAGGTGCGCTGGGGTGATCCGGCCGATGCAAAAGGGAGCGTCGCCCTTTTGCAGAGTGTCCCCCTCCCAACACGCCCGATCACGCCTTCGAGCTGACAACAACCATCAACCGTAATGCCAGGACCCAGATTTGAACTGGGGACACGGCGATTTTCAGTCGCCTGCTCTACCAACTGAGCTATCCCGGCCCGTCGCCGTGGCGACCCCATCATCTTAGAGCACCGCCTGCCGCGCCCCCTGGGGGGTTCGGGCCAGACACGCCGCCCCGAGCACCCTCCAACCGTCCTGCCGCAGGGCCGCCGCGGCACTGCAGACGGTGGCGCCGGTGGTGAGGATGTCATCCACGATCAGCAGGGGCCTCCGGGCCCGTTCCCCGACCCCGGGGGGCCGCCGGCTGCGGAACGCTCCGGCCTGGTTGGCGAGGCGCAGGTCGCGGCCGAGGTGGTGCTGGCCCAGCACGGGGCGGGATCGCTCCAGCAGCTCCGCCTGTCGCATCCCACCGTGCCGTTCCAGGGCTGCGCAGAGCAGGCCCGGCAAGGGATTGGCCTGGCGCTTCCAGCTGGGGATCGGCACCAGCAGGGGCTGCTCGCGAGGGGTGCCCCCCTGGCGCAGGGTCTCGGCCATCCCGCCGGCAAGGCCCCGCACCAGTTCGGGCCGAGGCCGACGACGCAGCTGCAGCAGCAGCTCCCGCAGGGAACCGGCATACACCCCCGTGCTCCACCAGGGGATCGGGTCGTTCCCACGCAGCCCGCCATCCGGCAGGGCCAGGCGCTCCTGGCAGGCGCCGCAGAGCGACCCGCTGCAGCGGGCCGCGGAGCCCTGCAGCGGGTCTCCGCAGAGGCCGCAGGGGCTGATCACAAACCAGTGCAGGGGGAGCATCAGCCCAACGGTGGTGCCCCCAAGCATTCCCCTGGACGGACAGGGCTCAGCCAGCGCTGCCCGGTGGCTGCGGCAGGGCCCGCAGCATCGCCACCAGGGTGCGGTGGGCATCGTCGCTGTCTTGAAGCGAGTGGTCGAAGGGCACCTCCACGGCAACCCCATCCACCTCCAGCCGCATCGCTTCAGGACCGACGGCGAGCATGCGGGCACTGCCGGCGGCGCTCAGACCGCCGTAGTGGCGGGCATAGGCGAGCACCGCCTCGGCGTGGTCGTCGTTCATGTGCTTGCAGATCCGATCGCTCACGGCGGGGGTGAGGGGGTCGGCGGTCATCGGCAAAGACTCCTGTGGTCCCGATTCTGGGGGCGCGGCCGCCGCTTGTCGCCCCCGCGGTTCAGGCCGGGGCGAACCGTTGCCAGAGGAGCAGGGCGAGCCGCAGGGCGCTGAAGCCCACATAGCCCGCCAGCACCACAAACAACACCAGTGCGGCGGCCTGACGCAGCCGGTCGGCCAGAGGGGAGGACATCGTTGGAGCTGGCAGGGGCCTCCATCCTCGCTTCCCCGCCCGGGGGCGGCCCTTCGTTCAGCTGGGCAGCCCTGCGCCTGCCGCCGCCAGCTCCGAAGCCTCAAGGGCCGCCAGCGCCAGCTGGGCCATGCCCCGGGCCGCGCTCAGCCGGGGGCGGTTGAGCACGGGCACCCCCAGCGCCCGCTCGCGCATCCGGCGCCACTGGGGGTTTCGGGCCCCACCCCCGAGGCTGATCACCCGCTGCAGCGGCTCCATCCCCAGGGCCTGCAGCCGCTGCCAGCCGGCCAGCTCCAGGGCGGTGAGTCCCTCAAGCAGGGCCTGGAGATAGAGCGCGTCACTCACCGGCCGGGGGTCCAGCACCGGCTCGAGCTCCGGATCGTCGACAGGGAAGCGTTCGCCCCGGGCCGGCAGGGGCAGCAGCCTCAGGCCAGAGGGCTGGTCCGGATCGATCTGGCGGCTCAGGGCCTCGATCTGGCCATCGCTGAAGAAGCGCCTCAGGATGCCGGCGCCGGCATTGGAGGCTCCGCCCACCAGCCAGCGTCCGGCCACCCGGTGGCAGCTGATGCCGGGGCCCTGCAGCGGTCTCGCCACGAAGCGCTTGAGCACCAGGGTGGTGCCCAGCACGGCCACGCCATCGCCTGCGGCCGGATCGGCGGCCAGGACGCCCGCATTCGCATCGGTGCTGCCGCTGACCACGCGACAGGTCGCGGGCAGATTGAGCTGCGCCGCCACCTCTGCGGCGAGGGGGCCCAGCACTTGGCCGCTGGGCTGGATCTCGGGCAGGGATGACGCCCAGCGCTGGCTGCCGATCGAGCCGCTCCAGGCCTGCCGCTCGAGATCCCAGCCCAACCTGAGGTTGTTGCCCTCCTCGCCCCAGCGCCAGTCGGCCAGCAGCCAACCCATCAGCCAGTCGGCCTGGTGGCGCAGCAGCCAGGGGCCGCGATCCCCCTGGTCCGCCGCCCTCTGCAGCAGGGTGAGGGCCCGAGCCAGGCTGCCGCTGGCGCCGGCGGCGGGTCCTGAGGAGGCGATGGCGGCAGCGGATGCGGCAACGGCCGGGCAGGCCTGGTGGTAAGGCAGGGCCAGCGCCAACGGCGGTGGCAGCAGGCTGCCGTCCGGCCGGCAGAGCAGCAGGGTTCCGGAGGTGCCATCGAGGGCGATCGCCGCGATGGATTGGCGCCAGGTCTCAGGAATGGCGCCGCAGAGCTGGCGCAAGACCTCCTTCCACCCCAGCGGGTCGTCAAACCGGCCGGGGTAGGGGAGAGCCGTCTCCCAGATCAGGCGGAAGCAGGGGGCGGAGGTTCCGGTCCCACCGGCTCGGTTGTCGCGAGCGACCAGGGCGAGCCGGGCACCGCTGCTGCCCAGATCGAGACCGAGGGCCAGCGGTGCCGTGGCGTCAGCCCCGGTTGGATCGCTGGCGGTGGTGTCGAGGGCCGGCTGGGGGGCCGGGGGGCTCAGGCGGCGCTGGCCACCCGGTCGGCGGTGGCCTGGCGGAGGTTGGCGGCCGCGGCGCTCACATTCTCCCAGGGGAGATCCAGGTCAGAGCGGCCGAAGTGACCGTAGGCCGCAACATCTTGATAGAAACGACCACCGCGCTGGCTCGGCAGCTCGCGCAGGCCGAAGGTGGCGATGATCGCCCCCGGACGCAGATCAAAATGCTCCTGAACCAGGGCCATCAGATCGTCGTTGCTGAGTTTGCCGGTTCCGAAGGTTTCGACCAGAATGCTGACCGGCCGGGCCACGCCGATCGCGTAGCTCAGCTGAACTTCCGCCTTGCGGGCCAGGCCCGAAGCCACGAGGGCCTTGGCCACGTAGCGGGCGGCGTAGGCGGCGGAGCGATCCACCTTGGTGGGATCCTTGCCGGAGAACGCGCCACCGCCATGGCGGGCGTAGCCGCCGTAGGTGTCGACGATGATCTTGCGGCCGGTGAGGCCAGCGTCGCCCTGGGGGCCTCCGACCACGAATTTGCCGGTGGGATTGACCAGGAAGCGGGTGCTGCTTTGGTCGGGCTTGAGGGGCAGATCGGCGGTGGCGGGCAGCACCACATGGGTCCAGAGGTCGGCCGTGATCCGCTCGCGAACGGCCTTTTCATCCGTGATGCCGTCCACCTCGGCGGTGTGCTGGGTGGAGATCAGCAGGGTGTCGATCGCCACGGGCTGGTCGTCTTCGTAGACCACGCTCACCTGGGTCTTGCCGTCGGGCAGCAGATAGCCCAGGGTGCCGTTGTGGCGGACTTCGGCCAGGCGCCGCGCCAGCCGATGGGCCAGGCTGATCGGCAGGGGCATCAGTTCGGGCGTTTCGTCGCAGGCGTAGCCGAACATGATGCCCTGGTCGCCGGCTCCGACCAGATCGAGGGGATCGCCGGAGTGGTCGTCGGCCTCATTGACCCCCTGGGCGATGTCGGGGGACTGTTGGTCGAGGGCCACCAGAACAGCACAGCTGCGGGCGTCGAAGCCACCGGCCCTGGCGCCGCTGTAGCCGATGCCGTCGATCACGCCCCGCACCAGGCCCTGGAAGTCGACGCGGGCATTGGTGGTGATCTCGCCGGTGATCAGACATAGACCGGTGTTGACCACGGTCTCGCAGGCCACGCGGCTTGAGGGATCCTGAGAGAGCACTGCATCGAGAACTGCGTCGCTCACCTGGTCGCAGATTTTGTCGGGGTGCCCCTCTGTGACCGATTCGGAGGTGAAGACGTAGCGACTCATTGGGCTTGCGGTAGGCAATCGACAAACTTTATTCCTTTCAGGGCGACCGTCCTTGTGGTGATGGACACGCCGTGCTGCGGATCTAGGGCGGCACCGGGGGAGGCGGCCTCAGGGGGCAACGGCCTCCAGCTCATCCCAGTGCTCCAGGGAGAGGCTGCCTGGATCGAGGCCGGGCGGTCGCTGCCAGCCGGAGCGATAGCCCAGCGCCAGCGGCACCCCGGCGGCAGCGGCCATGCGCAGGTCGCTGGCCGCATCCCCGATCAGGGCGCAGTGGCCGGGCGGGATCCCCAACAGGCCGCACAGTCCCTGCACAGCCCCGGCGCTGGGCTTGCGGGGGTGGTCCTCGGCGCTCCAGGTGGCCGCAAACCGATGGGCCAGAGCATGGCGCTCAAGAAAGGAGTGGATGCCCTGGCGGTGGTCATTGCTGATCACGGCGCAGACCAGGCCGGCCCGGTCGAACCGCTCCAGCAGGGAGACCAGGCCCGCCGTCGGCTCCGGCAAGGACTCGTCCCCGACTAACGCATCGGTGGCCTCGAAGGCGGCTTCGGCGACGGCCAGGGCATCGGGCCAGATCAGCCCGGCCTGGGAGAGGGCTGTGGCGGTGGCGATCAGGTTGTGATCGCGGGCAGCCACGGCCGTGATCCCCCCGGGATGGAGACCTTGCCCCTCGATGCCGTAGGCCCGGCGCAAGAGATCGATCAACGCGGCCCGACCTGAGCCCCCCAGCAGAGCGGCAACGTGTTCAGACCGGGGTTCGCCAGGGCCACAGACCCCACCTCCCGGGGCGGGGGCCTGCCCTGGGACGGGGAGGCCAGTGCTGCGGGCGTCCAGCCGAGCGAGGCACTGGTCGATGCGGGCCCTGGCGAGGCGCAGCAGCATCGGTTCGCTGTAGCTCAGGGTGCCGTCCTTATCGAACAGAACAGCCTTGACGGCGATCGGCTGGCCCCCGACCGTGCCCAGGGGCTCACCCCGCAGCAGCAGCTGGGCCATGGTGGTCGTGGTGCGGTGGATGGACCGCGGCCGCTGCTGCGG
>JBMSXZ010000096.1:0-9312 GCA_049426205.1 Cyanobium sp.
GCCGCGGAACCCTGGATCAGGTCTACTCGGGCCTCGCGCCTCAGGATCTGAACCTCGGGTGTTGAAAGTGGGTCGGGTTGACCGTGCCAGGTCGCGTGCCCCCCAGGGCCTGTTTCGTTCCGCTCTGTGCCGCAGGGGCCGCGGCCGGTTCAAAAATGCATCCAGTTCTGCACTGTTATCGGCCTCCAGGCCCAAAACGAAAAACCGCCTGGCCGAGAAGCCAGACGGTGACAGGGTTCTGAGGATGGAGCCAAGCGGACTCGAACCGCTGACCCCCTGCATGCCATGCAGGTGCTCTACCAGCTGAGCTATGGCCCCGTGGGATGCGTGTGGCGACCGCAGCGCTGGTGGGGAGGTCCGCTGGACAACCCTCGCTGCGGCTGGCCCGGAAGCCTTGCCGTTCGCTCCATGAGCTTACACCTTGGCCTGCCGCCCCCAGCCAGCGGGGCGGGCAGGTTGTCACACCTGGCGCCAGACCGCCACCAACTTGCCCTGCACCAGCACCTCATCGGCCGGCAGGCAGAGCGGAGCGTAGGCGGGGTTGGCGGCCTCAAGGCGCACCTGGGCCCCCTGGCGGTGGAAGTGCTTGAGGGTGGTGCCGCTGCCGCTGACGGTGGCGCAGACGATCGTGCCCTCCCGCAGGCGGGCGGGATCGGCCACGGGCTCCATCAGCACCACGTCGCCATCAGCGATGTGGGCGTCGACCATCGAGTCGCCGTTGACGCTGAGGGCGAACAGACCGCGCTTCTCCAGAACCGGCGCCAGGTCCAATCGCTCCCGCACGTCGTCGTAGGTCTCGATCAGGCCACCGGCGGCCACGGCGCCGAGCACCGGGATGCCATCGCCCGCACCGCCGCCGAGCAGCTGCAGGGTGCGGGCCTGACCCTCCTGCCAGGTGATCCAACCCTTCTGCTGCAGATGGCGCAGCCGGCTCTGGACCGGCGCTGGCGAGCGCAGCCCCATCGCCTCCATCATCTGGCGGATCGAAGGGCTGTGGCGGTGCTGCTGGATGTAGCGCTCCAGCCAGTCGTAGAGCTCCTGCTGGGCGCTGGTGAGCGGCTCCAGCGGCGGGGCGGAGGTTCCCTGGGGGGCGGGGCGCGACAGGGCGAACACGAGCAGTACGGATGAACCAACACCGTTCTGCCAGGTTGTGGGGCTTTTGTCCAGGTCTAAGGCCAGCGGCCCTGCCCAGAACGGCGGTCAGGGGGCCGCGAGCAGCGTGGCCAGCAGGGCCTGCTGGGCATGGAGCCGGTTCTCGGCCTGGTCGAACACCCGGCTGGCGCTGCCCTCGATCACCCCGGCGCTGATCTCCTCGCCCCGGTGCGCCGGCAGGCAATGGAGCACGATCGCCCGGGGATCGGCCTCGCTCAGCAGCGCCTCATCGAGGCACCAGCCCGCGAAAGCCTGCTCCCGGACGCTCTGTTCCTGCTCCTGCCCCATCGAGGCCCAGACATCGGTGTAGACGGCCTGCGCTCCCCGCACGGCCTCGACCGGGTCATGCACCACGGTGATCTCCGCGCCCGCCTGAGCCAGGGCCCGGGCCTGCTCCAGCACGGCCGGATCGGGGGCGAAGCCCACCGGGGTTCCGATGCTGACGTTCACCCCGAGCAGGGCCCCGCAGAGCATCAGGGAGTGGGCCACGTTGTTGCCGTCGCCGACGTAGGCCAGGCGCAGGCCCTGCAGCCGCTTCAGATCCAGCCCACCCTCGCCGCTGGCGGCGAAGGCCTCGGCCATGGTGAGGTAGTCGGCCAGGGCCTGGCAGGGATGTTCGCGATCGGTGAGGGCGTTGATCACAGGGATCGAGGCCCAGTGGGCGTAGTCCTCCAGATCCGTCTGGGCGAAGGTTCGGATCGCCAGGGCATCGCAGTAGCGGCTCAGCACCCGCGCCGTATCCGCCACCGGCTCGCCCCGCCCCACCTGGGTCACCGTCGGCAGCAGATCGATCGTCTGACCCCCTAGCCGGGCCATCGCCACGCTGAAGCTCACCCGGGTGCGGGTGGAGGCCTTGCTGAAGATCAGCCCCAGGATGCGGCCCTGCAGCAGACCCGGGCTACGGCCGGTCTTGAGCGTTGCGGCCAGCTCCAGCATCGCCCGGGTCTGCTCGGCGCTCAGGTCGGCGGAGGAGAGCAGATCGCAGCCCCTGAGGCTCGCGAGCACGGAGCGATCGGCAGGGCTGGCCATCGGTGCGGCGCCAAAGATCCCTTATCGGAGATCGTCTGGCCTGTCGTCAAGGGGCTGGGGGGGGCCGAACAGGTAGCCCTGCCCGAAGTCACAGTTGAGATCGACCAGCCGCTGCTTCTGGGCCTCGGTTTCGATGCCCTCGGCGATCACGCTCAGACCGAGTTCTCTGCAGAGACGGGTGATCGCCTCGATCACAACGGTGCGGTTGCGATCCTGGCCCAGGGCGGCGGTGAAGCTGCGGTCGATCTTGATCCCGTCCAGCGGCAGGTCACTGAGCAGCGAAAGGCTGGCGTAGCCGGTGCCGAAGTCGTCGAGATGGATGCAGACCCCCGCTCGCCTCAGGGTGGTGAGGGCCTCGGCGGTGACCCTGGGCTGGGTGATGATCGCCGTTTCGGTGATCTCCAGCTGCAGCCGGCTCGGATCGATGGCCGATCTGGCGCAGGCATCGAGCACTCGGCTGGCATAGCCGGGTTCGCCCAGCTCCAGGGGACTGACATTGACGGCAATGGTCAACCCCAGGCCCTGGGCATCGTGGGCCTTGAGGCTTCTAAGGGCCTGCTCCAGAACCTGATGGCCCAGCTGGCCGATCAGCCGGCTGCGCTCGGCCTGGCTGATGAAATGGTCCGGGCTGAGCAGCACACCATCGAGGCCGGGCAGGCGCACCAGTGCCTCGTGACCGCGAATCGCGCCGCTGCGCAATTCCACGATCGGTTGCAGGTGCAGGGTGAGCTCCCGCCGGGCCAGGGCCTGGCGCAGGGCCAACAGCACGCGGGTGGCTTGCTCCTGGCGGTGGGCCAGGGAGTCGTCGTAGATCCGGCCGCGCAGCATGTTGGCCCCCTTGGCTGCGTACATGGCCTGATCGGCCTGGCGGATCAGCTCCTGGGCGCTCTGGCTGAAGCTGCCGGCAACGGGGTTGGCGAGGGCGATGCCGATGCTGAGGCTGGGGTGGATGATTTCGTCGCCGATGCTCCAGGCCTGACCGACCGCCTGCTGGAGCCGCTCGGCGATGTCCAGGGCCTGGCTGATCTGCTGAAGGTTATGGCTGACGATCACGAATTCATCGCCGCCCAGCCGCGAGACCATGTCCTCTTCGCGGGTGGCTTGGCGCAGTCGTCTGCTGATTTCGATCAACAGTTCATCGCCGGCATCGTGGCCATGCACATCATTGACTTCCTTGAAGCGATTGAGGTCGCAAAACATCACGGCGATGCTGCCGCTGCACTCCGCATCGCCAGCCAGTGCTGACTCCAGGTGCTCCATCAGGCCCCGGCGGTTGGGCAGGCCGGTGACGGGACATTCGCGCACCTGGGTGGACAGATGCTGTTGGGTGCGGCGCAGCCGATCATTGAGCGTCTCGATCTCCTGGCTGCGCTGCTGCAGCGACTCGCTGCGCGCCCAGAGTTCCTGGTAAGAAATCAAGGTGCTGATATCGCGAACGCAGAACACCAGGGCCGGCGGCTGTTCGTCGGGGATTGGATCCCATTGCAGCTCGATCACCTGCAAGGGGTCCTGGCTCAGCATCGAGATCTTTGAACCGGTCTGGGCTGCGAGATCGCCGCCCCCCTGCTCGGGGAGCAGGATTTCGCCGTCGATCGGTTGGGGCAATAGGGAGGCGATCGAGCGGCCCAGGCACTCGAGGCGTTTTTTTCCGCACAGCAGCAGAAACGGTTCGTTGCACCACAGCAAACGGCCACGATCATCACTGATGGCCAGGGCATCATGGATGGCGGCCATGGCCGCTTCCATCCGCCCTAATGTCCGTCGCAGTTGCTGGATCAGGGTTGTCTCCTTTTCCATGGGGATTGCCATGGTGATTCCCATGGGGAGGGTTGCCATGGTTCTGAGGCCGGATCTGGCTGAGGCCAGCCCCGCCGCGGCCGCACTGAATCAGGAGACCCCGGCATCGGCATCACCATCTTCGGGCAGGGGCGTGAGGGTGGCCCCAAACAACCAGCCATCATCACCAGGCTCGGCGATGATGAAGTGCTCGGAAATCAGTTCGCGACCATCGCTGCAAACGGTATAAAGGCGGAGCGGATGTCCTAGCACATGGGATTTGTGGGTGGATTGGTAGCGGGAAAACCCCAGGACATGGGACATTCGGAACGATTCCGGCAGGATCAGGGTAACCGGCTGGCCCAGCAGCTGCTGTTGGGTCCAGCCGTAGACCTCGTGGAAGGCCCTGTTGATCGCCAGGATGTTGCCGTTGTGATCAGCGAGCACGAAGGGGGCGTCGCCGTCCTGGAGGGCCCGGATTGAGGGCGTTGCCGTCAAGTGTGATTCTGATCTGATCACGCTGACTTTAGGGCTCCGGCGCTGGTCAGACCATCGCCGCCCAGAAACGGAAACCTTTTGGGCGACGTTGGCTGAAACCCCTTGCACCATCAAGCCCGAGCGGGCGAGCAGGCTTGCCGGCCGCCCGGCCCTTCAGGCCGCAGCAGCGATCTCCTCGGGCAGAACGCTGGCGGCCAGAAGATCGCGGAGCTCATCCCCCTCGATCACCTCCTTCTCCAGAATCCTGGCGGCGATGCCGTCGAGCAGCTCCCGGTTGCGGTGCAGGATCGCCAGGGCGCGATCATGGGCACGATCCACCAGGCAACGCACCTCCCGATCGATCGCCTGGGCGGTGGCGTCGCTGACCACCCGACGGGGGTTGTTGCCGCCACCGAGGAAGCGGCCGCCTCCCTGTTTGTCATAGGCCAGGGGGCCGAGCACATCGCTCATTCCGTAGGTGCCGACCATCTGTTCGGCGATGTCGGTGGCGCGCTGCAGGTCGTTGGCGGCGCCGGTGGTCACCTCGCCGAAGACGATCTCCTCGGCGCTGCGACCGCCGAGCAGGGTGGCGATCTGACCTTCGAGGTCGTCCTTGGAATTGAGGAAGCGCTCCTCGGTGGGCAGCTGCAGGGTGTAGCCCAGGGCCGCCATGCCACGGGGCACGATCGAGATCTTGGCCACCTTGCTGCCGCCGGGCATCAGGTGGCCGACGATGGCGTGACCCACCTCATGGAAGGCCACCACTTTCTTCTCATCGTCCTGAAGCACGCGGCTGCGCTTCTCCAGGCCGGCCACCACCCGTTCGATCGCCTCGTTCAGATCCCCCTGCTCCACGGCGGTGCGTTTGGCCCGCGCCGCCAGCAGGGCCGCCTCGTTGACCAGGTTGGCCAGGTCGGCTCCGGCGAAGCCGCTGGTGGCCTGGGCGATGCGGTCGAGATCGACGGCCTCGGCCAGCTTCACCTTCTTGGCGTAAATACCCAGGATGGTGCGGCGGCCGGAGAGATCGGGGCGATCGACCAGCACCTGGCGGTCGAAGCGACCCGGGCGGAGCAGGGCCGGATCCAGCACCTCCGGCTGGTTGGTGGCGGCCAGCACGATCACCGGTTTGTCCTTGGCGGCGAAACCATCCATTTCGGTGAGCAGCTGGTTGAGGGTCTGCTCGCGCTCATCGTTACCGCCGACGACACCCATCGAGCCGGCGCGGCTCTTGCCGATGGCATCGAGCTCGTCGATGAAGATGATGCAAGGAGCTTTCTTCTTGGCTTCGTCGAACAGATCGCGCACCCTGGCGGCACCGGCGCCGACGAACAGCTCGACGAATTCAGAGCCGCTGATGATGAAAAACGGCACCCCCGCCTCCCCGGCCACGGCTTTGGAGAGCAGGGTCTTCCCCGTTCCCGGAGGACCCACCAGCAGCACCCCTTTGGGGATGCGCGCCCCGATCGCCGCGTAGCGCTCGGGGGTCTTCAGAAAATCAACGATCTCGGTGAGCTCGGTCTTGGCTTCATCGACGCCAGCCACATCGGCGAAGGTGACCCTTGACTCCTCATCAGGGACATAAACCCTGGCCTTGCTCTTGGTGAAGCTCAGGGCACCCTGGGCTCCGCCCATGCCACTACGGCGTGCGAAGAACTGGAGCACCCCGATGAAAATCAGGGGTGGGACCACCCAGCTCAGCAGGGTGGTGAAGAAGCTGGGCTTGCGGGGCGGCGCCGCCGCGAATTCAACGCCGTGCTGTTCGAGCCGCTGCGGCAGCTCCATGTCGAAGATCGGGGTGGTCGCCAACACGGTAGGGGCACCTTCCGCGGGGGCTTTGATCAGCTCGTAGCGGATCTGATCGGAGGTGATGTAAGCCCGTTTGACATTATCAGCATTCACCTGATCGATGAACAACGAATAGGGAACTCTCGGCACCTGCATGGCCGGGTTCGGCAGGAAGTTGCTGAACAGCAGCAGCACGCCAAAACCGATTAGCAGCAGGTTGATCAGGCCAAAGCGCCTGCTGGGGCGGTTGTCGTCCTGGCGGATGGCCATCGAGCATCGGGCGATATCGGGCCAGGCTAGGCGCAGCCTTACCGGGCGCGGGGCCTCGTCCAGCCGGGTTTCCCGACCACCCCAGCCCAGCACCCCCGATGTGCGGCCGCTATTCCCTCACCACCGGCCTCGATGCCCTGCTGCCCCGGCTGACCGGGGAGCTGCCGGTCGGACTGGCCGAGCACTATGCGCCCCGTCCCCAGGTGCGGCCGGGGGAACCGGTGCTGCTGCAGCGCCAGGAGCAGGGGCGGGTGGCGGTGGCCCTGGCGCTCTGGGGGCTGGTGCCGGAGTGGTCGAAGGACCCCCGCGGCCTGCGCCGACCGATCAATGCCCGTGCCGAAACGGTGGCGGAGAAGCCCTTCTTCCGCGGTCCCTGGCGCCATCGCCGCGCCCTGCTGCCCGCCGACGGCTTCTATGAGTGGCAGAACCGCACCGATCCAGCCAGTGGCCGGGCCTGGAAGCAGCCCTGGCTGTTCCGCCGCCGCGACTGCGCTCCCTTCTGGATCGGGGGCCTCTGGGACCGTTGGTGCGGGGCCGACGGCGGCGAACTGGACACTGCCGTGGTGCTCACCACCGCCCCCAACGATCTGTTGCGCCGTGTGCATGACCGCATGCCGGTGCTGATCCCCGATGGTCTTGAGGAGGCCTGGCTGGAGGCCGTCGATGGACCGGGCCTGCGGACCCTGGAGCCCCTGATGGCCCCCTGGGATCCGGCGGCCTGGGAGGCGGTGAAGCTGGAGCCTGGAACGTTGCTGCCCGCAGGGCCCACCGAAGGTGAACCCTCGCCTGGGGGGGCATCGACCGCATCGCTGCACCATCACCTTCCTTCGTGAACCCGCCGATACTGCGCCAGGACGTTGGCACTTCCGCCGTTCTGGGCGCCTGCACCGGCTCCCGCCAGCTCCCCGCCGCAGCCTCTGGGATGGTTCCATCCTCAAGGGCGAGGCCTGAGGGGGCTCTCCAGGTGGTTCAGCTGGATCTTTTGGATGGGCCCTGCGACTGATCGGCAAGGTTCCGGTTTCCCCGGGGCGGTTGGTCCAGGTGCTCCCGACGCCGGCCTTGAAGCATCACGGATGCTGTGCCCCCCCGCCGCCTCGCTAGGACAGGAGCGTCCGCCAGTTTCTTCATGAGCCTGAACCAACTCGATGCCTTCCTGGCCCACGCCGAGGGGGATCCCGAGCTGGCCCGCCGGCTCCATGACCACGGCGACCCCCTCGATCTCGCGGCGTTCCTGGCTCTGGCGAGCGAGGCCGGCTACGCCGTTGAAGAGGCGGATGTCTTCGCCGCCCAGATCCGGGCCGAAGAGAGCCTCAGTGATGCTGAGCTGCAGCGACGGGTCGGGCAGGAGGCGCGGCGCCTGCGTCACTTCATCCCTGGATGACGGCTGATGGCGGATCTTCAGGGGGATGGCCAGCCAGATGCTGGGCTCAGGGGCAGGCCTGAGCGTGTGGCCGATTACCCCCGGCCTCCGGCCCTGGTGCCCTGCGAGCGACACGTGCGAGTGGTTGTGTTCGGCCGGCTGCTCTGTGATACCCACCGCTCCCTGAGAGTGCTGGAGACTTTCCACCCGCCCACCTTCTACCTCCCCCCGGAAGCACTCGATGTCTCTCTGCTGGAGCCTGCTGCAGGGCATAGCTTCTGCGAATGGAAGGGGGTTGCTCGCTATTTCGATTTGGTGAGCGGTGCCGGCCGTGCCACGGAGCAACGGCTGCGTCGGGTGGTGTGGCAGTACCCAGAACCCACGCCGGCTTACGCGGCGCTGGCGGGTTGGTATTCCCTTTATCCCGGCGCGGTGGAGGGCTGCTGGCTTGATGGAGAGCGTGTAAGTCCTCAGCCTGGTGGTTTTTATGGCGGCTGGATCAGCTCTGACCTGATCGGTCCCTTCAAGGGCGATCCACTCCATCCCGAGTTGATCTGAGCAGGGTGTGCTGCTGATGCTCAGAGGGTTCTCTCAAGGAAATGCCGCAGCAGCTCTGGGGGAACCCGGCAATGAAACTCCGTTGATTCAGTGGCACAGACGCAGTGTTGATAGTCGAGGCCCTTGATCATCGCCAGCTTGAAGAAGTCGGGCCGAACTCCGTGGCCCGCCTGGAAGATCTCCAGCACACTCGCCTGCTGGACATGAAGCAGGTTGGTGAGACTGGCCCCGTGGGGAGAAACGATATGGGTTGCATCACGGAAAAGGGCGATTTGCTCCGACAGTGACAAGGAGTCGCACTGAATCATTACAAAGCCGTGGGGTTCCAGCACACCCATAACCTCGTCTTCGTTGGTAATTTGTCGGGTTGGCACACCGCGACGTGTGAGATAGAGGCGTTTCGGAGTGCCAGTGGGTAAGGGCTGAACTTTGGCCCCCAGAGTTTCGGCGAAATGTCGAAACGCCCATGGTCAAATGGCATCGAAGGGAGCGTCCCCCAGCCGCTGCCAGCGATGGCCCACGTACTCGATCAACAGATCTACGGCCAAACCGCCGCCGCGGTGCGGCTGGTCGCTGATCCGCCGCTCCAGCCCAATTCCCAGCAGGTCCAGGGAATGCTCCTGCCAGGCCTTGAGGGGTCTGGGCACGATCACCCTGGCACAGGATCCGGTGCGCTGGGCGTGGTCCTCGGCGGCGATCAGCTTGGGCAGGCAATCCATGAACCAGTGATAGAAACCCAAATGCCAGCGGTTGCCTGACACCAACGAGCACACGGCACCCCTCAACCGTTCGGCTGGCGGCAGCAGTGAGCGCAGCCGCAAACTGTTGGCCTGCCTCCTGCTAGTGTGCCGTCCCTCAGGTTCCTGATATAATACGAGCATAACCGAGTCGATTGATTCAATGCC
>JBMSXZ010000097.1:0-9283 GCA_049426205.1 Cyanobium sp.
CCCTTTGATAAAGCTCCTCCAGCCGCTCCCGGCTGAGGTCGACGTAAAGGACTTCATCTCCGGGTTCGGGAGCCTCGGGATGGCGCTTGGGTTTGGAGGCTCGCTGGGCAGACGTCAGCGAAGCTGAGCCGCGGAGGTTCTGGCTCATCAAGGCGAAAGCTCCACCGGCGATCAACGCAAAGAAGATCAGGTAAACAGCAGCCAGAAGGTCGTTCAAGGAGAGGAGGTGCTTTTGGCCAGCCTAGTGTGAAGAAATGTTGAGCGTGGCTTCGTCGTTGGAGGCGGCTCGGACCAGTCCCCGTTCCAGTTCCAGTCCCAGTCCGCAGGCGCCTTGCCCGGGCCCACCCGCTCACCGCCTCCGCAGGGCAGCACGGTCACCCCGTGTCACCAGCCAGATGCCGCTGCGGTCGGACCACCGCCCGATCCTCCTGATCGGCCCCATGGCGCTGGCTGGTGGCATGGCTGCCCCACCCGCGCCGACGCCCTGTGAGAGCAGCCGATCTCCTTGCCGCGATGGCGGCGGCCACCGGGTGTGGTGCCATCCGGTGGCGCCCCCCTGACGCCCCTCAGTGGGGCAGCTCCCCAGCTTGGGCGGTGATCGGGTTGGTGCAGCGGTAGAGCGTTGCGGCGCGGATCATCTCCGAGCCGCTCAGCGACAACTTGGCGCTGATGTGTTTGCGGTAGGTCTCCACGGTCTGCAGGCTGAGGCCGAGGGAGTGGGCGATTTCCTTGTTGAGAAGTCCAAGGCCCAGGGCATGAAACACCCGCACTTCCCGCGGCGAGAGGGTCTCCATCTGCAGGCGCCATTTCGGATTGCTCATCAGCGAGCGCCGCGGGCTCAGCTCCTGCAAGCGGGTCACCATCCGCACCAGGTCATCCCAGTCATGGCCTTTGTCGACGATGCCAAGCAGCATCGCCCTCACCTCCTCAGGCACCGTCAGGTCGTCATCGCTGTCAGTGATCAGGATCAGCCGGCCGGCTGGATTGGCACGCCCCAGGGCCGAGGCTGCTTCGATCCAGGTTTCGCCATGCTCACCGGTGCAATGCAGATCGAGCAGCAATAAATCAGGTGGAGAGTTTTCAATGAACACCAGGGCCTGGGCCATCGAGGAAAACACGCCCACCAGCTCCAGTCCGCAGTGCTCGGCCAGCAGGCCGCCGACGGCCTTTCCCACCAGGATGTGACGGTCAAGGACCAGGCAGGTCAGAACCGGCAATCCCTCGTTTGCCGAATCATCATGGCGCGGCATGCAAAACTGGGACTGGCTGTTGCAGGTTCTACCCAGTTGTGGGACTCGCCCAAGTGGGATCCTGGAATCAGGTCCTTGACCGCATCAGATTGGCGGCATGACACTGAAGGCTGTTCCTGATCTGCACACCCATGACGGCCTATCCCAGCTCAAACGCACCGGCCTTTCGTTATCCCCGCCGCCTCACCATCACCCTGCCGCAGAGCATCTACCACCAGTTGGTTGAACGCAGCGATTGGGAGGGCCGCTCGATGAGCAATCTGGCGGCCTACCTGCTGGAGACCTCGCTGGACGATGGCTGAACCTCCGCGGCTCGCTTTTCAGCGGTTCGCTGTTCAGCGGCTCGCTGCTCAGAGGTTCACGGCCCAGCGGCTCGCCGCTCAGCGGCTGGCGGCGTCGCCGAGGCCGCCGCCGCAGAGTCCCACATTCTGGACCTGGCGCATCACCTGGCCGATCGTGCGGTTCGGTGTGGACGCCCCATTGGAGATGGTGCTCACATAGCGGGGACCGTCTTCGGTCTGGAGGATGCCGCTGATCGCCCGCACCCCGGTGAGGGTGCCGGTCTTGGCATAGAGGCGGCCGTCGAGGCTGGTGCCGCTGAACAGATGGCGCAGGGTGCCGCGCTGGCCGGCGATCGCCATCGAGCCGCTGTAGTAGCGGGCGTAGGGATGCTGGTCCATGCGCAGCAGCAGGGCCGTCAGGAAGCGGCTGGTGACCCGATCGCCCCGGTCCAGGCCGCTGCCATCCCGCACCCGCACCCCCTGCAACGGCAGCCCCTGCTGCTGCAGCCAGGCGGTGAGGCGGCGGCTGGCCTCTTCCTCATCCCAGGTGCCCGCCGCCGTGCGCAGCAGCACCTCGGCGGTGAAGTTGTGGCTTTCGGTGTTGGCCAGGCTCAACAGCCCCTGCATCGACGTGGAGGGTTCCTGGTGGAGCAGCACCGCATCGGGGGGAAGCTGCTCCCGGGCTGAGACCACGCTCAGGGTGATCGCCCCGGGCGACGCCTCGCGGCTGATGCTGCGATCCAGCAGGGTGCGCAGCCGGGCCGGCGGGTTCATCACCGCGTCGTCGATCGCATTGCTGGTCACCGCCAGCCGGGTCACCGGTGCCCCGTAGGCGGCGCTGCGATCCCCCCAGTGCCAGCCGCGGGGCCACCAGGCCTCCTGGTTTTCCTCGGCCAGCTCTAGGCGCACCGGCGCCTGGGGTGAAGCGCCGCTGCTGCTGACGGCGATCCGGGCCAGCCTCTGCAGCTGGGGCACCGCCAGATCGGGGTCGCCCTGGCCGATCAGCCGCAGCCGGCCATCGGGGAGGCGCCAGAGCTGGGTGCTGAGCCGATGGTCGGGGCCGAGCCTGTCGAGGGCGAAGGCGGTGCTGATCAGCTTCTGGTTGGAGGCCGGCAGCCGCGACACCGTGCCGTTGACATCAGCCAGCAGGCGGCCCTGGCCGTCGGCCACCGTGACGCTCCAGACATTGGCCTCCGGGGCGACCAGGGTCGCGATCCGCTGCTGCAGGGGCGGGCAGCTCCCCTGGGCCTGCCGCGGGGGCCCGCCCCGCGGCGGCGGCCGCGGGGGCAGGGCCGCCAGCCGCGGGGGGCGCGGCCGGAGTCGGCCCGGCAGGGCGGGGCTGATCTCCTGGGCGGAGGCCGCCGTTGGCGTCAGCGCCGGGCTCAGGGCCGGCAGGGCGAGCAGGACCAGGGCAAGGCCTTGGCCAACCCGCCGGCGCGGGCGAGGGCGGAGGGCGGAGAGGGCCATGGTCATCAGGAGTTCTGCAGGCGGAGGTCGGTGACGGTGCCGCTGAAGCGGTAGTTGTTGCCCTCCAGTTCCACCGGCGCGCCCACCTTGAGGGTCTGGTTGCCGAACACCACCCCGCCGGCGCTGCGGCGGCCCTGGCCCTCAAGCACGAAGCGGCCGTCGAAGGTGCCGAAGGTCTTCTGGTTGGGATCCGGGGTGCTCACCAGCCGGCCATCGGGGGTGAGGATCGTCAGCCGGCGCTCCAGCGGCTGGATCCGGCTGAGCTTGACGCTGCCGTGGGGCTGGTTGCGGATCACGATCGCCACCTTGCCCTCCGACTGCGCCGCGCGGATCAGGCCGGCCGGATCGGCGGCCGGAACGCCGCGCACGTCGACCATCACCGTGACGGGCTGGAGCGCACCGGTGGCGGTGGCCACGGCTCCGCTCAGTCTCGGACCCCAGATCACGCCACCGACCGCCAGGACCACGGCGGCGGCGGCACCGAGGTCGACGGGGCTCCAGCCACGGCCGGACGGGGAGGGGGAGGTCATGGCGGAGCGAGAGTGCGCGAAGTGTAAGCAGCGCTCCGTGCGAGCACCAGTGGCGGATGCCTCAGTTCTGCAGCCCCTCCAGCAGGCGATCCACCGACCGCAGGGTGGCCCCCAGCCCGCCGCCCTCGCCGCCGGCCAGGGCCGCCTCCTGCTGCTCGCTGTCCGGTTTCTGGGGGAAGCTGGCCACGGCCCGGTAGCCGTCGGGGTCGAGGCGGTAGAGCTCCCAGTCGCCGGGATGGCAACGGCGCAGGGCGCTGGCGCCGCGCGGGATCAGGGCGTAGGCGGCGGTCCAGCCGGCCAGGAAGCCCCGCCGGCGCTGGCGGGCGACGCTGCCGATCCCCACCGCCGCATCCTCCAGGGAGGGATTGATCAGCACCACGGCGCCCGTGTGGCCCTGGCACAGGGGCTCCACGACCTCGTACTCGGCCTGGCTGGGGGCGACCAGCAGCAGCACCTCCCGATCCTCCGCGGCGTCGCCCCCTTGCTGTCCCGTTTGGCTGCTGGGCTCGTCCCCAGCCGCCGGCGCGCCCGTGGGGGCTGCGCCATCCCCATCCGCTTGGCGGCGGCGCAGGGCGTCGCTGAAGCTGGCGATCCGTGGCGCCAGGGCCGCCCCATCGCGGCGGGCCAGGGCGGCGGCGCCGGCATCGGCGAACAGCAGCCGAAACGGCGTGCCGGCCGCCTCCAGGGCGTCGGCCAGCCGCAGCACCGGCGCCAGCAGCCGCAGGCCCTCGAAGCGCAGCTCCACCGTCCAGCGGCCGCGGGGGTCGGCGGCCAGGGCCGAGCGCAGCGCTTCGAGCAGCTCGGCCTCGGCGGTGCGCAGATCGGGGGGGAGCATCGCGGCGGCCCGGGTTTGGTTCAGGACCTTACCGATCCCGATCCCGATCCCGATCGAGGCCGGTGGGGGGCTCCTTCAGGATCGGGGCGATCGGCCGCCGCTCGCCGCTGCTGACGCGCTCCCGTGCCGCTGTCCCTGCCGGGGCTGCGGGTTGGCCTTGGCGGCGCCCCAGCCCGCCGCCAGCGAGCCGCCTCGCCTCAGGCGATCCCCTCCATGCCCTGCCGGGCCCGCTCCAGGGCCCCGGCCACCGGCGCCAGGTCGGCGGCGGTGTGCCAGGGGCCGAGGCTGAGGCGCAGGCCGCCGGCCGCCTCCGCCTCCCCGTAGCCCATCGCCAGCAGCACCGGACTGGCGCCGCTGGCGCCGCCGCTGCGGCAGGCCGATCCGCTGCCCGCCGCCACTCCCTCGCGCCAGAGGCGGCGCACCAGCTCCCGACCCGCCAGGGGCCGGCCCCGCTGGTCCCGCACCAGCAGGCTGATGTGGTGGGGCAGGCGCGGTTCGAACAGCGCCGGCGCCGGGCCGCTCAGCTCCACCCCGGGCAGGGCCAGCAACTCCGCCAGCAGCCGGTCCCGCAGCGGTTCGATCGGATCCTGCCCTCCATGGCGCTCCAGCCGCCCGGCCGCCTCCGCCAGGGCCTGGGCGAAGCCGGCGGCCAGCACCACCGCTTCGGTGCCGCCCCGCCTCCCCCCCTCCTGGGACCCGCCGATCAGGGGGGCCAGGGGATGGTGGTGGCGGCGCAGCAGCAGGCCGATGCCCCGCGGCCCCTGCAGCTTGTGGGCCGTGCAGGTGAGCAGATCCCAGCCCAGGGCCCCGATCTCCCGGCAGCGGTGGCCCACCACCTGCACCGCGTCCAGATGGAGCGGCACCCCCGCCTGGCGGCAGAGGGCGGCGGCGGCCTGCAGGTCCTGCAGGGCCCCCACCTCGCTCTGGCCCCAGATCAGCGACACCAGCCGGGTGGGCGGTGCCAGCAGCTCCGCCAGGGCCTCCAGCCGCAGCAGGCCGCGCCGGTCCACCGGCAGCTGGCCCACCGTCCAGCCCCGGGCTTCCAGCTGGGCCGCCGCCGCCAGGGTGGCCGGGTGTTCCACCGCGGAGATCAGCAGCCGGCCGGCGGGCAGGGCCCTGGCGCTGCCCAGCAGGGCCAGGTGGATCGCCTCGCTGGCTCCGGAGGTGAACAGCAGCTCGGCCTCGGGATCCCCCAGGCAGCTGGCCAGACGCTGGCGGCTGCGCTCCAGGCTCTCCGCCGCCGCCAGCCCGAAGCCATGGAGGCTGGAGGGGTTGGCCCAGGCGCTCGCCTGGGCTTCGGCCATCGCCGCCAGCACCCCGGCGCTGGGGGGGGTGGTGGCGCAGGCATCGAAGTAGGCGCCGAGGGCTGGATCGATCGAGGCGCCAAGGGCCGGATCGATCTGCCGGTGCGGCACCGACTCCGCCGCCGCCATCGCCGCCGCCCTGGCCCCCGCCTCAGCCATCGCCGCCGGCGGCCCGGCCGGCCCGTTCGGCCGCCGCCGCCGTGGCCAGGGCCACCAGCTCATCGAGGGAGCGGCCCTCCAGCAGCGCTGCCACCCGCGCCCGGGCCTCGGCGCTGGCGCAGGCCTCCGGCCGCACGCAGCCCTGCACGCAGGCCGTGGCGCACTCGATGTCGGCGGCAGCCGAGTCGGCGGCGGCCGAGGTGGCCTCCAGGGGCAGCTCCGGGGTGGCGCCGGGCTCCGCCCGGGCGCTGCCGGGGTCCGGCGGGATTGCCTCCAGCCCCAGCAACTCCGGCGCCAGCACCCCCTCGAACACCACCTCCGCCGGCCCGGTCATCAGCACCGGAGCTCCCTCACCGGCCCATTCGATCCAGAGGGGGCCACCGGGCAGATCGAGCCGGGCCCGGCCGTCGCAGAGGCCGAGCCGATGGCAGACCACCAGGGTGGCGCAGGCGCCGGTGCCGCAGGCCAGGGTGGGGCCGGCCCCCCGCTCCCAGACACGCATCCGCAGGTGGTCCGGGGCGATCACTTGCACCACATGCACGTTGGTGCGGGCCGGGAAGGCGGGGTGGACCTCCAAGGCCGCGCCGAAGCGCTCCAGATCGAAGGCGTCGAGATCGGCCACCGGAATCACCACATGGGGATTGCCCATGCCGGCGGCCGCCACCGTGAACCGCTCCCCCGCCGCCTCCAGCTCCCCCTGGGGCAGGCCCGCCGGACCCAGGGGCAGGGTCGTGGGAACGGTGGCCGGTTCGAGGAAAGGCGGTCCCATGTCGACCCGGATGCCGCCATCGGCCATGAGTTCAGGCACGATCCGTCCGGCCAGGGTCTCCACCTGCCAGCGGCGGCCGGGGCCATCGCCGTCGTTGTCGGCCAGGAAGCGGGCCAGGCAGCGGATGCCGTTGCCGCACATCTCCGGTTCGCTGCCATCGGCGTTGAAGATGCGCATCCGCAGCTCTCCGCCCTGGCGGGGCGGCAGGGCCAGGATCACCCCATCGCCCCCGACGCCGAAGCGGCGGTCGCAGAGGCGGGCCACCAGCGGCGGGGTGAGCCCGAAGGCGGTCTCCGGCTCGTCGAGGTCGCGGCCGTCGAAGAGGAGGAAATCGTTGCCGAGTCCCTGGTATTTGCTGAACTGGAGCACATCCGCCGGGGCCGCTTCGGGTCGATCCTATGCAGAGCTTCTTCGAGCAGCGCTCACCGCGCCTCGATACCTCCTCACCAAGCGTGCGCCACCTGCAGGACCTGATCCGCAGCCGCAGCCTTGTCCACATCGAGATGAGCGCTGGCCAGATCGTCACCGGCCGGATCAAGTGGCAGGACCACCAGTTCATTGCGCTGCAGCCCGATCCGACGCTCCCCCTGGTGCTGCTCAACCGCGAGCGGGTGGTGCTGTTGCGCAGCCTGGGCTGAGCCGGGCTGTGGCACGATCGGCCTCCTGCTGACCAGCACCCCGTGAGCGACCCAGGCCGCTACCAGCCGGACCAGATCGAACGCCGCTGGCAGCGGCTCTGGGCCGAGCAGGGGCTGGACCGCACCCCCGATCCTGACGGGGAGAGCTTCTACGCCCTCTCGATGTTCCCCTATCCCTCGGGGAACCTGCACATGGGCCATGTGCGCAATTACGTGATCACCGATGTGATCGCCCGCCACGCCCGCATGCGCGGTTGCCGGGTGCTCCATCCGATGGGCTGGGACGCCTTCGGCCTGCCGGCGGAGAACGCCGCGATCGAGCGGGGAGTGGACCCCGGCGACTGGACCGATCGCAACATCGCCGCGATGCGCGAGCAGTTGCGTCAGCTGGGCCTCTCGATCGACTGGGACCGGGAGGTGACCACCTGCCACAGCGATTACTACCGCTGGACCCAGTGGCTGTTCCTGCAGGTCCTCGATGCCGGCCTCGCCTATCAGAAGGAGGCCACGGTCAACTGGGACCCGATCGATCAGACCGTGCTCGCCAACGAACAGGTCGACGGGGATGGTCGCTCCTGGCGTTCCGGCGCCCTGGTGGAGAAGCGCCAGCTGCGGCAGTGGTTCCTGCGGATCACCGACTACGCCCAGCAGCTCCTCGATGATCTGGACCAGCTCCAGGGCTGGCCGGAGCGGGTGCGCACCATGCAGGCCAACTGGATCGGTCGCAGCCAGGGCGCCGAACTGGCCTTTCCCCTGGCCGGCGACCACGCCGAGCTGGGGGCGATCAGCCTGTTCACCACCCGGCCCGACACGGTCTTCGGGGCCACCTACGTGGTGCTGGCCCCTGAGCATCCCCTGGTGCCCAGCCTGACCAGCCCCGGGCAGCGGGACGCGGTGGCCGCCTTCTGCGATCTGGTGAGCCGGCAGAGCGACCTGGAGCGGACCGCCGAGGACCGCCCGAAGCGCGGTGTGCCGCTCGGGGCCATGGTGCGCCATCCCGCCACCGAGGCGCTGATTCCGGTCTGGATCGCCGATTACGTCCTCGCCGAGTACGGCACCGGTGCCGTGATGGGGGTGCCGGCCCACGACCAGCGCGACTTTCTGTTCGCCCGCCAGTACGAGCTGCCGATCCAGGCGGTGATCGTGCCCGCCGGCGGGGATGGCCTGCCGGTGGAGGGCTGCGCCTGGACCGAACCCGGGGTGTTGATCGCGTCCGGTCGCTTCGACGGGCTGACCAGCACCGCCGCCAAGGAGGCGATCACCGCCGCCGCCGAGGCCGAGGGCTGGGGGCGGGCCCGGATCCAGTACCGCCTGCGCGATTGGCTGATCTCTCGCCAGCGCTACTGGGGCTGTCCGATTCCGGTGATCCACTGCCCCGACTGCGGCGTGGTGCCGGTGCCCGCCGAGCAGCTGCCGGTGGAGCTGCCCCGCGGCGTGGCCTTCAGCGGGCGGGGGGCCTCGCCACTGGCCCAGCTCGAGAGCTGGGTGAAGGTTCCCTGCCCGTGCTGCGGCGGTCCGGCGCGGCGGGAAAGCGACACGATGGACACGTTCATCTGCTCAAGCTGGTACTACCTGCGCTACAGCGATCCCCACAACACGGCGCTGCCCTTCGGCCGCGAGGCGGTGGATCGCTGGCTCCCGGTGAATCAGTACGTGGGTGGGATCGAACACGCGATCCTGCATCTTCTCTACTCCCGCTTCTTCACCAAAGTTCTCCGCGATCGGGGCCTGCTCGGCTTCAACGAACCCTTCCAGCGCCTGCTCACCCAGGGAATGGTGCAGGGGATCACCTACAAGAACCCCCACACCGGCAAATACATCGCACCCGCCGATGTCAAGGATGCGGATGATCCCCGCGATCCGATCAGCGGCGAGACGCTGGAGGTGTTCTACGAAAAGATGTCGAAGTCGAAATACAACGGCGTCGACCCCGCCGCCGTGATCGATCGCTACGGCGCTGACACGGCCCGGATGTTCATCCTGTTCAAGGCGCCGCCGGAAAAGGATCTCGAGTGGGATGACGCCGATGTGGAAGGCCAGTTCCGCTTCC
>JBMSXZ010000098.1:0-9239 GCA_049426205.1 Cyanobium sp.
TTTTGATCGCTGAAACCAGTTGCGCTGCAGCCGATCTGCCTTTTTCAGTAGTCCCCAACTAGGCATCAATCGGTACGCATCGTTTCAAGCCGGAAAGCTCTTCAGTCCTGCATGCGGGTGGTGCGTCTGGTTCACACGGGCAGCATGCGCTTCAGTTTTCTGGCGATGCGTTGAAGAGGGTTCGCTGGGGGCGGTATCCCCTCAAGACTCGTCGTTGACCATGGCGTCTGCGCCAAAACCTGTCTGTAGTCTTCTTTCCTTGGGTGGGGGCAGCGATAGTTCCAAGGCTTGGCAAAACCTCCACCGGCAAAATGAATCACGTGCGGCTGATCCTTGGCCTCCTGATCTGTGGGACTGAGATCACCCTGCGCCTTCAACCACTCAGGATCCAGGCCCCAGAGATGGGCCATGGCATTCCAGCGGGGATGCAACAGCTTGACTCGCTTTTCAAACAAGTGATTCAACACGTCCTGGTCCCAGTTGTCGAGTCTGTCGGCATTGGCCTTAGCAAAAAGCAGACCTTGATTGAGAATCTCCTCCTTGCGCCACTGTTCAAGATCTATCAGCAGAACCCCAGCATTGAAGTAGGGAGAATCCGCAGCCATGCCAAGGCGTCGGCGTTGCTGGTCTAGGTTTCGGTCGCTCACGGCTGCAATCGGCTGACCAGCCATATCCGTAGCCCAGAGGCTGTCGAGCGGGCCATTGATGACGATGTCAGAGTCGAGAAAAATGACCTTGTTCAGGAGGGGCGGCAGTAGCGAAGGAATGAGAAGACGAAAATAGGTGGCGATGCTGATATGGCCAAACACTGGAAAATCCGCCAACATACCAGGGTCTACCTGAATCATGGATACGGAGGGCAGAAATGATCCAAGGTACTCGATAAGTCTGGCCCTTTCTGATAGCTCCAAAGCTTCATGGATGATGTAAACGTTAAGATTATTGTTGGCATTGTGATTGCGTAGTGACTTGAGCATCACGGCGCAGTGCCGTATGTAGTTGTTGTCAATAGTGCAGACAATGTTCATTGATTTATGCTTGCTGACTTATGGCGTCGGAATCGACTGCAGGTGGCTCCACCAGGCTGTTGAGATCAAAGGGAAGGCAGGAGCGGATCGCTGCCTGGATCTCAGGGGGTTCTTCATAGGCGTAAGTGGCGAAGATGTTGATGCCGGCGCTGGTGCAGGAGCGGCAGAGTTCGCTGCTGAAGCGGGCCTTCTGCATGTCCTTATAGGGCGTTTCCAGATAGCTTCCCAGGCGTTCGGAGGTGGGAGCCTCGACGCAGCAAACTGAAAAGTTGCCTTCCACGTCAATGCACACCTGTGAGTCGCGCATGTGGCAGCGCTGGGAGCGATGGGAGCCGATTGCCTCGCTGACCATCTTTGGTGAGTATTCGATGTATTCAAATCCCTTCGGTGTGCCTTCCAGGCCCTCGAACATCTTTTCGATCGGCATATAATAGGCATGATAAGGAGTGAACTTCAGCCCCAGCTTGTCGCAGAAGTGCTTGAACAGGTGCACTTCGTGCTGGTTATCCCTGTGCACCAGGTAGCGCACGTCGATGTTTGCGTACGACTGCCAGTCGGAGAGCTGCTCGGAGATGCGGATCAAGTTGGCCAGCACCGGCTCGACGCGGCCACCACGATGATTGATGGCGTAGGTCTTCTGGGTGAAGCCCGAGACGGAGATAGTGAAGTTCCAGAGCTTGTAGGGCTTCAACAGCGACCAGTTGTAGTCGTAGTTGAGGTTGGAGGAGATGCCCATCGGCACCTCATGCTTGCTACCGATCGCCAGTAACTCATGCAGGCGAGAGTGCAGCGTCGGTTCGGTCCAGTTGTAGAGACCGAAGCGGCAGTTTCCGCCGGTTTCCTCCTTGGCCTTGAGGCAGATCTTCTCAAATAGATCGAGATCCATCTCCCGCAGCGAGCGGCCGATGCTGTTAGTGTATTCCGGCATCCCCACAGGACAGGCGGTGCAGCGTAGATTACAACCACTCACCACATCGACCCAAAACTCAATCGGTTTGGCGGCGGGCGGTGCAGGTGGCGCCTCGATCTGCAACAGCTTGCGCAGACTTTGCTTCAACGGAGTGGGTACCGCCTGCTTCAGCGCTGAAGGGAGCACCATGTTCAATCCTGCGGGTTGCCTGATT
This sequence comes from Cyanobium sp., assembly GCA_049426205.1. GTDB lineage: Bacteria > Cyanobacteriota > Cyanobacteriia > PCC-6307 > Cyanobiaceae > Cyanobium. The sequence continues at coordinate 2,153 of JBMSXZ010000098.1, forward strand.
GTGCCATCCTAAGCCTAAAACCTGAAAAGCGAGGCGTGCGTTCGAGTGCCAGCTGCAGCAAGATTAAAGCCTCAGGCTGCCGGGATCATCATCAGCCAGGATTTGTTCCCCGACCCGCGCATCACCCAGGAGGCTGGTTTCGAGCTCCATCCTTTGCTCCATTTGGCGAAGAAAGTAACCGGTCATCATAGCTGAGGCAAGCAGGCCGGCGAGGCTGTCGCGGCTGGTCTGGATTTTAACCTCAAAATGTTCGCTGGGGAGCATGCCCAGCAGACCATGAACGTTATGGCGAATGATGTCCTGGATGTCCCCGCTGGCGGAGCGGGCTATGCGCTGCAGCACGTCGGGAGACTGCTCCTGCAGATACTGGATCAGCGAGTTGCCGCTGATCGCCTCATTGTCGCTGGTCAGGAACTCAGGATTGAACATGGGCCTCCCGCGCATCCGAGCTGGGATCCGGGCCAGGGACCCGGACTGGGCTGCACCATACCGCAGCTTTTCAGCCGCTCCCAGGCGGCAGATTGGGTGAGAACCGAATCGGACCCGATCGGCTGAGGGGCCAGTAGCGCCAGATCGCTGTACCGATCACCTCCTCGCGCGGTAACGGTCCCCAGACGTGGGAATCGAGGCTGGCATTGCGGTTGTCGCCCATCACCCAGAGCGTGCCTTCCGGGACGATGAAGGGCTCCAGCTGGTAGTCGATCCGGACCGGGCTCCAGTCGGGATGAAGCGGCTCGCCATCACGCAGCAACCTGCCCCCCTGCACCGCCACCGTCTGTCCTGGCCCGGCCACCACCCGCTTGATCAGGGCCGCGTCCGGGTCGTAGCCGGCGGCCAGCAGGCTGGCCGGCGGGTGGAACACCACCACGGTGCCCGGTCTCAGCTCTGCCCCCAGCCGCGGGCGAAGCTTCTCCACCAGGATCCTGTCCTGCAGCTGCAGGCTTGGCAGCATCGAGCCCGAGGGAATCCAGCGGGGCTCCACCACCAGGGCTCGCAGCAGGAGCGCCACCACCACCCAGAGCAGAAGCGACAGCAGCTGCCGGCCCAGGCCCTGCCACCCGTCGCCATCGCCCTGGTCGACACCTGCCGCAGCGAACCCTGAGGGCGTCTCTCCAGCCTGCGCGGTCATCGCCTCCTCCCGCCCAGCTTCGCCCGGCCCCACGAGGCCCGTTACCTCGCTCCTGCGCGTGACCGCTGGCGGTTCGGCCTGGGGTCCGGGGTCGGCGGCCATCGGCGAGCGCCTAAGGATGATGGGATCTCCATCCTCCCCCCGCGAACGCCCGCGTTGGCCGCCCTTCCGGATCCCGATTCGTCGCCGCAACGGGGAGACGCCGCCCTACGCGGCTCCACGGTGCCAGCCACGCCCTCGGCGGCGGCCAACCTTCGCGCTGCCCTCTGCCTCCTGCAGAGCCTCCACAGCGCTGGGGTTCGCCATCTGGTGCTCTGCCCCGGCAGCCGCTCGGGTCCCCTTGCTGTGGCGGCTGGCCTGCTGGAGTCGGCGGGCCTGCAGCTGCACACCACCATCGACGAGCGCTCCGCTGCCTTCTTCGCCCTCGGCCTCGGCTGCGCCGAGGGGATGCCGTCCGCGGTGATCACCACCTCCGGTTCGGCGGTTGCCCAGCTCCTGCCCGCTTGTGTCGAGGCCGATTTCGGGGCCATTCCGCTGCTGCTGCTCAGCGCCGACCGGCCCGATCGCCTCAAGGGCTGCGGCGCCAACCAGAGCGTGAACCAGGAGACGTTTCTCCAGGGCAGCTGCCGCTGGGTGGGTCATGGGGAGGGCGCCGGCCTGGCGCTGATGAAACCGGACGGGCTTGAGGCCCTGGCGCGGAGGGGGCTGCGGCACGCCCTCGGTGAGCCGGGCAGCGTTCCACCAGGCCCCGTGCACCTGAACCTGCCATTCGAGGAGCCGCTCCATGCCGATGCCGACACGCTGATTGCCCTGGCGCAGGAGCTGGCGGCCAAGGAACCGTTGTTGCCCCGTCCATTGACAGGTTCAGATAGAAGAGCCCAGCCCCCAGTGAGCCCATCTGCCGTTGGGCCGCCTTCCCCGGCTTCGGCCTCCCTGACGCAGGACCTGCCGCCGGTTGCGACCACACCGACGACCAGGACGGCAGCTGAACCGGCAGGGGCCGACTCCTTCAAAGCCCTCCACCCATCAAGCAACCCTGTGGGTCTGACGGATGACGGGATCCGCAGCGGGTCGGCGCTCCTCGATCCCGACCGCCCCGGCCTGGTGGTGGCAGGCCCCTGGCGCGGCGCTCCGGGTCGCTGGGGCGGCCACCTGGCGGCGCTGATCCGCTGGCAGCGACGTACGGGCTGGCCGGTGCTCGCCGATCCGCTCTCGCGGCTGCGTGGCCAGCCGGGTCTGGAGACCGTGGCGGGCTACGACCTGCTGCTCGATGACCCTCACCCATCCCTGACAGCGGCCCAGGTGCTCCGACTCGGAACGCTGCCGGCGAGCCGCAGGCTGGAGCGTTGGCTGGCGGGTCTGAGCGGGCCCCAGCTGCTGGTGAGCGAAGGCGATCCGCGCCCCCTCGACCCCCTGGCCCGGGTGGTCTTTCAGCTTCCCTGCGGCCTGGAAACCTGGCTGGCGCTTCAGCCGGCCCTCCTGGAGGGGGCGCCTGGCTCTGAGGCCCTCCGCCATCGTCAGGCCTGGCAGCGGGCTGAGGCCGGTGTGCAGGCGCTGCTGGTGCGCCTGCTGGGCACTGACACCGATCCGGCGCCCCCCTGGAGCGAGCCGGCCTTGGCGCGCCAGCTCAGCCGTCTGCTGCCGGCCGGTCTGCCCCTGATGCTCGCCAACAGCTCGCCGGTGCGCGACTGGGAGAGCTTCGCCGATCCCAGCGGCCCTGCCAGGCCGGTGTTCGGCTTCCGAGGCGCTTCGGGCATCGATGGCACCCTTTCGGAGGCCTGTGGGCTGGCCGAAACCCTGGGGGCCTGCGTGCTGGTGAGCGGCGATCTGGCCCTGCTGCACGACTGCAACGGCTGGCTCTGGCGGGCCCGGCTGCGCGGCCGCCTGGCGGTGGTGCTGATCGACAACGGCGGCGGCGGCATCTTCGAGCAGCTGCCGATCCGCGCCGGCGATCAGGGCCCGCTCGACTTTGAGCGCCTGTTCGCCATGCCTCAGCCCGTGGATCCGCTGGCCCTGGCGGCCGTGCACGGCGTGCCGGCCCGCCGGGTGGCGGCGCCTGCGGACCTGCCGGCCGCCCTGGCCTGGGCCCTGGAGCAACCCCTCAGCCTGCTGCTGGTGGCCACCGATCGCCAGGCCGATGCGGCGCTGCGCCGTCGGTTGCGCACAATGGCCTCCCAGCTGCCTGCGCCGTGATGAGCGAGCCCGTCGCTGCCCCATCTCCGGTGCGCTGGAGCCGTGTGGGCGACTACCGCGACATCCGCTTCCTGCGCAGCGACGAGGGTATCGCCCGGATCAGCATCAACCGCCCTGAGAAGCGCAACGCCTTCCGCCCGGCCACGGTGCAGGAGCTCTGCGATGCCTTCACCCGGGTGCGGGAGGACCCGACGATCGGCGTCGTGCTGTTCACCGGGGACGGCCCGGCCGCAGACGGGGTCTGGTCGTTCTGCGCCGGAGGCGATCAGAGCGTGCGCGGGGATGGCGGTTATCTGGATGACGCCGGTCTGCCGCGGCTGAATGTGCTGGACCTGCAGCGGCTGATCCGCAGCCTGCCCAAGGTGGTGATCGCCCTGGTGGCGGGCTACGCGATCGGCGGTGGTCAGGTGCTGCATCTGCTCTGCGATCTCAGCCTGGCGGCGGAGAATGCCGTGTTCGGTCAGACGGGACCGCGGGTGGGCAGCTTCGACGGTGGTTTCGGTGCCGGCTTCCTGGCCCGGGTGGTGGGCCAGCGCAAGGCGCGGGAGATCTGGTTTCTCTGCCGTCGCTACAACGCCGACCAGGCCCTGGCGATGGGATTGGTGAACGCGGTGGTGCCGCTGGAGCAGTTGGAGGCGGAGGGGGTGGCCTGGGCGCGGGAGGTGCTGGCCCACAGCCCCACGGCGATCCGTTGTCTCAAGGCGGCCTTCAACGCCGAGACCGATGGCCTGGCGGGCTTGCAGGAGCTGGCGGGGCAGGCGACCCACCTCTTCTACCGAACCGCTGAGGGCCAGGAGGGGCGCAACGCCTTTCTGGAGCGCCGCGATCCCGACTTCTCCGGCAGCCCCTGGCTTCCCTGAGCAGCCAACGATCGGCAGGCCCCGATAGCGTGGAAGCATCGCAGCACCGCACCGCTCCAAGCCGCCGCCAGCGACCCGCCAAGCCTCGCGTTGAGAACCGCAGTCTCCACTGTGTCGACCCTGTTGGCCACCGCTGCCCGATCGCTCCCCGTCCCATCCAGGCCGGCGGCCGGCACCGGCAGTCTGGGCGCCGAGGGTGACCAGCCGGCTGGGGCCGCTTCCGGCTGCGGAGACGCTGCCGGAGCTGGTGATTCGCTCGGGCCCGGGACAGGCCCTGGGGTGCAGGTGGGCTTGGGAGGGGCAGCAGGAGTGGGCGTTGCTATCTGCGCTGAAGGTGGCGTGGGGGGGGCCGTTGCCCCAAGGGGGCGGCGGCCCTGGGGCGGTGCGGCTCCGCTCCGGGGCCTGCTGGGGCTGCCGCTTGGGCTGGTCGCCGGCCTTCCCCTGGCGGCGATGGGCGCTCCCGGTGGTTCAGGGGTACCGCTGCCAACGGTTGGAGGACCCGGCGGGATGGCACCGGAAGCGTCGCGCCTGCAGCCCCTGCAGCCGCCACTGCCCCGTTCCTCGCAACGCTCCGGCCCGGGACGAATCGATCGGGGCGCTCCTCGGCCTGGGGCGGCGGGCCCCGGGGTCCCCGCGGCCTCCGGTGCCGCCCTGCTGGAGGGAGACGGCCCTCTGGTGATCGGTGGTCCAGGGAGCCAGGGGGGGGCTGCCTTCGGCGGCGCCGACCCCCCCTCTGGCGGTGGTCGATCCGGGTCTGCACCTGGTTCCCCTGGCGGCGGCCAGGGCCTGGGGGTGTTGCCGCCGGTGGCGCCGCCGCTCCCGCCACCGCCACCGGCGGCGCCCCAGCGGGAGCTGCTGCTGGATCGAAGCCGCCGGTTGCTGACGGTGATCGAGAACGGGCGTCCCCTGCAGCGGTTTCCGGTGGCGGTGGGCATGCCTGGATGGGAGACGCCGGCCGGCCGGTTTCAGGTGCTGGAGATGAGCGCTGATCCGACCTGGGAACACCCCCAGACGGGGTCGCGCACGCCACCGGGTGCGTCCAATCCGCTCGGCAGCCGCTGGATCGGCTTTTATCGCGACTGCGCCGGTCGCAAGGGCTGGGATGGGGAGCAGATGCTCGATTTCAAGGGTTGCGTGGTGGCGGGCTTCCACGGCACGCCCCACCGCTGGACCGTGGGGCGGGCCCTCTCCCACGGCTGCGTGCGTCTCTATGACGAGCACGTGAAGGTGCTCTACGACCTGGTCAGGCTGGGTATGCCGGTCACGGTGCTTCCCTGAGGTTCGGGGTCAGCCGCAACAAGCCCCGTACAGTGGCGCCCACTTCATCCCGCGAAGATGCGCATCCTGTTCGCCGCCGCCGAGTGCGCCCCGATGGTCAAGGTGGGTGGCATGGGGGATGTGGTGGGATCGCTGCCGCCGGCCCTGGCGGCCCTGGGCCATGACGTACGCATCATCATGCCCGGCTACGGCAAGTTGTGGAGCCGGCTGCAGATCAGCCCCGAGCCGATCTGGAGGGGCCACACGATGGGCACGGATTTCGCGATCTTCGAAACCCGCCATCCCAGCAATGGTCTGCCGATTTATCTGGTCGGTCATCCGGTTTTCGATCCGGAGCGCATCTATGGCGGTGAGGACGAGGATTGGCGCTTCACCTTCTTTGCCAGTGCCACAGCGGAGTTTGCCTGGAATGGGGGCTGGAAACCCCAGGTGCTGCACTGCCATGATTGGCATACGGGGATGATTCCGGTCTGGATGCATCAGGATCCGGAAATCAGCACCGTGTTTACCATCCATAACCTCAAGTATCAGGGTCCCTGGCGCTGGAAGCTCGACCGCATGACCTGGTGTCCCTGGTACATGCAAGGGGACCACACCATGGCGGCGGCCCTGCTCTATGCCGACCGTGTCAATGCGGTGTCGCCGACCTACGCCCAGGAGATCCGGACCTCGGAATACGGCGAGAAATTGGAGGGTCTGCTCAATTTCATCAGCGGCAAGCTGCGCGGCATCCTCAACGGCATCGATACCGAGGACTGGGATCCCAGCCACGACAGCGCCCTGGCGGCAGCGTTCAGCAGCGACGACCTGAGCGGCCGGGCGGCGAACAAGAAGCTGCTGCAGGAGCGGATGGGTCTGGCGGTCAATCCCGACACCTACCTGATGGGCATGGTCAGCCGTCTGGTGGATCAGAAGGGTGTGGATCTGCTGCTGCAGGTGGCGGATCGGGTGCTGGCCTACACCGACAGTCAGTTTGTGGTGCTGGGCACCGGCGACCGGGGCTACGAATCCGGCCTCTGGCAGATGGCAGCGCGCCATCCGGGGCGGTTCGCGGTGTTCCTGACCTATGACGATGGCCTGTCGCGGCTGATCTACGGCGGCTGTGACGCCTTCCTGATGCCCAGCCGTTTCGAGCCGTGCGGGATCAGCCAGCTGCTGGCGATGCGTTATGGATCGATACCGGTGGTGCGCAAGGTCGGTGGCCTGGTTGATACCGTGCCGCCCCATGATCCCCGCGCCCAGACCGGGACCGGCTTCTGCTTCGACCGCTATGAGCCGGTCGACTTCTACACCGCGATCGTGCGCTCCTGGGAGGCCTATCGCCATGCCGACAGCTGGCGCGCCCTGCAGCTGCGCGCGATGCGGCAGGACTTCAGCTGGCAGCGTTCGGCCAAGGAATACGACCAGATGTACCGCGAGGTCTGCGGGGTGAAGGAACCCACCCCCGATGCCGAGGAGGTGGAGCGCTTCTCCCAGGGTCAGGGGGCCGACCCCAGCCTGCGCAAGGGTGATGCCCCCGAGCCGGATTACCCCGCCCCCACCCCTCCGGCCCGCTCCCGCAACCCCCTCTCCCTGTTCCGCCGTCTGGGTGAAGGATGAGACCACCGCGGCCGGAGCCTGGCTCCGG
>JBMSXZ010000099.1:0-9203 GCA_049426205.1 Cyanobium sp.
GCACCGGGCCTTTCTGCTGGGACCTCCGCCGCCCTCCCCCATGGATCCCGCCCTGCTCAAGGAACGCCTGGTAACGGCGACGCGCACCTTCGAGACCCTTGAGCGCCAGCTGGCCGATCCCGCTCTGGCGGCCGATCCTGCCAGGCTCCAGACCCTCGCCCGCGAACGGTCACGGCTGGAACCCCTGGTGCACGACTTTGAGGAGCTGGGACGGCTCGAACGGGAGCAGCAGGAGGCGCGAACCCTGTTGCGGGAGCAACGGAGCGATCCGGAAGGCGCCGAGATGGCAGCCCTGGCCGCCGAAGAGCTACGCACCCTCGAGGAGCGCCTGGAGGTGCTTCACCAGAGGCTCACCATGGCCCTGCTGCCCAGGGATCCACGCGATGAACGCAGCGTGATGCTCGAGATCAGAGCTGGCGCCGGCGGCGATGAGGCGGCCCTCTGGGCCGGCGATCTGGCCCGCATGTACGAGCGCTACGCCCAGGGCTGCGGCTGGCGGGTCCAGCCGCTCAGCGCCACCGAGGCAGATCTGGGCGGATTCCGAGAACTGATCCTGGCGATCGAGGGGGATGGGGTGTTCAGCCGACTCAAGTTCGAGGCCGGGGTGCACCGGGTCCAGCGGGTGCCCGCCACCGAGTCCCAGGGCAGGGTCCATACCTCCACGGCCACGGTGGCCGTGATGCCTGAAGCTGATCCGGTGGAGGTGCAGATCGATCCAGCCGACCTCGAGATCGGCACCGCCCGCTCCGGCGGTGCCGGTGGCCAGAACGTCAACAAGGTGGAAACCGCCGTGGACCTGCTCCACCGCCCCACCGGCATCCGGGTGTTCTGCACCCAGGAGCGCTCCCAGCTCCAGAACCGCGAGCGTGCCCTGGACATCCTGCGGGCCAAGCTCTACGAGCGCCAGCTGGCCGCCGCCGAAGCCGAGGAGCGCCAGGCGCGGCGTTCCCAGGTCGGCACCGGCGATCGCAGCGAGAAGATCCGCACCTACAACGCCAAGGACAATCGGGTGACCGATCACCGCCTTGGGCGCAACTTCGGGCTCGACAGCGTGCTTGAGGGACAGCTAGAGCCGCTGGTGGCGGCCTGCACCGCCGCGGAACAAGGGCGGCTGCTGGAGGAGCTGGCCCGCCAGGCTGGATCTGGCCCGCTCTGAACTGACCGCAGCAGTCCCCGGGCGCTGGAGCTCAGGCACTGGGCCCACTCACATACTTGGCCCATTCGCGATGGAGTCCGGCCCGGATCTGGCGGTTGGCCTCGAACCCCAGGCTGCTGGGCGGCCGGCGAGGTTGGCGGATCAGGGGCATGGCAGCCTCCCGAGGGGTGCGGTTGGCCTTGCGCACGTTGCAGGCCAGACAGGCCGTGGTCACGTTCTCCCAGCTGTCGCTGCCGCCCCGGCTGCGGGGGATCACGTGATCGATCGAAAGGGGGGCGCTGGCGCTGCCGCAGTACTGGCAGGTGTGATCGTCGCGGTGAAAGATGTTGCGACGGGTCAGCGGCACCTGGCGATAGGGGACCCGCACGAACTGATGCAGGCGGATCACGGTGGGTTGGAGCAGATCGGAGCGGATCGGACGGGTGGCATCATGCTCCAACCCTTCGGCCTTTCCCTTGAGCAGCATCACCATGGCCCGGCGCCAGGTGGTGATGTTCAGGGGTTCGTAGGACGCATTGAGAACAAGAACGTGACCCATGCCGGGTTCCTGGATCACAGCCATGCTATCGGCGGTTGTTGGATGCTTCGGTGTTCCACGACTCCGATTGCAGCCCGCGGGGTCCGGCATCCCGTCCCGGCCTGACCCCCCTCGATCCCCATGGCCCGTTCTCCCCTCGCCCCCGAGCCAGCCCCCCATGAGACGGGTCGGTCGCGCCAGCGGGCCTGGGTGGTGGTCGATGCCGCCGCGATCACGGCCAATGCCCGCGCAATCGGCCGACTGATCGGGCCCCGCACCGAGCTGATGGCTGTTGTCAAGGCCGACGGCTACGGCCACGGAGCCATCGCGGTGGCCCTGGCTGCCCAGGCGGGAGGTGCCAGCAGCTTCGGGGTCGCCACCCTGGCCGAAGCAGTGGAGCTGCGCCGGGCCGGGCTGATGGCTCCAGTGCTGGTGCTCGGCAACCTCACCCAGGTGGAGGAGCTGCGCAGCTGCCTGCGCTGGAATCTGATGCCCACCATCAGCACCATGCGTGAGGCCCTGCTCTGCCAGAACCTTGCCCAAGGAAGCGGCCGGCGGATGGGGCTGCAGCTGAAGCTCGACACAGGCATGGCCCGGCTGGGAGCCGACTGGGAGGAGGGTCCACGGCTGGTGGCTGCCCTGAGGGAGCTCGATGCGATCGAGCTGACCGGGATCTACTCCCACCTGGCCAGCGCCGATGCCGCACCCGATCAGGACGACGGTCTCACCCGCCTCCAACAGCAGCGTTTCGAGCAGGTGCTTGCCAGCCTGCAGCTTCAAGGGCTGGCCAGCGGCTGCCGTCATCTGGCCAACTCGGCCGCCACCCTCCGCCATCGCCAGCACCATTTCGATCTGGTGCGGGTCGGTCTGGCGCTCTATGGGCACCCTCCCGCCAGCCATCTGGCCGGCACGGTGCCGCTGCGGCCCGCCATGCAGGTGCTGGCCCGGGTCACCATGATCCGCTGCGTGGCTGCCGGCGTGGGGGTGAGCTACGGCCACAGCTTCCGCACCCAGCGGCCCACGCGGCTGGCGGTGGTGGCGATCGGCTATGCCGACGGTGTTCCACGGCAGCTCTCCAACCGCATGGAGGTGCTGCACCGGGGCCGGCGGCTACCCCAGATCGGTGCGATCACCATGGACCAGCTGGTGGTGGATGCCACGGAGGCCCCGGACCTGGAGATCGGTGCGGTGGTCACCCTGCTGGGCAGCCAGGGGGACGAAAGCATCACCCCGGCCGACTGGAGCGCCCGCTGCGACACCATCCCCTGGGAGGTGCTCTGCGGCTTCAAGCGCCGGTTGCCGCGGCTCGGTTCTGAGGAAGGCCCTGGCAGCGACAGCCATGACCCGGGCGAACACCGGCCTGGGCCCCCAGGCGACAGCCCGACCAGCGACGGGGCCAGGGGCGCCTGATAAACTCTTGAGGCCCCTGGAGAGGTGGCTGAGTGGTTGAAAGCGGCTCCCTGCTAAGGAGTTACAGGAGGCAACTTCTGTCGAGGGTTCGAATCCCTCCCTCTCCGTTCCCAATCATTGGCCGCCCCAGACCCGCCAACCGTGTGGTCACCGCCCGACCGGTCGGCTGATCTCGTCTCTACAGGTCCACTGGATCTGTAAGGCCAGTCGGCGAGACGTCGCGGGCGGCTGCCGGCGCAGGCGCCGCAGACCGCAGCGAGCCGCCATCGCCCCCCGCCCCATCGGGGCGGTGCTGCCTGCCACTGGCTGCCTGCCGAACGGCCCGGATCGGCGGCTCCACAGCCCAGTTCCCAGCCAGCTCGCCGTCACCAGCCATCCCCGCAAGGCCCAATCATCCGCTGCCTCTGCTTCCCCGGACGGTCCCTCAGCCCGCAGCGAGACCAAGCAGCCGGCGGCTGATCGCCGGGAGCAGGGTCTCATCGTCGGCGGCGGCAGCACCCTCGCTGAAGGCCACCAACACCACCGGGGCCCGGCCATCCAGCTCGACATAGGCCGCATCGTGGCGGGCCTGGCTCATCCAGCCGGCCTTGCTCCACAGCCGTGCTGTCTCGGGCAGACCGCCGCCGAGAAACCCATCCACCTGGTTGAGGGGATCCGCCTGCCGATCCAGGGGATCCAGGCTGCGACGCAGCAAAGCCCGCATCCGAGCGCAGGCCGGTGGGGAGACGACCCCATCACGGACCACGGCGTGGATCAGCCGGGCCGTGGCCTCGGTGCTGAGGCTGTTGCGGTTGTCGCGGGCGAGGCCGTAGAAATCGTTTTCGCGCCCGTAGGGGCCATCCTCCCAGGTCTTCTGGCAGGCATTGCAGCCGGCCAGCTCCGGCCACCCGAGGGAGGCCAGCCAGTCGTTGACCAGTCGCCGCTGCTGCGCCCAGCGCTCGAAGCGCTCCGGCGGCAGGCTCGGCCCGCTGGTGGTGCCGCTGAGCAGATCCACCACCAAGCCGGTGGCGTCGTTGCTGGAGTCGCGGATCATCGCCTCCAGGGCCCGGCGGAGCTCCGGGTCGTCCTCGATCAGGCAACGCTGCAGCCAGGCCTCGGCGGCCACCAGGTAAATCAGCTTGACAACGCTGGCGGGGTAGCGCAGCCGGTCGCCGTTCCAGGAGGCGCCCCGCGGAGGGGCCCCCTGGGGATCGGGATCCAACTGCAGCCAGGTGAGCGAGAGTCGCTCCGCCAGGCCGGGTCGCCCTTCGGCCTCCAGCTGCGCCACCAGGTCGCTGAGGGCCTGGCCCATGGCCGGATCGAGGCTGTAGAACGCCATCGTTGCTGGCCGACACGATGGCGAGATTAGGCACGACCGCCAGGGCCGCGGACCTTCCGGCCCCTCCGCCGGGTTCGCTCTGGCGGTTGTTGGCACCCCTCGACGGCTACAGCCGGGCCGGCGGCTCCGGGCTGGCCACCCAGCTGCGGGCCGGCCGCCACCTGCGGGTTCTGGATCCGCCCCAGGACATCGGAGCGGGACCACGGCTGCGGGTGCGGCTGCTCGAGGATGGCTATCCCTGCTGGCTGGACCTCGACGCCCTGCTGGCCAGGGCCACCCCTGCCGAACGTCCCCAGCTGCCGACGCTGACGCGCAGCGCCATCGAGATGCGGCTGGGGGAGGTGCTGGCCTTCGCCGAAGCGGCGGCGGCCCAGCCCAACCGCTACCTCTGGGGGGGCACCCTCGGCCCCGACTACGACTGCTCGGGGCTGGTGCAGAGCGCCTATGCCGCCGCCGGGATCTGGCTGCCCCGGGACGCTTACCTCCAGGAACGGTTCTGCCTCCCGGTGGCGGTGCAGCCCGGTAACACCGCCCTGTTGCGCCCCGGCGATCTGATCTTCTTCGGGCCAGCCCAGCGCTGCACCCACGTGGCCCTGCACCTGGGCGGCGGTCGTTACCTCCACAGCTCCGGCCGCGCCCACGGCCGTGACGGCATCGGCATCGACGACCTCCACCCCCAGAACGACGATGCGGTGGCCTGCCACTACCGCGCCGAGCTGCGGGGGGCCGGGCGGGTGATGCACAGCCACGACGGCACACCGCTGCCGGCCTGATCCCCAGCGGCCTGGAGGGGTCCATGGGGACACCCTGGCCCCGAGGAACCTCTCCCGGAGGTTGAGTAGCGTGCGGGCTGAGATCGCTCCTTGCGGCCATGGCCGAGTCCGCCGCACCCGCCGGTTCTGCAGCGGCTGCCTCCTCAGACCAGGAGTCAAGCGGATCCACTGCCCTGAGCCATGCCCTGAAAACGGACCTCTCCAACCGAAGGAGCGGTGACGATGGCCTCGGCCGACCGGATCTGTCGGTGGTGGTGCCTCTGTACAACGAGGAGGCCAGCCTGCCGCATCTGATCGAGCAGCTGCTGGCCGTGCTGCGGCCCCTGCCCGAGCGCTTCGAGATCGTGCTGGTCGACGATGGCTCCCGCGATGGCACCCCCGCCCTGCTGCGGGACCAGGCGGAGCGGGTGCCCGAGCTCGTCGCGGTGCTGCTGCGCCGCAACTACGGCCAGACCGCAGCGATGGCAGCGGGCTTCGACGTCAGCAGCGGCGCGGTGATCGTCACCCTCGATGGCGATCTCCAGAACGACCCGGCCGACATCCCGCTGCTGCTGCGACGGCTGGAGGAGGGCCAGCTGGATCTGGTGAGTGGATGGCGCCATCAGCGCCAGGATGCGGCCCTGAGCCGGCTCCTGCCCTCGCTGCTGGCCAACCGGCTGATTGGCAGTGTCACCGGGGTGAAGCTGCACGACTACGGCTGTTCGCTGAAGGCCTACCGGCGCGAACTGGTGAGCGATCTGAATCTCTACGGGGAACTCCACCGTTTCCTTCCGGCCCTGGCCTTCATTGAGGGCGCCAGGATCGGCGAGGTTCAGGTGAACCACCACCCCCGCCGCTACGGCAAGAGCAAATACGGCATCGACCGCACCTTCCGGGTGCTGATGGATCTGCTCACCATCTGGTTCATGAAGCGGTTCCTCACCCGACCGATGCATGGCTTCGGCTTTCTGGGCCTGGTCTGCCTCGGCTTCGGCCTGGCCACGGCCCTCTGGCTGGTGGGCGAGAAGCTGCTGCTGGGAAGCGATATCGGCAACCGACCGCTTCTGCTGATGGCCGTTCTGGCGATCCTCAGTGGCGTGCAGCTGTTCTGCTTCGGGCTGCTGGGGGAGCTGCAGATGCGCACGTATCACGAAAGCCAGGGCCGCCCGATCTATCGGGTGCGGGCCACCCTGCGGGGCCGCCCCGTCGGCTGAGGGGAGGGCGCGACAGGAGCGGCGGCGGTCCGGCCGCGGAAGCGCTCGATCGCCAGGGCGGCGGCGCGCATCACCGCCGGATCGCTGTCGCGCAGGCCCCGGCGCAGCAGGGGGAGGCAGAGACGGTCCCCCCAGCGGTGGGCGGCTTCGATCGCCAGCAGCCGCGAAGCCCGATCACGGCGAAAGAGCGCTTCGAGCCGGTTCCGGTAAGCGCTGCGGCCACCCGCTGCGACAGCAGCAGGGCCATCAACCCTGCCGAGGCTGGCCAAGGAGCCGGCGGCCATCGGCCCGAGCCCGAGGCCGAGAGGGTCTTGGCTGCCTGAGGTGGTGGCTCGGGCCGGGCTCTGGGGGCGCCCGGCGCTCTGGCCAGGGCGGGGGCCAGGGCCGCTGGGCCAGGGCTGCTCGGGCTGGCTAGCCCCACCGGACTGCACGAGGGCAATCTGGGCGCGGTTCAAGGCAGCCACATCGCTGGTGTCGGTGCTGGAAAGCAAGGGAGCCCGACGCCGCCCCAACAACCAGGTGGCCGTGAGCAGAGCGGCGACCAGGGCAGCGGTGAGGGAGGGAGGCATGGCTCTGGTGGCTGAACTTTTATGTCGCCCCCTGCAGCACAGGCGAGTGGGCTCCGGGTGCTCTCCGTACAGTACCGGCGGTTGTACGTGGCCCAAGCCATGACTGGAGAATTCGCCGCCGCCTGGTTGCCCTCGGTGTTCGTGCCGCTTGTGGGAATCCTCGGACCTGCCGTGGCCATGGCCCTGCTCTTCAATGTGATCGAGGCCCGCGACTGACCATCGCCGCGGCCGTTGCCGTACCGGGCCCCCGGGCCACCCACCCCGCATCCTCCGAGACCATGACCGTGACCCCCGTGGCCGACCCGACCGTCGGCAATCTGGCCACCCCTGTCAACAGCAGCTATTTCACCAAGGCGTTCATCAACGCCCTGCCGGCCTACCGCCCCTCCCTCTCCCCCAACCGCAGGGGCCTGGAGGTGGGGATGGCCCATGGCTTCTTCCTCTACGGACCGTTTGCGATCACCGGCCCGCTGCGGCTCACCGAGTACGGCACGACCGCAGGACTGCTGGCCACGATCGGACTGATCTCGATCCTCACGGTCTGCCTGTCGCTTTACGGCACCGCCGGCACCGGTCCCAACGTCCAACCCGCCGACGCCACGGTCGATCAACCGCCAGCGGATCTGTTCACCAAGGCCGGCTGGGCTGAGTTCGCGAGCGGCTTCTGGCTCGGGGGCTGCGGCGGCGCCGCCTTCGCCTGGTTCCTGTGCAGCACGGCGATCGCCTCTCCCCTGGTGAAAATTGCCGGTGGTGTCTGGAGCGTGAACTGAGCTGATCCTGACCGAAAGCTCTCTGCCCAGGTCACCATCACTCGAGCCGCTGGGCTCACACACTCCGCTCAGTCAATCCAAACCGACCTGAGCCTCAACGATCCTGAACGATCACACGATCGCCCGGTTAGCAGCCCCTGCCCAGCAGGGGCTTTTTTTGGCCCATGCTCCGGTGGAGTCCTTGACCGTGGATCCTCTGGATGGTCCATGGTCGCCTCTGAGGAAGAGAGGCCCGGAGGTAGTGACAGAGCTTGGTGGTTGGGCAACACGGCGGATTCGGGGCGCCCAGTTGCGGAGAACCCAATCGTGGGGAGAGCATGCTGGTCGGTCCGAACCCAGATGGTGAGGCCGATGGCTCGTGACAAGGAACGTCTCTCTCCGCAGAGTGCTTCTCCCATCGGCTTTGGGGGAAAGGGCCTCAGCCGCGGGTCTTAGGGGCCATGCGCGCAGGGCCATTGCCGGCCAAGCAGGGGCGATGTTTGCCGCGGTGGACAGGGAGATCGCGGGCCTTGCTGCACAGCCCCCCCGGGAACGGGGGGACTCAACTGGTCTCGGCCGCAAACCAACCCTGAAGCAAAAGAGGCCAGAGCAGGAAGGAAACCATCGGTGAACCTGATCAACCCAAGCCACAACCCGGCAAAACCAGGCGGGGGTGCCCGGTGTCAACGACGTAGGCGCCCGCCTACCTAATTGCCGCCGGACACGGGGGTTTCGATGCGCCTTGGCCCCGACAACAGGGGCCAGGCGCAGGCTTCAACGCGGACAAGGTAGCCACAAGACATGCAGGGACCGTTCAAGCCAGGACGTGATGGTTCAGGCTCGGCCGGCCGGCCGAGCCATGGCGTCCCCTCCCAGATCAGACAGCACCGGAGGTGTCGAACAGGGGATGCGACACAAAGCAATCTGGATCACAAAGACCGGCGGGGCGCTGCCAGCTGCAAGCGCTGCCGCAGCGAGTGCCCCGTTTCAGCCGGCTGCAGCTGGCAATGACAGAGCTGCCAACCACCACCACCAAATCCTCCCAGCCATGACCATGAAAAAGCCCCCGGCAGCTGCCGGGGGCAAGGCGTCCCTCGTGGAGACAGGCAGAGGGTCGGGGTTAGCCGAACTTGCCTGACGTCGAGGCGATCAGGAATGCGGCGTAGGTGAGGAAGAAGCCAATCGTGAAATGGGCCAGACCCACCACACGGGCTTGAACAATCGACAGAGCCACAGGCTTGTCACGCCAGCCCACCAGGTTGGCGAGCGGAGTGCGCTGGTGTGCCCAGACGATGGTCTCGATCAACTCCTGCCAGTATCCCCTCCAGGAGATCAGGAACATGAAACCGGTGGCCCACACCAGGTGACCGAACAGGAACATCCAGGCCCAGACGGCGAGGTTGTTGGTCCCGAAGGGGTTGTACCCGTTGATCAGCTGAGAGCTGTTGAGCCAGAGGTAATCACGGAACCAGCCCATCAGATAGGTGCTGGATTCGTTGAACTGAGCCACGTTGCCCT
>JBMSXZ010000100.1:0-9000 GCA_049426205.1 Cyanobium sp.
CCCCCGGCCCCCCCCCCCCCCCGCGGGGGGGGGGCGGCGGCGGATCACGGTGTCGAAGCGGGGATCGTCGGCCAGCGCGGTGGGGGAGCCGTTCCCGGCGGCGGCAGCAGCGTCGGGGCGGGACGGGGCGGCGGTCATCGCGGGGCGCGGAGGCGTGGCCAAAGCCTGTCACAGCGCCCGGGGAACTGGCGAGGGCTGGGCTGGTGGACGCTGTCGCCACGACGCACGCAGACGGGCCGTGGACTTCAGCTGTGCGGTTGAAGCCCCGAAGAAGGGGGGTGAAGCCCCGAAAACCCCATCACCACGGCCGGAGGTTGTGGCTTGAGCTGCTGGGCAGCGGCTTCGAGGAAGGCCACCAGGATCGTGATCAGCAGGATGTAGTCCCGAAGGGTGGGATCCAGGGGCGGTTCACCGCCACCACCAGCCTTGGAGAGCACCGACTCCAAGGGCGCCCAGAGTGGATTGGCACGGCCATCCTGGTAGGCCTGGGCCAGCCGGCCTGCGTGGGCCGGGTCCGCCAGGGAGGCCGAATCACTGGAGTGGGCGAAGGCATTGCGCAGGCGACGCAGGGTGTGGAGGGCTCGCTCCACTGGGGTTTCGATCAAGCCGAGGCGATGGGCCAGGCTGATGCGGGCGCCGAAGGATCCGAGCGGGCGATCGGCCTGGAAGAGCGAATCGTTGCGACCAGCCGTTGGCAGCAGCACGGCCTGCAGCAATCGCTCCAGGGCCGCATCCACCCGGGCGACGCCAACCAAGACGGCGCCTCGACCGCGCTCCTGGAGCATCTGCAGGGCGATGCGCCGGGCGGCTGCGGCGGCAGCTGGCTCAGGTGCTGCGGATCTGGGCGCTGCCGCAGACGACGATTGCGGGGCGAGAGGAGAGGCGGACAAGGGTCACTCCTGGAAAGCAAGCTGCAGCAACCGGGCCCTCAGCTCGGCGTGGCTGGCGGTCAGATCCACGGTGGCAAAGCGCAGCCGATGGCCCTGGATGTTGACCGATTCATCCACCTCGGTGTCGATGGCTGGATGGAGCAACAGCCCGGCGGCTGAATCAGCCCAGGCGGCGGCTGGATTGTCCTGCCCTTCCTGGGAGCGGAGGTAGGCATAGAGCTGGTAGACGTAGCCGGCGCGGAGGGTCTGGTCGCGGTACCAGCCGCGAGCGAAGACGCCTGTGAACTTGGTGTCGATCACCAGGCGCTGGGGTCGATCGCGACGGTCGATCACGATGTCGGTGCGCATCGAGGGGAACACCCGGGCGATGCCGCTGGTGGCCTCCTGCAATGGCCAGCTGAGCGACCTGCCGGTGCTCACCATCCACTCGGACGGATCGAGATGGAGGCGGTAAAAGCCGCCGATCGCCTTTTCGTAGAGGCGCCGCAGCCAGTGCACGCAGCGCTGCGGATCGAGGAGGGCATGGGGGCCGGCTTCTTCTGTGGGGAGCGCCAGATCCATGGCCAGGCGCGCTGCCGCCAGCATCGGCTGGTCGATGGCATCGTGACGGCCGAATCGCTCGTTGGCGATCTGCTGCCGGCTGGGCGGATCTCCCATGAGGCCCTGCAGGCGGAGGCCATGGGCCAGGCCCCGGCAGCGATGGGCCAGCGCCGGCTGGCTCACCAGTCGGGCCACGACCTCAAGCGCAGCTCGAACAAAGCGGTTGCGGGGGCTGTCGACCGTGAGCTCCTCGAACCGGCAGGCCACTTGCCCTTTGGAGAGCAGCTGGCGGCGGCTGGTGGTGAGATGGTCGATCCGGCCGCGAACGCGGCTGAGCACCGCCTCGCGCTGGCGGAAGGCCGTTGAGAGCTGACGTCGCTGACGCTGCTCCACAGCCCGGGCCAGGATCTCCGCGACCAGATCGGGAATGTCTTCGGGCAGATCTTCCGCCGCAAGCTGGGCCGGATCGCTGCCCTTGCCGAGATCGGAGGCGTAGAGCATCAACCACCAGATGTTGCGGACGGGGATGCTCATCGGGCCGCTCATCCGATCAGGGCCTGGACCTGCTCGATCAGGGCTTCGGCGCGTTGGCACCAGGCGATGCGGTCAAGGTTGAGATCCTCGGGCTCATCGTCGTAGCGGTACTGCACCGCGAAGCTGGTGAATGCCCGCAGTGACCGCAACGCACTGGTGTCGACACCAGCCTGCTCCAACAGCAACAACAGGCGGGCAATGTCATGCGTGGCCGGTGGCTTGGAGCCGGTGGCATGGATCCAGGCCTTGAGGGTTTTCTCCAGGCACTGCTGGGCGGCCCATCCCCAGCTGGCCTCTTCCACATCCGGATCGAGAAGCCGCCGGGCCATCTTCAGGTCGCGGCGGGCGATGCGCAGCAACCGGGCTGCTTCAGGGCTGGCCATCGAGCAGCACGCCGTCGCGGAGGGCCTCATGCACCAGCGATCCAGGCTCCGTGGCACGTCGTGCCACTTCGCTGCGGGAGTGAAGCACCAGATCGACCGAGAGATCGGGTTGGGCCACGGCCCCCCACAGCTCGCCCAGCAAGGCGAAGCGGTCGTGCTGTGCCAGCCAGGCGTCGGGCGCGGTGATCAGCAGGTCGACATCCGAATCAGGGCGGGCTTTGCCCTGTGCCCGCGAGCCGAAAAGGCGAACCTCAGCGGCGGGGATCAGCTGATGAATCGCAGCGGCCATGGAGGCAAGCCGCTGTTGCATCGGTGTCGCTGCGCTGATGGTCATGGTCCCATTCTGCTGCCGCCGGTCGGATAGGGCCCCCATCCCCCGCCTCACCACCCCTCCAGCAACCGGTCCGCCTCCCGTTCGGCCACATCTGGGGCATCAAACCAGTACTCGTGCAGCAGGGGCCGAAGCTCGGTGGCCACGACCTCAGCGAACCAGTCGCGGCTGGAGCGGCCCGCCAGGCTCTGGCTGGGGGTGACAGTGCTGTGGCCGATGCGGAAGGCTTTGCCGAGGCGCGTGTCGGCAGTGATCGTGGCGTTGAGCTGCTCCAAACGCTGCTCGATGGCGGTGGCAACCGTGGGCTCCATCTGGCGCCTGTTGACCACCCACTGGCGCCAGGGATCACCGAGGCTGGGCTCCAGATCGATGAAGGCAAAACGGCGGCGGAAGGCCATGTCCACCAAGGCCAGGGAGCGATCGGCGATGTTCATGGTGCCGATCACAAACAGATTCTCCGGCACATGCACGGGGCGGTGGACGCCGTCGGGATCGGGATAGCAGAGCTGCATCGCCTCGCGGGGCGTGCGCTTGCCGGCCTCCAGCAAGGTGAGCAGCTCCCCGAAGATCTGGGCGGGGTTGCCGCGGTTGATCTCCTCGATCACCAGCACGTGGCGCTGGGCCGGAGCGGCCAGGGCGGCGGACACCATCTGCAGGAACACGCCGTCGTGGAGGGTGAGGGTGCCGGAGCCCTGGACGCTGCCGGTGGGACGCCAGCCGCGCACGAAGTCTTCGTAGGAGAGGTTGGGGTGGAACTGCACGCTGCGCAGCTGGGGCTCCTGGGCGTCGTGGCCGATGAGGGCCTTGCCAAGCCGCCGGGCCAGCCAGGTTTTGCCTGTGCCAGGGGGGCCCTGGAGAATCAGGTTTTTCTTGTCCTGCCAGCGCTGCAGCATGGTGGCCAGACGCTCTTCGCTGTGGAAGCAGCCATCGCTGAGGATGTCGGCGATGCCATAGGGGGCGGCTGGGGGAAGTACCTCGATGGGTTCGGGATCCTGAGCAGCGGATTCCTCGGCCGTGGTGATCTCTTCATCGGCTTCGACGTTCTCCGCCGTGCCTGTGCTCGCCGTATACGTCCAGGCTTCCAGGGAGAGCTCCGGGAAGGAGTGGACAGGGAAGTCGGGCTCCTCAAAGCGCTGGCGCAGGGTGTCGATCAGCTGGAGGAGATCGCTGGCGCTGCAGCGGTTCTTGGGGCCATGCCAACTGAGCGCTAACCGGAGCTTCTCGCTGAGGTAGAGGCGAGAGCGTTCATCCAGGCTGAGGACGCTCCAGGGGCGACACCAGTAGAGCCCGAAGCTGAGGTTCCAGGCGACGCCGTAGAGCTGCATGGCCTCATCAAAGGCTCTCCGGAAGCTGGGCAGGACGCTGTCGTCTTCGCTGTCGGCGAGATCCAGACCCAGCTCAAAGACCGCCCAGAGTGTGTCGATGTGGGAAGGATCACGGTCGCGGTCATAGGGGAAGTACCAGGACTTCTGGTTGTTGAGGACCGGGATCCCCTCGAAGCTCTGCGGAACCGGCTCTTGTACCTCAAGAAAGGCGGCGAGCTCGCGGGCAATTGCCTGACGGTTGCTGTCTCGGATGCCGCGATTGAAGAGACCGAACAGGGTGAAGGGATCAATATCGGCAATGAATCCTTTGCGTCCATCGCTGAATTGATCGCCTGAGAGCAGGTTCAGGCCCTCCACACGGGATTGGGCCTCCTGCAGGAAGCGGATCAGCGGCTGGCGATCGTGGCGATGGGGCCGCAGAGCATCGGCCATCGCCTGGTAGAAGTTGGCCCAGCGGAAGCGATGGGGGCTCGTGGATGCATCTCCGAAGCGATCACGCCAGAACGGGCTGTTGCGAAAGCGATTGAGATCCTGGGCTTGATTCTGAAACGTGAAGGCGATCAGGGCATCGTCTTGCCACTCGCCGGCCAGAACACGCCAGATGGTGCGGCGATGGGTATAGAAGAACCACTCCCGTGGCGCGCTGAGGCGCTGCCAGTGCACGCGGATCTGCCGCCCGTCTCCAGGGTTTTCCGCCACTACGCCGGTGGCCTTGATCTTCATCACCGAGGCCGTGTTGCCATTGGTGTCGAAGGGGAGGCCATGCTTCTGGGTGTAGGCCGCCTTGATGGCGATCCGATCCCCGAGCCGCATCGAGCGCACCTGGGCAGCGATGCGGTCGTCGTCAAAGCCGTGCTCCCAGATGCCTTCGTCGATGAAGCGATCGGTTTGATCACTCCCGTCGATCATGGCGCCCACGAACCAGCATGGAGAGGATAAATCTTGACCTGCTAGAACAGGAGAACTAGATGCCATTATTAAGCAAGCTCACGAAGCATGGAAATGGATAGGTGGATGCCAGAAACATGAATCTAGGCGCCATAACCATTCAGCATTAGCAAGGCCACGAGAAACGAGGAAGCGCATGGCCGCCGAGCAAGAGGACGACAAACAAAGACATCAAAATAACGGTTGCATAAAAGATAAGTTGAGTCACGGAGAAAAATGATCTCAACCAAGTATTCTTTCCTTTAACATACCTATGAGTATTCATCGAAAAGTGAGCAATAAGACCAAACCGAACCTCGTCATAGAGAGCGCGATACTGCCTTTCGCGAGATAAGTAGTAAGAGTCAAGCAGCCAGAAAGAAGGTATGACAAAAAGAGTGATTATCGAGTACCTGTTGTTTGCATCCTTGGCTGCTAACGCGAAGAGTGCCGAAACGAGAGTTATCATCCAGCCCTTGACTAAAAACGAATTCCCACCCAACCTCGAAATTACATTCTGAATGAATTCGAGATGCTTGATGGCGCGCTCTTCCATTGGGTTTTCATTCATGAGATGACTAGACTGTTTGAGCCCGCTACATCATAAAGCGTGTCAAGACCATGCCGATCACTCTGATTATGCAGATCAAGCCAGTTGTTCAGATCCTCAAGCTCCAGGTTGACCAGAGCCTGAGTATCTACTGTATACCTTATTTCTAAATTCCTATGGGCATCTCGGCGTTGGACGCTTTCGGAGAAGCTTGCAATCTGTCTGTGGAACTCAGGAGGTTTCTTGCGAATTATATTGGTTATGGCAATCTCAGAAAAAAGCCATGGAGAGCAAGTCTTGTTGATAGATTCCTCGGCTGTTATTGAGTTTGGTGTTTCAAGAAAGAAGAGAGCTTCGGTATTGTCGATCATCATCGCAAGAGCTGTCGCAAGCATCATATGGACGTGACTGGTTGATCCATTTCGCTTGGAATAGCTGTAGGTATTTCCCCCTGGAATCATACAGTAGATTGAGTCAATTTGCCTAAGAAGATTATCGGCATATCCCCAAACACACCAATCAATAAATACCTTGAGATCGAAATTGCTTTTTATCCATCCCGCAAATTTCAGCGCTAGTTCAAGATCGCTGTGGGAATGAGACAAGAAAATATCGGCATCGACTTGTGGAAACCAATGATCTTGGAGGCTGCTGCCGTCTATTCCATTTCCCGTAGATATAAACGAATCGAGCTTATCCCTTATCTGAGTCTCATAGTGATGGGTAACTGCCCTGCCTTGACGGTAGCAGGAATCTGTGTCACCCTCGAAATCCAGGCCATAGACCTTAAATGCTTGGAACATACTAAGAAGAAGCGTGAACAACAATGGGTGGCACGCGAGTACTGATTAAGTTGGATCGCCTCGCGAAATCAAATACATAACCGAACGTTGACATGATGGTCTTGAACAAGACTTATATTACCTCCTTCCCCCCAAACAGCCGATCCCACGCCTCCAGCACCAGCCTTTGCGTGCGGTACTCCCCGAACTGACGGATCTCGTTGTTCTTGAGCACCCGGAAGGTTTCGCTGGGGTAATCGGGACCCAGCAGGTCTGCGGGGTGGAGGATGGTGCGGATTTCGTCGCGGCTGAGGCCGCAGAGGCGTGCGTCATAGGCGCCGAGTTCGGCTTGGAGAAAAAATCTACATTTCCAAAAGCTCTTCAAGAGAATCTCTTGAAGACAGAAGATCATGATTCCATAACTGGTATGCAGCAGTTGTCTTCCCTACTCCGTATCCGGAAAGAATTTCTCCGAATACATTGAGATCTGGACCTGAACTGGAGCGTAGCGAAGGCTGTTGTGCGAGCATCGCTGCAGGTGCGAGAAGCTCGGCTGCAAAAGCGCCTGAGCGTCGTCGACGGAACTCCTGAGCGTGAGACGACGATGCAGCACCAATCGTTCCACTGCGATCTGAATCGAGAAGTAGATGGCCTAGGCCACGAGCAAGCTCAAATCGACGGGCATGCAGGGATTCAGTCCTGGGAGATCTAAGGACAGCAATCCAGGCAGAAAAATCTGCGCCAGCCCCCACAACCATCCGATCATTCGTTTGATGCCATTGGATGCCGTCCGAAGTGCGGATGCCGAACGGACGACAGAGATCGGCAACATCCTGGATTGGATCATTGTTCAGATTATGCAGCGCGCGAACTCTACGGGCAGCTTCATAGCCATGTTCTTCGGGAGTAACAATTACTTGGGTTGTCTCTGGAAAGTCTTTGCGGATAGCGACTAACTCCTGAGCCGGCGAACCAGCTGTCTGCTCATGTAGGGTACGAAGAAGGTGATTAATCTGTGCTGATGCAGAGCAAGGTGTAGATGGTGATAAATCCCTAAGAACCTGGGTCGCTGCACTAGTAGAGGGATCCTTGTCATCCAGAATTCCAAGGGCGCTTGCGATTTGGCACTGGTCATTCGCTCCTGAGGCAAGCATCAGTTCATCGGTATTTCTCCCTGTAAAAAGGCAAATAGATTCAAGGAGATCACCTGAGGTAGATGCTAGAGGATCCTCCTTTGCAGACCAGGGAAACAGGCTATGGAGGCCAGCGGCAGCGAGATGATTGCCGACATACTGAACAAAAGCACCACTTGTCTGGGAGGCAGCTCTCCAAGGGATCACGGTAACCACAGAGTCATCAATGAATCGCGGAGGCTGATCCCCAGGATGGACGATCGGCCCAACCTCGATCCAGAGAAGATCTTCCTGACGGAAAAAGCTCAGGTTAGGAAGATGAGCGCCCTCCGCTCCAGCCAATAGAAAATGGCGCTCCCACCACTCATGTCTAAGATCCTCCCAACGGCATTTAGTTTGGCCATGCGGAGGTTTGGATAGCTCCCAGTCGTGCATCAATGCCTGAAGCGATATAGGCGAGACCTCCCTTGATGATGTTCGCTTGATAGCGTAGCGCGTTGTTTCTTCAAAGCTGATGGCATTCCAGGATGAGGCGAACCAGTCAGCAATTGGGGCCAGTGGAACGTAAACGCAATCTTGGACCCGGTCAGTACCGTGCACGAGATGGCGACAGGTGTTCTTGCCTGACAGCCAGACGGACAGACCTGCCCAAGCAGTCGACTCTGGGAGATACTTGGTCTCCCAGGCTGGAGTGACCGGCTCAATCTCCAGTGCAAATTGATCTCGGTTACCGAAGAGCATAGTCGAGAAAGCTAGTCGAGATTAGGCTCAGATGATTCGCTTTTGGCCTCTTGAGTCAGAAGCTCTCGGCGAACACGCGGGGGAATTTTGTCATCAGGATGCCCATGGTATCGAAGATTGCCTTTTTCGTCTTGAGTATTGTCGGTCATGAGAGCGTAGAACATATACTGTTGATCGACTTTTTGGACAGTCCAGCGGCGGCGGGAGTTCTCACCGTGAGGCTTGGATTTGTTGAGAAGGTCTTGGCACTCCTTCATGGACATGCGCGGACACTTTGTCTTGTTTGGATTCCAGACAGGCGGACCGGCAACTGTTGTCTCTACCTTGTGGGACGGATTCGGCCAATACTCCATGATTTATGTCACCAGGATGAATGGCATGGTGGTCTGGTCCTTGATCTGAGCTTGAAGTCGCCTGGGCTTCTCCGAGACAACCTAGTATTAAGATTATAGCTTCTCTCTCGCCATGGTGAGGTTTATTGTCCGGATCTGATCAGCCGCTTTCTCTCCTGCAGCACCTTGGCGAGCGCGATCCTATTCTGCCCCCTCACCCCCAAACAACCGATCCCAGGCCTCCAGCACCAACCGCTGCGTGTGGTACTCCCCGAACTGGCGAATCTCGTTGGTCTTGAGCACGCGGAAGGTTTCGCTGGGGTAATCGGGGCCCATCAGGTCGGCGGGGTCGAGGATGTAGCGCAGTTCGTCGCGGCTGAGGCCGTAGAGGTGGGCGTAGTAGGCGTCGAGGTCGGCTCGCAGCAGGGCGCGGCGTTCGGGATCGAAGATGAAGGGTGGGCCGTCGTAGCCGAGATCCTGGGCCCAGGGTTGGAGATCGTGGCTGGTGTAGGTGAGTTCGAGGACGCGGGGG
>JBMSXZ010000101.1:0-8936 GCA_049426205.1 Cyanobium sp.
CAGCTCGCTGATCCGCTGATAGCTCGCAGATTCCTGCTTGCGGCCGATCCGGGTGAGGGTGAACAGGGGGCGATCCACACCTTCGGGGCTGGTCTGATTCCGCGCCCAGGGCTCAGGATGGAATGACATCCGTGAGTCTTTCCCCGTGGACAAGCCTGTCCTGCGGCCTCCGAGCCTGACCCAGGGCGTTCTGATCGCCTGCACAGCCATCGGGGCCCTGGTGATTTTTTCAGCCATCTCGCTGGCCCTGATCCCGATGCTGGTGAGTTTGGGGGTTCTGGCGTTGTGGGTCGTTTCGCTTGTGCTGATCGGCTGGGGGGGAATTGAGCTGATGGCAGCCCTGGAGCGCTGGCTTGAGCGCGACTCCCGTTTTCAGCGATGAGGCCGTCCCTTCCCTGGGGCTGGATTGCCTTGGGTCTGCTCCTGTTGGTGCTTCCTACGCCACCCGGACGGTTGCTTCTGGACCTTCTGGGAGGCTTTGCGCTGCTGATTCTGGTGCTGCCCTTGCTGGCCGGCGGTGCAGCCCTGATTGGTTGGCAGCAGCTCCGGCGCCGCCTGAGAACCTGCCCGAGCTGCGGTGTCACCAGCATGGCCTCGGAACAGTGCCCTGCCTGTGGGGCCTCACTGGGTGATCACGATGCCGTTGCGGGCGGCCAGGCTGAACTTGATCCTCGCTCTGCCACGATCACCGTTGACGCCGTCTCCGTGAACGACTCCTCCAGTCCTGCTCAAGACCGCCAACCCTGAATGATTGGTTGTAGCGAGACCGTGTACGTCTTCACGGATCGATAGCTGCCGCTGGTTCGTGTCTCGTGCCTGTGCCAGTTGCATCCAGGTCAGCGAGTTCTCGGAGGCGTCGTTCCCGCAGATGCAGAAACAGAGGGGCTCCGAAGGCAAAGGCGATGGTGACGCAGCTGAGCAGCACCCAGGGCAGTCCGCGCATGCTCAGCCGGCGTCCCTCGCTCACCATCCAGATGGTCACCGCAGTTGCAGCGATCGCCAGATCACGCGAAAGCGATTGGGCAGCCGGATTGGCATTGGCCAGGCTCACGAAAAGGCCCACATCGAAACTTGGACCGTGGTCGTGCATGAACGCCAGGTTGGCCAGCCAGGGCAAAATCCCTCCCGCAATCGCCAGCAACAGATAAATCCAGGCCAGGGGGCTCAGCGGAGGTTTCACAGCCTGGATATCGCCGCCTGCCGGCAGCGCTGTGATCGGTGATCCGGTTCTCATGGGTTCGATCCTCAGGAGGTTGATGGGACGCTGCCGTCAGGTGCTGAAGGGCTCAGGCGCGACCTCGGGTGTCTGGGGATCCCAGCGGCTCACCTCCTGTTCCACATCTCGGAGCACCGCTTCGCAGCGGTCGGCGTAGCGCTGGGCGCGTCGGTAGAGATCGGCCATGGCCTCAACTTCGAGATCTGCGCTTTGCAATTCAGCGAGGATCAACTCCAGGGCTGTTCTGGCCTGATGAAAGCTCAGATCATCCACACCATCTCCATCCCCCTGGCTGGGGCTCGCTGTGGCTGGGGAAGAGCGTGATCGTGGCATCGGAGGAAGTGGGGAAAGTCCCGGATCCCGCCGGGCGGGATGGAGGTGCTGGTTTGATCGAGGCGCTGGACCCGGCACCCTAAGCCTGGCAGGCCCGCTGCCATTGCTTGGCTCCGGCCCGCCGGCCCCTGATCCCGATCGGGCCCTGGCTTGGGGCGGTCAGGCAGGGGCCGCCAGGGCCGGGTGGCTGAGTGCTTGGGCCAACAACAGCGACGGTCTCGGGGGGAGGCGATGGGGCTGAGGGATCTCAAGTCGCACTGGCGCGGTCTGAGGCGGTGGGGCCAGCTCCCCTTTCGCGATCAGGCTCTGGCTCAGGCTCTGGCTCTGGCTCCAAGGCATCCACCCTGGCCTGAATCTGCCCATCGCAGAGGACGACCCGAAACGGATCGCCCCGATGGAGCCCCTCGACGGAGCGGATCAGACGGCCATCCTTCCCATGCACCAGAGCAAACCCCCGCCGCAGCAGCTGCTGCGGTGAGAGTGCGTCGAGCAGCCGGCGCTGCTGGTGCAGCCAGGCCTGCTGAAGAGCCAGCCGCTCGGCCGGATGGAGCCGCTTCAGCAGCTGTTGCTGGCGGTTCAGGCCATCGCCCAGGCTCTGGAGCCTGAGTCGCACCAGCTGGTGCAGGTGGCTGCGGCTCTGGATCAGGCTCTGCTGGACCGCCCTCCGGTCCGGCAGTAGGGCCACGATCGCTGCGGTGGGGGTGGCGGCGCGGTAATCGGCCACCAGATCAGCGATGGTGGTGTCGTCCTCATGTCCCAGCCCGCAGATCACCGGGATCGGACAGGCCGCCAGGGTCCGGGCCAGGGTCTCTCCATCGAAGACGCTCAGATCCTCGCGGCTGCCTCCGCCCCGGGCCAGCACCAGGGCCTCCAGGCCCAGGGCACGGTGGTGTTCCGCCACCGCCCGGACCGCTGTGACGATCGCGCCCTCCACGGTTCCCTGCACCGGGATGGGGACCACCAGCAGGCCGGTGCCGGGCCACCGTTCCGCCGCCGTGCGCAGCATGTCTGACAGGGCGGAACTGGGGGCGCTGGTGAGCAGGGCGATTCGCTGCGGAAAACGCGGCAGGGCGCGCTTGCGTTCCGGAGCCAGCAGGCCCTCCGGCTCCAGAATCGCCCGCACCCGTTCGAACTGACGCAGCACGGTGCTCAGGGCGGGCCGCACATCAAGGATCTGGACGGCCAGGGAGGCCCGGGCGCTCCAGAAGTTGAGCCGACCGACCACGATCACCCCGTCTCCATCCTCAGGCTCGTAGCTCAACCGTCGCAGCTGCGACGCCCAGACCACCCCGGTGATCGACGCCTCGCCATCGCTGAGGGTGAGCCAGAGGTGCCCCTTCTTCAGCTGGGGACGCCCGACCGTGGCCTCCAGCAGGAAGCGGGGAGCAAATCCCCGATCCAGCAGGTTGGCGATGGCGGCATTGAGTTCCGCCACGCTGTACCGGGGCAGGGTCTCGCCGCCACTGGCCGCTGCCATCGCCCTGCCCTGGGCGATCGGCGGCGGGCCAGGGCTGTCGATCTGGACCGTCATGGCATGGAGCCGGGATTGCAGGCTAAGGCGGCTTCGGCGCAGGCCCCGGGGGCGCAGCCCACGACCTCGCGGCCCCAAGGCGCCCGATGGCGCGGCAAGCTGGGCTCGCGATGGCGGCCGATCCTGATCCGGCTGCGCTCGGGTCACCCCCGCCTCCCTTGCCGTGCGTCCCGACATCAGCCGTCGCCAGCAGCTCCTGGCCCAGGTTGCGGCCGAGCTGCCCCCCTGCCCCGAACTGGTGCTGGTGACCGATCTCGACGGCACCCTGCTGGGCGGTGAGGACTCCGGGCGGCGCCGCTTCTACCGCTGGCTGCGAGGCCATCGCCAGCGGGTGCTGCACCTCTTCTGCACGGGCCGCGATCTGGCCTCGGTGGCGCGGCTGCTGGAGGAGCAGCAGGGGCTGGGCCTGGGTTCCCCCCACCTGGTGATCAGTGACGTTGGCTGCACGGTGGCCTGCGGTGAGACCCTCCTGCCGCTGCCGCTGGTGGTGGATCCGATCGAAGCCCGCTGGCGGGGGCTGCCGGAACGGCTGATGCCCTTGCTGGCGGCCATCCCGGGGGTCTCCCCCCAACCCGAGAGCGCCCAGCGACGCCTGGCCTACCGGATCGATCCCCAGGCCCTCGATTCAGCCCGGCTCCGGGCGATCGAGGCCCATGGCGTCGATTGCCTGGTCTCCGGCAACCGCTACCTGGATGTGTTGCCCGCCGGTGTCAACAAAGGCACCACCCTGCTCGCCCTGCTGGCCTGGCTCGACCTCGACCATGGCGCGGTGGTCACGGCGGGCGACAGCCTCAACGATCTGGCGATGTTCGAGACCGGACTGAAGGGGGTGATGGTGGGCAATGCGGAGCCGGACCTGATCGCTGCCCTGCCTCGGCTGCCGGCCGTGTACCACTCCTCCGCCCACGGCTGCGAGGGGATTGTGGAGGGCTTGCGCCACTTCGGATTCGCCTATCTGCTGGAGGAGGAGTTCTGAGCGTTGCGGTTCGCCTCCTGCTCCCGCTGCTGGCGCGCTTTGGTGTGGGCGGTGGCGGTGGCCTGTCGTGGGTCCTCCGGCCAGGGATGGCGGGGGTAGCGCCCCCGCAGCTCGCGGCGGACCTCCCCATAGCCGCTGCCCCAGAAGCCCGGGAGATCACGGCTGATCGCGGCGGGTCTGCCCGCCGGTGAGAGGAGGTGCACCGTGACCGGCAGCCGCCCCTCCAGCAGGCAGGGGTGCTCCGTGCAGCCGAACAGCTCCTGCAGCTTGACCGCCAGCACAGGCTCATCCCCGCTGTAATCGAGTGCCGCTTCCCGGCCGGAGGGCACCGCCAGCCGTTCCGGTAGCCAGCGGTCGAGTTGGTGTCTGCGCTCCCAGTCGAGATCTCCCCAGAGGGCAGCGATCAGATCGAGCTGGCGGAGATCCTGGCGGCTGCGCAGGGCCGCCAGGGCATCGCCCAGCCAGAGCCCAGGGTCCTGCTGCAGGGTCTCCCAGCGTCGGTCCGGCCAAGGGGGGCCGAGCTGGCGATGGGCCAGGGCCAGGCGCTGCTGCAGGCTGCGGCTGCGACGGCACCAGGGCAGGGCCTCCAGGCCCAGGCTGGCCAGCCCCTCCCGCATCGCCGCCAGCACCTCCTCGCCCGTGGCCTCCGGCCAGGGGGAGCGTTGCAGCACCAGGGCTCCGAGCTTCAGCACCCGTTCACAGCGCACCCGTTCCGCCTCCCCATCCCAACGGGCCACCGTTTCAACGTGGCCCTCGGCGGCGGCCCATTCGTCGAGCAGGGCAGGGTCGAGCGGGGCCGCCAGGAGCACCCTGGCCTCGCTGCCCTGGCCATCGGCAGCGGCGATGGCCAGGGCCGGCGCCGCCGCCAGCGGATCGGTCGCGGGCAGCCAGGCGCCGCGGCCGCCGCGCAGCAGAAACCGGCCGCCGCCCCCATCCCGCGCCAGGCCCATCCGTTCCGGGAAAGCCCAGGCGATCAGCCTGGCGATCGTGCGGCCCTCCGGTTCTGGCCCGTCCCGGCCGGTTCCGGCTTGCTCGGGATCCGGATGGCCCGGGCCGGCGCCACGGCCAGGTGAGGGGGGCGCCAGGGCAGCGCGGACCTGGTGTCTGAGCTGCTCCTGCAGGGCCTGCAGCTCGCGCCGCCGGCCGCTGCGGCCCGGTGCCAACCGGTCGGTGGAGCTCCCGGCACGGCCGCGCAACCAGTCGAGGCGCTGCAGCAGATCGCATCCCACCTCACGGGCGTCGAGGGGGTCCCGCTCCCCCAGCAGCACCGCCAGGGCGCAGCCCAGCTCCAGCGCCCCGGCCGTGGCGGCCCGCAGCAGCATGTGGGCCAGCCGGGGTTGCAGGCCCAGCCGTGCCATCGCCCGGCCATGGGCGGTGATGCGCCCGTCGCCATCGACCCCATCGAGCTGGCGCAGCAGCGTCTGCCCTTCCTGCAGGGCCGGCCGGGGGGGCGGGTCGAGCCAGGGGAGGTCCTCCCCGAGCCCTGCCCCCCAGGCGGCGAGCTGCAGCACCACCGGCAGGGGATCGCCTTCGAGCAGCTCAGGCGGATCGAAGCCGGGCCGCGAGGGGGTGGTCCCCGGGCTCCAGAGCCGCAGGCAGCGGCCCGGTCCCAGGCGTCCGGCCCGGCCGCGGCGCTGCTCGGCGCTGGCCAGGCTGGCCGGCACGGTGACCAGGCGATCCATGCCCGAGCTGGGATCAAAGCGGTTGCGACGGCTCAGGCCGCTGTCGATCACCAGGGTCACCCCCTCGATCGTCAGGGAGCTTTCGGCGATGCTCGTGGCCAGCACGATCCGGCCGGCGGGATCGTGCGCCGGGGCGATCGCCCTGGCCTGCTCCGCCAGCGGCAGCTGCCCATGGAGTGCCAGGCAGGCCACCGCCGGCCCCCAGGCGGTGCTGAGGATCGCCTCGCGGGTCTGTTCGATCTCCCGGCGGCCTGGCAGGAACACCAGCACGGTCTCCCCCGGCCGGCGCTGGGGCAGCCAATGGTCCTCCAGGCCGCGGACCACCTGCCGCTCCAGCCGCTCCCGCTCCCGGGGGCGCTGGTGCAGCACCTCCACCGGATGGCTGCGCCCCGGGCTGTTGATCACCCGGGCCTGATCGATCCCGGCCGCCAGCGGTTCGAGATCGAGGGTGGCTGACATCAGCAGCACGCGCAGATCGGGTCGCAGCAGGGACCGGGACTGGCGGACCAGGGCCAGGGCCAGGTCCGACTCGGCACCGCGCTCGTGGAATTCGTCGAAGATCACGCAGGCCACCCCTTCC
Organism: Cyanobium sp.; assembly: GCA_049426205.1. Lineage (GTDB taxonomy): Bacteria > Cyanobacteriota > Cyanobacteriia > PCC-6307 > Cyanobiaceae > Cyanobium. The sequence continues at coordinate 6,319 of JBMSXZ010000101.1, forward strand.
AGGGCCGGGTCCTCCTGCAGGCGACGCAGGAACAGGCCGGCGGTGAGCGCTTCCAACCGGGTGGCGGCGGAGCTGCGGCTCTCCAGGCGCACGCTGTAGCCGACCCTCTGGCCCACCGCCTCAGCCAGGCCGGCGGCGAGGCGCTCGGCGGCGGCCCTGGTGGCCAGACGGCGCGGCTCGATCAGCAGAATCCTGCCCTCCTGGCCGAAACGGGCGAGCAGGTGGAGGGGCACGCGGGTGGTCTTGCCAGCCCCGGGAGGGGCCTGAAGCACCAGGGTGGCGCCGGGCACGAGGGCCGCGGCGATGGCCTCCAGCTGGCTGTCGATCGGCAGGGCGTCGGCCAGGAGCCGGGGTTGGGGGTCAGCGCACGTGGCGGATGCCGTCGACGGGGTGGTAGGCCTCACCGGTGATCTCCTCGTAGACCATGGCGGGCAGGCCGGTCTCGAACATGGTCTGGAGCGCTTCCTTGAGGTAAGGGTTCCAGCCGCCGGTGCTCACCTTGCCGTGGCGCACGGTCCAGTCCCAGGTTCCCTGCAGATCCCGTGGAATACGTCCCTCGCGGTCGCGGCGGGCAACCAGATCCTGGGATTCGACGATCCCCACCAGGATCGGCTGCTTGCCGTAGGCCGGCGTGAGGCTGAGCTCCAGGCGCACCGGATCGTCCTTGACCATTTTCAACCGGAACCTTGGTGGCAGCTTCAGGCTCCCCAGAACAGCCGCCACGATCCTGGTCCTCTGATCCACCTTGATCTCCACGTTCGGCCTCCGGCGCGGACATTGCTCACCAGGGCAAGCCTATGCAGCAGCCCTGCCGGCGCAGCTTGGGGGTGGATCGGATCTAGGGCCGGCGCCTGGGGCGCCACCAAGGGGAAGCCAGGCGGCAGGCCGGGGGCTCAGATGGGATCGCTGGGGAACCCGGAGGGCTCGTTGTCGCCGCTGAACCGAACGGTGAGCAGATCTTCCTGGGTGAGCTGGCCCTGGGCATCGAGCAGCTCGGGGTGGATCGTCAACCGTCCGGTGCGGTCGTCGCCGGCGCTGGGGGTGGCGGCCTGCCTGCTGCGATCGAGCGGAGCGGAAGCGGCCCTGAAACCCTGGGACATCACCCGGAAGGCCTGCCACAGCAGAACGAGGAAACAGGCGCCGTAAAGGAGCGGGAAGAGCTGCGCCAGGAGTGGGGGCATCGGATTCAGGACCCCGCGGGTGCCACGGATGCCCCCATCATCGCCCCTTCGCTGGGTAGCCGCTGGTGGCCAGCAACCAGGCCCAGAGGGTGGTGCAGGCGGCGCCGAACGCCAGGAACGCAAGCAGCAGGCGGCTGGTGTCCATCACCGGAAAAGAAAGTTCACAAACCTTAGGCGGGCTTCGCGGGGCAGGTCGGTTTCCTCCCCTGCTCCACACCGTCGCGCCCCCCTACGGTTTGGATCCCTGACTGTTCGCCTCTCGTGGCCCTCCCCAGCCGTGTTCTGGCTTCCGGTGTCGCCGGTCTGGCCGCCCTGGGCACGATCACGGCGGTCATGGCTCCCGAGCCCGCGGCGGCCTTCTCGCCCGCGGCGGCCTCCCTGTCCCGCCAGTCGTTCGTGGCGGCCGCGGTGCGCCGCAGCGGCCCGGCCGTGGTCACCATCGACACGGTGCGCCGGGTGGCCTCCCCGGGCCGTGGTGGTTCCTCTGCCCTGCTCAACGATCCCTTTTTCCGTCAGTTCTTCGGACTGCCGATGATGCCCATGCCACCCTCCCAGCGCACCGAGCGGGGCCAGGGCAGTGGCGTGATCATCCAGGCCGATGGTCTGGTGCTCACCAACGCCCACGTGGTCGAGGGCTCTGATCGGGTCACCGTGGGGCTGCAGGGTGGGCAGCGCTATGAGGCCCGGGTGGTGGGCGCCGATCGCATCACCGACCTGGCCCTGCTGCGCCTCACCGGCGCTGGCCCCTGGGCCGTGGCGCCGCTCGGCAATTCCGACGCCCTGCAGGTGGGCGACTGGGCCATCGCCGTGGGCAATCCCTTCGGGCTCGACAACACCGTGACCCTCGGCATCGTCAGCAGCCTCAACCGCAATGCCAGCAAGCTCGGCATCACCGACAAGCGCCTCGATCTGATCCAGACCGATGCCGCGATCAACCCCGGCAATTCCGGCGGTCCCCTTCTCAACGCCGATGGCGAGGTGGTGGGGATCAACACCCTGGTGCGCTCCGGCCCCGGAGCCGGGCTGGGGTTCGCCATTCCGATCAACCGGGCTCGCAGCATCGTCAGCCAGCTGCTCAGCAGTGGCAGGGTCAGCCATGCGGTGATCGGCGTCGGCCTGATCCCCCTGCCCCAGCCCAATGCCCAGGGGCTGCGCTCGGGGGTGGTGGTGGGCTCGTTGCAGCCCGGGGGGCCGGCCGAGCGTGCCGGCCTGCGCCAGGGAGATGTGATCGTGATGGCCGCTGGCCGCAGTCTCAATTCGGCGAGCCAGCTGGTGGCCGCGGTGGAGGCCAATGGGGTGGGCCGGGCCCTCGACCTGCGGGTGCTGCGGGGCGGCTCATCCCTGGACCTGCGGGTGATTCCGGGGGAGATGACCCCCTGAGCGGCGCCGAAGCCATCTCCGGGGACCAATGAGCAGGAAACGGACGACGCCCCCCCC
>JBMSXZ010000102.1:0-8916 GCA_049426205.1 Cyanobium sp.
TCAGCTGAGACCCGTTCTGTCGCAAGGGGTTTCAGACTTGTGTCGGGCAGCCAGGGAGTGAGGTCAAGAAGACGTTCCTGAAGTGTCTGGAGTGACTGGTTGCGGTTTCAGATCGAGTCGGGAGATCGTTCCAGAGCAATGTGATGAACCACTGGGGTCGGAAGTTGTTCTCCCAGTGAAGTCTGATCAGTTCTTCCTGAACCTTTCCAAAGGAACCGGTCCTCTGGTAGATCCTGGTCAATTTACAGTTCAGATCTCTTCTTGATTGGTCTTGAGGATTCACTCCCTTTGGTCGTGAATGACCCTCACTTCGTTCGGTTCTGTTCTGGTGGTTGTATTTGGTTGATTTCTTGCAATCCATTGGTATCACTAGTGTTTTGAGAATTTTTGGAGTTATTTCGAGATACACCGAGTCCCTTGGGGAATCAGTTGACTCCAGGGACTCTTAAAGCAAAGTTCGACGATCTCTACCTCTGTAAAGGGTCTTGGTATCTTTGTCTTTGTGTTCAGTTATTATACAGAGACTATTTATGCAAGTCAAGACTCACATCAGATTAGAATTTAGATGCATAGTCCCTTCAGATGTCAACCGAATAAGTGCATCACAATAAACTTTCTCAACCAGTTCTCGCGATCCTTTGACCCCCAGTTCTTGCGCATACTTTCTAAAAGTCTGAACGATAGTGTTCGACCACAGGTGTGTCTTCTTATGTTGACCAACTGCGGGTGGAATGAGACCGTCGTTCAACATCTTGCGGAATTCACTATAAGACTTAATGTCGAGTGCACCCATCACGGTTTGACGATCGATCATGCGGTCAGGTGTCATGCGTTGACTTATAAGTGGATTTCAGAGTGGATCTTGGGGAGCGTCTTTGACCGGGTCACCCGGATCCCCTATTCAGTTGATATCGCAGAGAGGGTTGTTCAATTCACCCCGTTTCGATGTCCATATTCTAGCGGCGATAGGGCGCCCAGGCGAGACAGAGTGGACACCTACATTGAGACTCACGGTTTCAGGTGGGATTTTTTCCGGTCTCCGCAGATCGACTGGGGCAGAACGGTTCTGACCGTGTGACAGTTATCCTGACTATGACTAGTCCTCCAAATCCAGCACGGTGAAAGCGATCTCAGAGGCGATCTCGATCCCATGCAGTCTCAGGTTGCGACAAGCATGGAGCAGGGTATTATTTCTGAGAATATTTTTCGTTATTTAGGATCCCTCTGGAGAGTTTATAGATTGACTTCCGCGTTTTCTCTCAGGGATTGATCAAATCCAGAAGAGTTCCGTCTTGATCCACTAGTCGATGACGTTTCCCTGTGGATCGGGCACGGTTAGCAGCAGTGCGGTACGCATCTCCCTCGTTGTGTTTTGTCTGGAAGTGTCTCCATTTCCCGAACTGGTCTTGGTACTGGATGTCGATCTTGGTCATGGCGTCAAGCAGCACTGGTGATGTGGTCTTTGAGAATCCGTTGGATCGTTGCGAGGGAGAGTCCTGTCTGGTCTCGGATCGACCTGTAGGACTCACCCTCATCTCTCAGGCGAACCACCAGGCGTTCCTTCTTGTCAGAGGTCTTCGGGCGTCCACCGAGGTTCCCTCCTGTCCTCCTGCGGTGTTCAACCGACTCCAGGGTGCGTTCCTGGATCAGGGACCTCTCCACCTCGGCGAGACCCGTCAGCAGTCCGATGACCAGTGGGGCAAGTTTTCCGAGTCCTCTGGTGTTGATCAGACCGTCCAGGGTGCGGACGTAGATCCCCTTGTTCTGGAGGTCAGAGAGACGGTTGATCACCTCCACCTGGGATCGACCGAGGCGATCGAGTTTGGAGACCACCAGTTCGTCCCCCTCCTGCAGTGACTCGAGGCACCGTCTCAACTGGGGTCGTTTCTCCAGCGGTGCACGGGAGGACACCTTCTCGGCAAACACCTCCTCGCATCCAGCAGACCTCAGTTCAGTGACCTGAGCGTCGGTGTCCTGGTGGGTGGTGGAGCACCTGGCGTACCCGATGGATCTGGGCATCAGTCAGAACTCTTGGCGTTTCCGAACAAAAGAACCGTACAGAGTTTCTGATACGGGCAAACCCGTTGGCGTGTGGCATTTCAAAGCGTCCTGGCAACCCTTCGGTTTATGAACAGCAAAAACATGATATGAATAAGTACATCCTGCAAGCAAATCATGCCAAGCGAAAAACTAACTAGGATTCTCAAGGCAAAAAGCAACCTGAGCGACGAAGAGATTAAACAACTTAGCGAGGCAGAAGGTTGGGACTGGGTTTATAGCAACGCAAAACCAAAAAAGGAAAAACTAACGCAAGTATGCTTCACGGGATTTAATTCTGAAGAGAAAGCGACCCTCACACGAATGGCAGAGGAAAAGAACTTACAGGTGACATCAACTGTCACAAAGTCCCTTGCCTTCCTCTGCTGTGGCAGTAATGCGGGAGAAGCAAAGATTAAAAAGGCAAAGAGTCAGGATTGTGTAATATTAAACAGAACTGAGTTTGAAATACTCCTTGAAACGGGAGAATTACCCATGGAGACCACAGAATAAACGATCACCCATTAGATAGTTTAGTTGTCGCCAACGACAGACGCCTGTACAGAACCGCCGTTTTCTACCGTTGCTTTACACATGCCGATAGACACGTTGTAACCACCGAACCCGTTCTTTGCTCTAAATTTCCACATGATGGTTTTTCCATTGCCGTCTGCAGGCGTATCCCTGACGAATTCACCATCACGCTCGTAAGAATCAGGGTCTCGTAATTTTAATTTGAGCGCCTCTTCGCAAGAAGACTCGGCACCAGCACCAGTTAACCACTCTTGCAATTCAACTTTTCGTTGCTCAATAGCGGAAATCTCCAGTCGCTTCTGCTCCTGCTCTTGCTTATAGATCTCAGGTAGGTATTGCTTGCACTCTTTGTCAGTCTTATTTTCTGAGCAATAAGCAACCTTCTGTTGCCTCTCGGTAACTTGAAAAAGGTAAACGGCAGTCAGCACAATGGCAACTATCAAACCCCACGAAAGAGTCGCAGTAGGATTACGCCTTGCTAAATGGATAAGTTTTGAAAGCATACCTAATTAACAAGAATTCAATATGCCAAGTCTAGGGCAAAGCGTCAATAACGAGTGACACATCACTGACACAGACCAAAGAGATGCTTCAGAACCCTTGTGGCACAAGGGATCTTGATTACGTCGTGTAATCGGCGTTGATGCGGACGTATTGATCGGAGAGGTCGCAGCCCCAGGCGCAGCCGCGGCCGGGGCCGTCGCCCACCTGCAGGCGAATCGCCACGGTGTCGGCCTCGAGATAGGCGCCGGCAGCGGCATCGCGCATGTATTGGGATGCCGCCGGGCGATCGAAGCTGAGCGGCTGGCCGGCGGCCATCAGCTGGTGCGGGCCCAGCCACAGCGCCACCGCCTCCGGCTCGAACGCCACGCCGGCGCGGCCGGCCGCCGCCACGATCCGGCCCCAGTTGGGGTCGCGGCCGTGCACGGCGGTCTTCACCAGCGACGAGCCGCAGATGGTGCGGGCGATGCTGCGCGCAGCCGCATCGTCGTGGGCGCCTTCTACGTGCACCTCCAGCAGGCAGGTGGCACCTTCCCCGTCCCGGGCGATCGCTTTGGCGAGATGCTGCGACACCGCCGTCAGGCCGGCCTCCAGCGCCTCAAAGTGCTCGGGGTTCAGGGGTGCACCGGCTGCAAAGGCCAGGTACGTGTCGTTGGTGCTGGTGTCGCCGTCCACCGTGATCGCATTGAAGGAGCGATCCACCGCCCGCTTCACCATCGCCTGCCACACCTCAGCCGGCACACCGGCATCACAGCTCAGGTAGCCGAGCATCGTGGCCATGTTGGGGTGGATCATCCCCGACCCCTTGGCCATGCCGCCGATGCGCACGCGCTGACCGCCCAGGGTGGCCTCCAGGGCGATCTGCTTGTCGATCAGATCGGTGGTGAGAATCGCCGTGGCGGCCGCCGCTCCACCCTCCGGGCTCAGCGCCTCGGCCAGGGGATCGAGGCCCGCCAGGAGCGTGTCCATCGGGATCGGCACACCGATCACCCCGGTGGAGCAGATCAGCACCTCCTCGGCCGCCAGCCCCAGGCGGTCGGCCATGGCCTGGGTGGCGCGCTGGCTGTCGATCAGGCCGCGATCGCCGGTGCAGGCATTGGCCTGGCCGGAGTTGGTGAGCACCGCCCGGGCCCGGCCGCCACTGGCCGCCAGCCGCTCGGCGCACAGATCCACACAGGCGGCCCGCACCAGCGAAGTGGTGAAGGTGCCGGCGCACACGGCCCCTTCCGGGGCGAGCAGCAGTGAGAGGTCCGGCTTACCGGAGGCCTTCAGGCCGGCGGTGATGCCAGCCGCCAGAAAACCATCGGGAGCCGTGACGCCGCCGGGGATGGGATGCCAGGGATGGGGCACAGACAAAGGCGCTGCTGCTGCAATCCTCCTCCCAGAGGGGGCCGGCTCAGCGCTTGCGCCAACGGATGAACAGGGGGATCAGCACCAGACCCACCAGGAGACCCGCGGGGTTCTGCATCACCACCCAGCCGACAAGGCCCACGGAGAACATCAGGATGACGCGCGCCATGACGCGCCCGGAGCGACTGCGATAGAAACCGCGGCTATAGACGGGGTCGTAGAGAGTCACGAAGCCACCCTGCAGAACCAGATGACACGACCATCTTGGAAACGCTGGCAGGGATCGCAACGGCGCATTGGCCTCACCGGCGGCATCGCCACCGGCAAAAGCACCGTGGGGCGCTGGCTGGAGCAGCAGGGCCTGCCCGTTCTGGATGCGGATGTGTACGCCCGGGAAACGCTGGGCCCTGGCAGCCCCTGCAGCCAAGCCGTTCTGGAGCGCTACGGCTCACGCGTTCAGGCGTCCGGCAGCCAACCGCAGGACGCTGTGATCGATCGAGCCGCCCTGGGGGGGATCGTGTTTCATGACCCCGCAGAAAAGGCCTGGCTCGAGGCTCTGATCCACCCCCTGGTGCGCGCGCGCTTTGAACGGGAGCTCAGCGGCCTCAGCCAGAAGCCCACCGTGGTGCTGATGATCCCGCTGCTGTTTGAAGCAGGCCTGGAGGAGCTCTGCAGTGAGATCTGGCTGGTGGACTGCACGCCGGAACAGCAACGCCAACGACTGCAGGCAAGGGAGCAGCTGCCGGCAGCGGAAGCCGAGGCCCGGATCCACGCGCAATGGCCCATGGAGCTCAAACGGCAGCGTTCCGATCACATCATCGACAACAGGGATGGCCCGGAACAGTGGATCCCTCCGCTGAAGCTGCTGCTGCCAGGGGCAAGCGAAGAGCGCTGAACCCGGAGCAGAGGCGACTGCTTTGTTGCACAAGATTGTGAACAGAGCTTGTTCGGAAAGGGAATTCAAACTGAAGGCTGCGCTGAGCGCCACAGCCCAACGCCACATTGACTGTCAGAGCGAAACCGATCCCCGATGGCAGCCGCATTTCAGCGCTGGATCAGCAGATTTGGATACGCGGTCACTGCGGTGGCGGCCGCCAACACGCTGATCCTCCAGGCCACATCCAAGGCCGGCACGGTGAACATCCCGGCTCCAGCCGGGGGGCCGGGCATCCGCAACGCGATTCCCATCCGTCAGCTGCAACCGGGCATGCTGAGAAACGTGGGCGGTTACACCATCAATCCAGCCACGATCAGACTGCTCAGCCAAGCCCAGGCGGAGCAAGCCTCTCGCATCAGAACGCTGGGGAAGCTGGCCTCTGTCGTTCAGGAAACGGCCACCATTGCAGAAGCCGGTGATGGCGTTCTGATCCAAACACAACTCTCGTACGCCGTTCAGTTTGGAGCCTGCCTCAAAAACAAGCAGATTCTGGCTGCTGCAGGCATCCGCTGCCGCAACACACGCGACTTGAATGCGAGCAGCCGGGAACTCTCCGATCCCAACTCAGAGCGCTATATCAGCAACCAAGCCAAACGCGAGGAAGCGATCCAGAAGCTGGAGCGAGCAAAAGCCACATTCACCGATCTAGGCGCAAAGCTGAGACTCAACCTCAACAAACCGCAGGCCATCACCAAACTGGGACAGGCCACCGTTTCCGAGCTGAGCCAACTCTCCGACGCCCAGCTGGGCAACGAAATCCTCAATGCAGGAACAGTCGATATTCAACAAGCGATTTACATTCCATCGGCCAATACCCTGCTTCAGAGCCTGAGGAAAGTCAAATCACTTGAAGGCAACTCGATCGACAATCTGATGCGCCTGAAGCCGCCCACCAGCCCAGGCCCACAATCCCGCAGCCATTCTGAAACGGACACAGCAGCACCAGGGCCAGAGCCTTACCCGATCCAGACGATCAACTCCGACGCCACCACTGCGGGGCTGTTCCGCGCCGACTCGAGCACACAGCCCGGGATCCTGCTGGCAAGCCTGCCAAGCCAGGGCAGCCTCATAGCCAGCAACAACAGCAACCAATCCCGAGACGATGTATTCCTGGCCGGCTTCACCTTTGGAAAGCAATACGAATGGAAGAAGCGGGTAGGAACAACAATCGACATCTGCTGGCCATTTGATTGCAACAGAAGCCTGTATGTAGAGCCCTATGCCAAGTTTTCCTATGGACTAGGACTGCGGTTCCCAATTCGAGCCAAAACCAACTACTCAACTTCAGGCGACAACGGCCGAGTCACCGTCAATCTGGACCCCTTTGACGGCAGCGCCCAGGATTACACGAGAGCAGGCATCACCGGCGAAAAGACATTTGAAGGGAAAGAACTCGTCGCCGAAATCGGAGGCGAGGCCGGAGTCAGGTACAACATCTATGTAGACAGCGGCAATCCCCATTTTGCGATGGGCTATGACCTGACTGAGAAACTACCGCCAGGCTTCAGAAACGGCAATTTTGTACCGCCATCACCCCAACGCCCGCTTCCCGCCATTGCGCCCATCTTCATCGAAAGCATCGATCTTCTTGGCGGATCCTTTAACTACGGCGTCGTCTGGGCGAAGGTTCATCCAGGACTCAAAGCGGACATCACATCACGCGAACTGAGCCTGAAAATCATTGACAACTACGGCAGCGGCACACCCCAACGCATCAGCGATGGGCAATCCAAGCAAGTGGCCATTCGGAATGGCAAGTCAAGTATCACGCTGAAAGATCCCAAATACAACATTGCTTTCTCAATCACTCCCGGCGTGAGGGCCAAAATCGGAGTTGATGTCGTGGTCTGGGAAGATGACTGGCACTACGACATCTGGATCCCGGAACTCTCCATTTCGCTACCGCCCTCTGGCGTCGACTTCAGCTGCCATGCCGGCACTGTCTGCACCCGCAACTATGAATTCCTCGCCAGTGGCTCAGCCGCTGGGGGCGGCAGTGGCAGTGGCGGTGACAGTGGAGGATCAGGAAACCCTGGAGGCTCCACTGGCGGACGCGTGGCCTGCTCAGCAGGCAACAAGCTGGGCCGCTTTGCTCTGCGCTCTGAACTCAGCGGCCGCTACATCCGTGGCGGCGTCACCGCAGAGGGCACAGACACCGCCGTAGGCGCCCAGGCCACGGCCATCGGGGGCAACAGCAGCTGGGAAAGCTTCGATGTCTACGAGCTCGGGAATCAGGATGGACGCAACAGCAACACCCTTGCATTCCGCAGCAGTCTCGCCCCCAGCCGATGGATCAGCGTGGCGGAGAACAACAGTCTCCAGCTGGCGCCTGGCTTCTGCAACTCTTCCACCAACAGCAAGCTTTTTGCAGCCAATCGGACTGGCAACACACTGCAACTGCAATCGCTGAGGAATGGTCAATGGGTGATCCAAAGATCCAATGGCAATCTCTACGCCAATGCTCCGAACACTGGAGGAAACGTACCGCAGGCCCTGCGGTTCACGCTCGTGCCACTGGCAGGCAACAATCCTGGAGTCGGAGGAAATGAACCACGACCCACTCCGTCACCCGCCCCGTCAACAGAACGCCTGGACGGTTGGTGGCAGGGTGACCGCGGCGGTTTCTACTCCATCCAGACCAGCGGATCCTCCTTCGAGATGAAGGGGTTCAACAACAACGGCAGTCCAGTGAATCTGTTCAGTGGCACCATCAGCGGCAATCGCATCAGCGGTTCCTGGAGAAGCTTCTGCGACAACCGCACAGGCAGCGCCGTGCTGGAAGTCAGCAACGGCCAGCTGCAGCGGGTGGGTGGGACGACCGCCAACAGCCGCTGGTCGCGCAGCTCCCGCCCTGCCAATCTGCAGACCATCCCGAACTGCCAGCAGACGGGTTCAGGCCAGCCCGCACCGGCCAGCATCAATCTCAGTGGCAGCTGGCGCGGCAATGACGGCGGCACCTACGTGATTCGCCAGACCGGCAACAATCTCTCCTGGCAGGGTGCCGGCGGCAATTTCCGCAACACCTTCAACGGCCAGATCCGGGGCAACATGATCACCGGTTACTGGCAGGACACCGCCGACAGCCAGACACAGAATGCAGGCCGGCTGACCCTGCGCATTGACAACAACAACCAACTGACCCGCTACAGCCATACCGGCGCCTTCACCGGCAGCCTCTGGCAGCGCAGCGGCAACTGACCGCCCGTGCTGACCACCAACGAGAAGCCAGGTCTTGTGACACACGACCTGGCATCAGCAACAAGCCCCCCTGTTCTGGGGGGCTTTTTCATAGGCTCCCAGCACCCTGTGACCAACATCACAAGACCCTGCGACCTCAAGGGGGCATTTAATGCGGCGGCTCAGGCTGATCCCTGCGGTCCACCCACTCCGTGCGCGGCAGCGGATCAGGCTGCCGATCCGCGAGATAGGTTTTGCGCAAACGACCACCGATGTGGTTATCGGTCCTGAAAACGTAGTCAGACTCACGCCCCAGGTTACCGAGATGATTGCGCTTATAGATCCTGCGATTGATCTCAACCAACAGGAAGAAGATCGAG
>JBMSXZ010000103.1:0-8911 GCA_049426205.1 Cyanobium sp.
GGTGCGGCTGCACCGAGAAGGTCTGCAGCCAGCGGTGAACCGTGGTCTTGGAGATTCCAGTCGCTGCAGCCAAGGTCCGGGCGCTCCAGTGGGTGCTGCCGTCAGGTGGCCTGGTCTGCAGAGCTCGGTTGATCACCCCTCCGCCACCTTGTCATCCTCGTAGGTGCAGGGCCGGCCAGGACGGAGCTCGTCGTGCGGCCCCTCCAGGCCGAGCTCCCGGTAGCGCTTGCGCCACTTGCCGATGGTCATTCCAGTCAAGCCCATCCGCCTGGCGATGGCGGTGTTGGTTTCACCGGCCCCGTAGGCCAACACGATCTGGGAGCGCTGCACGATCGAGTGCGGCAGGGATCGTGAACTGGCGAGAGCCTGGAGCTGCTGAACCTCGTCCTCACTGAGAACCAGCGGACGAATTGGACGACCAAGCGCCAAGAGACACTTCTGGAGACACTCCCGATTCTAGATTCTATTTCCGGGACGGCACATTAGAACTTTGCTGATTTGTCTCGCTGAAAGGTTGGAACGTTCGAAGAAATAACTTTAATGAGGTTGAGAACCAACCGGTTTGGTATCCTCCCTGCAAATCAACGTGCATTGGCTTGTATATTTTTAGCGTTTTAGGTTAAGTTTTTATGATCGACTTTGTCGTCTTCTGGCTCTTGGATCAGGGACTCGAAATAATCCTGATCAACAGCACGCCTGCGTTTCAAAGGGGGATCTTGGTTGATATTAAATTCTTGTAGTTTTTTTGATTGGAGTGGATCTTCTTCTTGCGGGCTAAATTCGGTCGCTATGTTAGCTTCGAATTGCGCAGACTCTTGTGCAGCCATCGCTTGCTGTTCGAGTTGAGAATCAGCAATTGTTTTTAGGAAAGCCTGGCGTTCGCGATGGCGCACACCGGCGACACGACGTCGGTTTTGATAAACTCCCACCAACTCTTCCATGAGAGAAACCTGGGATTTGGGCCTTCGTGCGAAGGCAGCCAAGGCGATTGAATAGGCCAAAGACGATAAGATTATTCGTGTGCCATTGATGATCAAAGGCAGTGGTTGCAGAGCTTGTTCCGATGGTATCTGCTGAAGAAGTTGGCGACGTGCCTCTTGAAGCTGGCTGAGAAGCTCGGAACGTATTCGATTTGGGGGCAGATTAAGCTGTGGTCCAGTTAGGCCTTTGCCTTGGAATTTCCGAAGTATAAGATCAATGTCTTGACTACTACTGGCAGCGTTAATCTTGGAACTGAGTTCTTCGAGTCGGCGGCTTGCTTTCTCAAAACGAATCACATTTTCACTACGTACTTTTTCCTTGAGTCGTACGCTGGCAACAAGATACAATGGTGGAATCAATAAAAAACCTAACATCGGCCAGATGGCTAGCCGGAAAATGCGCAAGTGGCTGCTCTGTTTGTTGCGAATATTGAGCGTTGCCGAGAATGCAAATAATAACAATGAAACAAGAACAATGCCACCGTTATCAACGGCATTCACAGTAAAGTTAAGCTGCCAAGAAGGATCTAAAATTGAAAATGGATAGGATGATGTAATTACAGCGATAAGGTAAGTCGCAAGGATCGAAATGGCGCTGGCTAAAACAGCCAGATTGAGCGATTTTTTATTCAAGCACTCAGAATTTTTCGTTATTCAGCAGTTTAAACGATTTGGAAGAGCGGCGTCTTAGTTTTCTAGCCCAGACAAAAGCAGCTGCGCTGCCTGCTAGAGGCAATGGAGCAGGCACAGGTTCGATCACTTCGAAAGTGATTTGATCCCAGGTAAACGAAAGATTATTTTCTCCACTTTGAGCGCTGCCTACACCTTCACATGGAGAGTTGCAGTTGTAAGTAGCTGATGTGACATTATTGCCTAGAGCGGCTTGTATAAATGAACCGAGATTTGTGCTTGAACTAGTTGCATTAAACCCTGGGATTTCGCCGGCTAGAGATATGGTGCCGAGGGGTAATGGTGTCTGTGAGTTATCTTTATAAATGTTGTAACCAGTGCCATTGCTGGCTCTTCCGGTGTCTAGAAAAATCATCGGAGTCATCGGAGTAGTATCTCTATCTTGAAATTCAAGTCGGTCTGCAGCGCCAGTTAATGTGTTTCTTGCATTGTAGGAAGATCCGTAAAAGCCAGTTGTGTTGGTAAGAGTTCCAAAATCAAAGAGGGGATAGAAACTCCAAGTACTTGCTGCTTGCGTCCAGGCAACAGAAGTTGTATCCTGCGAGCTGCTCGAATAATCACGCAACACAAAGGATGGGTAAAAATGACTTGTTATTTGCGATCCTGTATCAGTATAAAAGTATGTGCTGCTGGCACGAACACTCACCCGAACCCACTTGGCAGAAGCTTCAATGGGTAGAAATGTAAATCCCAACGAGCAGGCTACTCCCATGGCGAGACCGGCATGGTTTGCTTTCTGCTTGGCAGCTGAGCGCATTACCGTCAATACTGATCAGCCTATTTTCACCCCTGGGCCCTGTTCTGTCAACCACTTCGACCTAGCGTGTGCAAATGCCCATCCAGCCGTGCCCTTCCCGTGGCTTTCTCCCTCGCGGCCGATCGCGTCGCGGCGGCCCTGCGGGCCATCGCTCCCTGCGCCGCTGACCACACCGCCGCCGTCAAGCCCCGCCTGGAGCGGGTTCTGGCCGCGTTTGCGGCCGAGCGGCTGGGGGTTCACCACTTCGCCTCGGTGAGCGGCTACGGCCATGGGGATCTGGGCCGGGCCACCCTGGACCGGGTCTTTGCCCGGGTGCTCCAGGCCGAGGCGGCGGCCGTGCGGGTCCAGTTCGTCAGCGGCACCCACGCCATCGCGGCGGCCCTGTTCGGGGTGCTGCGGCCCGGCGATCGCCTGCTCTCGCTCACCGGCCGCCCCTACGACACCCTGGAGGAGGTGATCGGCCTGCGCGGCAAGGGCTCCGGCTCCCTGACCGAGTTCGGGATCGCCTACCAGGAGCTGCCGTTGCTGCCCGATGGCCAGGTGGATGGGGATCGCCTCGCTGAGGCACTGGCGCCCCCCACCCGGATGGTGCTGATCCAGCGCAGCTGCGGCTACAGCTGGCGCCCCTCGCTCTCGGTGGCCCGGATCGGGGAGCTCTGCGAACGGGTCAAGACCCTCCAGCCGCACTGCCTCTGCTTCGTGGACAACTGCTACGGCGAGCTGGTGCAGGAGCAGGAGCCCACCGCCGTGGGGGCTGACCTGATGGCCGGCTCCCTGATCAAGAACCTCGGCGGCACCATCGCCACGGCCGGCGGCTACGTGGCCGGCCGCGCCGACCTGGTGGAGCAGGCCTGCTGCCGCCTCACCGCCCCGGGGATCGGCAGTGAGGGGGGCAGCGGTTTCGATCAGCACCGGCTGCTGTTCCAGGGCCTGTTCCTCGCTCCCCAGATGGTGGCCGAAGCCCTGATCGGCGCTGAGCTGGTGGCGCAGGTCTTCGCCGACCTCGGCTTCGCGGTGAAGCCGCTGCCGGGCGCCGTGCGCAGCGATGGCATTCAGGCGGTGCGGTTCGGCAGCCCTGAGGCCCTCAAGCTGGTCTGCCGTGCCTTTCAGGCCGCCTCGCCGGTGGGCTCCTACCTCGATCCGGTGCCGGCGCCGATGCCCGGCTACGCCAGTGAGCTGGTGATGGCGGGGGGCACCTTCATCGATGGCAGCACCAGCGAGTTCTCCGCCGACGCCCCCCTGCGGGAGCCCTATGTGCTCTACGCCCAGGGCGGCACCCACCACAGCCACCAGCAGATCGCCCTCGAGCGGGCCGTGGCGGCCCTGGCCGAAGCCGCCTTGATCGAGATCTGATCGGCAGCGGCCCCCGCTTCCGACAAACTGGGCCGAGGTTTCGCTTTCCTGCCACCCATGGCCCTGCCCATCCCCGAGGACTGCCGCTACGCCGACAGCCATGAATACGCCCGCAGGGAGGGGGGCCAGGTGCGGGTGGGCATCAGCGCCTTCGCCGTCGATCAGCTCGGCGACATCGTGTTTGTCGATCTGCCCGAGGTGGGCGCCATGATCAGCCAGGGCTCCAGCTTCGGGTCGGTGGAATCGGTCAAGGCGGTCGAGGAGCTGCTGGCGCCCCTCGGCGGCGTTGTCGTCGCCCGCAATGAGGCCGTGCTGCTCAGCCCTGAGGAACTCCAGAACGATCCCTACGGCGAAGGCTGGCTGCTGCTGGTGGAGCCCGTCGATCCCGCTGAGCTCGACGGGCTGATGGATGCTGCGGCCTATGCCGCGGCGGTGGAAGGGCACTGAGCGCTGCCGCCGGCCCGGCGAGCGCTCTCCCGGGCCTGTGTCGCTCCAGGCTCCACGGCCGGGGCCGGCTCAGCCGCCGCCCAGCCCGGGGCCGGTGATCGATTCACTTTTCTTAGGATCAAAGCCCTTTGGGTTTGATCTGTGGCAGCGCCGTTTCTGATCCGCCACCTCGGTCCCGGGCCTGAGGATCAGCAGCGGATGCTCGCCGAACTGGGGCTGGATTCCCTGGAGGAGCTCGCGGCGGCCGTGGTTCCGGCCGACATCCTTCTGCCTGCGGAGGCCGCCGCCGAGGGGCTGCCCAGCGCCTGCTCGGAGGCCGAGGCCCTGGCCGAATTGGCCGCGATCGCCGCCGCCAATGCTTCGGTGCGCAGTCTGATCGGCCTTGGCTATTTCGGCACGGCCACGCCGGCGTTGATCCAGCGGCATGTGCTCGAAAATCCGTGTTGGTACACCGCCTACACCCCCTATCAGGCCGAGATCGCCCAGGGCCGACTCGAGGCCCTGCTCAACTTCCAGACCCTGGTCAGCGAACTGACCGGCCTGCCGATCGCCAACGCTTCGCTGCTCGATGAAGGCACCGCCGCCGCCGAGGCCATGGCCCTGGCCGCCGCCGTCAGCCCTCGCCGCGGTGCCCAGCGCTTCCTGGTGGATCGCTCGGTGTTGCCCCAGACCCTGGCGGTGCTCGCCACCCGGGCCGAGCCGCTCGGCATCGTGCTGGAGAGCGTCGACCTCGAGGCCCTCTCCGCCGCTCTGGCGGCCCAGGGCCTCAACGACCTGGCCGAGGAGGCCACCGCCCCCTTCCCCGCCGATGCCTTCGGTCTGCTGATCCAGCTGCCCGGCGTTGAGGGTCGGCTCTGGGATCCGGCTCCGCTCCTGGCGGCCTGCCGCGCCGACGGACTGATCAGTGCCGTGGCGATCGATCCCCTCGCCCAGGTGCTGCTGGCGCCGGTGGGTCAGCTCGGGGCCGACATCGCCGTGGGCAGCCTGCAGCGCTTCGGGGTGCCGATGGGCTTCGGCGGTCCCCACGCCGCCTTCTTCGCCACCAGCGAGGCCTACAAGCGTCAGATCCCCGGCCGGCTCGTCGGCCAGTCCCGCGATGCCGAGGGCAACCCCGCCCTGCGCCTGGCCCTTCAGACCCGCGAACAGCACATCCGGCGCGACAAAGCGACCAGCAACATCTGCACCGCCCAGGTGCTGCTGGCGGTGATGGCCAGCTTCTATGCGGTGCACCACGGCCCCGACGGGCTCGAGGCGATCGCCCGCCGCATCCTTTCGCTGCGGGAAGCCCTCGCCGAAGCCCTCACCAGCCTCGGACTCCACCCCGAGCCCGGCCCCGGCTTCGACACCCTGGTGCTGACCAGCCCCGACGCGGTCGGCCTGCGCCAACGGGCCGAGGCCGCCGGCTTCAATCTGCGGGTCGGTCGCGACGGCCTGGCGGACAGCGCCGCCGAGGCCCTGGCGATCAGCCTCGATGAACTCAGCCAGCCGGCTGAACTGGAGCGGCTGCTGGCGGCCCTGGCCGGCGATGGCGCCGCCGCCGCCACGGCCACCGAGGTGCTGCGGGCGCGGTTGGCGATCGCCCCGCAGGCCTCCCCCTGGGCCCTGGCCGGCCTGCCGCTGCGCTCGGATCCATGGCTGCGCCAGCCGGTGTTCCACCAGTACCGCAGCGAGACCGAGCTGATGCGCTACATCCAGCACCTGGTCTCCAAGGACCTCTCCCTGGTGCACGGCATGATCCCGCTGGGCAGCTGCACCATGAAGCTCAATGCCGCCGCCGAGCTGGCCCCCGTGAGCTGGCCCAGCTTCGCCCAGCTGCACCCCTTCGCGCCGCCGGCCCAGGCCGCCGGCTACGCCCGCCTGGTGGCCGACCTGGAGGCCTGGCTGGCGGCGATCACCGGCTTCGCCGCCGTGTCGCTGCAGCCCAACGCCGGCTCCCAGGGTGAATATGCCGGCCTGATGGTGATCCGGGCCTGGCACCGCAGCCGTGGCCAGGCCCATCGCCGCATCTGCCTGATCCCCACCAGCGCCCACGGCACCAACCCCGCCAGTGCCGTGATGGCCGGCCTGCAGGTGGTGGCCGTGGCCTGCGATGCCGCCGGCAACATCGACCTGGCTGATCTGGAAGCCAAGGTGGTGGCCCATGGCGCCGAGCTGGCGGCGCTGATGGTCACCTACCCCTCCACCCACGGCGTGTTCGAGACCGGCATTCGCCGGATCTGCGAGCTGGTCCATGAACAGGGTGGTCAGGTGTATCTCGATGGCGCCAACCTCAATGCCCAGGTGGGCCTCTGCAAACCCGGCCTCTACGGCGCCGATGTCTGCCATCTCAACCTCCACAAGACCTTCTGCATCCCCCACGGCGGCGGCGGTCCGGGCGTTGGTCCGATCGGGGTGGCGGCCCATCTGGCCCCCTTCCTGCCCGGTCATCCCCTGGCCACGGTGGGTGGTGAACCTGGTGCAGCGATCGGCCCGGTGTCCGCAGCCCCCTGGGGGAGCGCCGGCATCCTGCCGATCAGCTGGATGTATATCCGGATGATGGGCGGCCCCGGCCTGCGCACCGCCAGCCAGGTGGCCCTGCTCGCCGCCAATCTGATCGCTGAGCGTCTCGATCCGCACTTCCCGGTGCTCTACCGGGGCGCAGGCGGCCGGGTCGCCCACGAATGCATCCTCGACCTGCGGCCGCTCAAGCGCAGCTGCGGCCTTGAGGTCGACGATCTGGCCAAGCGGCTGATGGACTACGGCTTCCATGCCCCCACCGTCAGCTGGCCGGTGGCGGGCACGGTGATGGTGGAACCCACGGAAAGCGAATCGCTCATGGAGCTCGATCGCTTCTGCGCCGCCATGGTGGCGATCCGGGCCGAGGCGGCTGCGATCGAATCCGGTGATGCCAACCCCGTCGACAATCCCCTCAAGCGGGCCCCCCACACCCTGGCGGCGGTCACCGCCGATCGCTGGGATCGCCCCTACAGCCGCAGTGAGGCCGCCTTCCCTGCCGGCTTCGACCAGCGGGCTCGCAAGATCTGGCCTGCCGTGGCCCGGATCGACAACGCCTACGGCGATCGCCATCTGGTCTGCACCTGCCCCTCCGTCGAGGAGGTGGCAGTCACCGAACTGGCCGCCTGACGGTTCCCCGGGCTACCGAAAACCGGGTGGATCGCGCATCATTGCCGTGCCAGCCACCCGGAAGGGTTGGCGGATCAGCCATTCATCGCACAGGGGACCATGAAGGGCGACGGATCAGCCACGCCACCCACCAGCAGCGCCGGTGGGATCCAGAGGATCGAGGGCACCAATGTTGTCCGGGTTGCCTTCGGCGTGCGCCATGCCCGCCGGGCCCGCCCGCAGCGGCCTGAGCGCTGGGCCACCCTGGTGCTGCCCTTCCAGGCCGGCGGCGGCGGTGGCCCCACCCCCCCCCAGGCGGCCTGAGTGAGCCCTCGCTCGGCCCTGTGGGTCGGACTCAGCGTGCGTCGTGCTGGGTCAGCCGCCAGTCGACCAGGGCTTTGACATCGGTGAGCGAGCTGGCCGGAGCCCGGAACGGCAGGATCCGCATCGGACTGCGCTCTGGCCGGATCAGCCAGGTGAGGTCCGCCTGGGGAATCAGCACGAAGCCGCGATACCGCACGCTGGGGAAGTGGGTGCCCCACGGCTCGGGCCGATCGGGCTGAACCACAGGTTCGCCGCTGGGCGGATGGCTGCGGCTGGCCTTGGGCAGTCGTGAGCCGGCGTCGCTGGGGCCCATCGCGGCAGAAAAGGGAACAAGCTGGGGCACAGTGTCTGATGGGGACGCTGTGATGGCATGGTCTGCGAAGAAGAATCACAGCTGTACTCTGCACTACATCATGCATGAAAAGCCCCTGCCAAGCCTTGCGCTGGCAGGGGAGTCGCCACCTGTTGCGGCGGGAGTCTCAGGGCGTTGTTGTGGGGCTGCTGACACCGGGGCGGTGGCTGCCCTGGCCTGGAGCTCAGGCGGCCTTGAGGGCGGGTTCGCGGTAGGGAATGAACGACGCTTTCCGCGCTCCGCAGATCGGGCAGCTCCAGTCCGCCGGGATGTCCTCGAAGCGGGTCCCGGGGGCGATGCCGGAATCGGGATCGCCGACGGCGGGGTCATAGATCATCGAGCAGACCTTGCAGATCCACAGGCCCGCCACCGGCTCGGCGGCCTCCCCTGCCACCCCCTGGCCCTGCAGGGCTTCGAGGGCAACGCCATAGCGTTCGGCGTGATGCTGCTCGATCGGCGCCAGCAGGCCGAAATTGCGGGCGGCCCGTTGGAAGATCTGGGCGTGGTCGCGGGATTCGGCCACCTGCTCCTCGAACTCAGCGGCCGCGGCGCCGTCCCTGTCGGCCCGGGCCTTGGCGGCGAATTCCGGGTACATGGTGGTGTACTCGTAGGTTTCCCCTTCGATCGCCAGCTCCAGGCAGCGGGCCAGGATCGCCTGGCGGGCGGCGGGGTCGAGGCGATCGGGGTCGTTCACCACCAGCTCGGGGTGGAGCAGGCGGAAGTGGGCGAAGGCGTGCTCGGTCTCCTGGTTGGCGGTGTCGCGGAAGAGGCGGGCCAGCTGGTCGTTGCCGAGGCGCTTGGCAACGTCGGCGAAGAAGAGGTATTTGCGGTTGGCCATGCTCTCGCCGCCAAAGGCGGCTTCGAGGTTGGCCTGGGTTGCGGGGTTGGAGGTGTCCATCGCTGGGG
>JBMSXZ010000104.1:0-8853 GCA_049426205.1 Cyanobium sp.
GTCCCCGGGCGTGCCGGTGTGGGCGAGGCGCCGCGCCGCCCCGAGGCCGGGGGCGGCGCGGGCCACGGCGGTGTGGGGATTCTTGAGCTGCTGGGCCTCGTCGAACACCAAACGGCCCCAGGCCACCCTGGCGAGCAGGGCCGCATCGCGACTGAGCACGCCGTAGCTGGCGATCAGCACCCCGCCAGGGCCGAGGGCCTTCAGGGTGCGGCGCAGGGCCGCCAGGGTGCGGGGCCGCTCGGGGCCGTGGTGCAGGGCCAGCGTCAGGCCCGGTGCAAACCGCTCCAGCTCCCGCTGCCAGTTGCCCAGCAACGTGACCGGCGCCACCACCAGGGTGGGTGCCTCCAGTGGATCGGCAAGCAGGGAGGCGATCAGCTGGGCGGTCTTGCCCAGGCCCATGTCATCGGCCAGACAGGCGCCCAGCCCCAGCTGGCCGAGGAACACCAGCCAGCCGAGACCCCGCTGCTGGTAAGGCCGCAGCGCACCCACAAAGCCGGCCGGGGTCGCCATGGCCTCGGCCCGGCCGTGCAGATCCCCCGCGAGCAGGGCGCCGAGGGGACCCGGCGCCTCCACCCCGGCCAGGGCCAGCTCCGCCGGCACCCCCAGCGGCTCCAGGCCGAGACCACCGCGCAGCAATGAGGCGCCGCTGGCCTCCCCCGACTGACCCGCCAGCCGCAGCAGACCCGCCACGGCGGCGGCATCCACCAGGGTCCACTGCCCCCGCAGGCGCACCAGCGGGCGCTTCAGGTCGGCGGCCCGCTGCAGGGCCTCCAGGTCGGCCGGGGTGAGCGGTTGATCCCCCAGCACCGCCTGCCACTCAAAGCGAAACAGGCTGGACAGATCGAGGCCGGCGGCGGAGCCCGCCGGCGCCGCCGTGCCGCGTTTGGGCCTGGGGGCCTGGATCCGGGCCCGCACCCCCAGCCGCGACACCTGGCGCAGACCGCTGGGGAGCAGCAGGGCCAGGCCGGCCTCCGCCAGCAGGGCGGCCCGCAGGCTCACCAGACTCACCAGTGCCGCCTCCTCCAGCTCCAGCTCGGCCGGCGCCGCCTGCTGCAGGAGCGGGGCCAGCTCCGGAGCCAGGCGGGTGAGCAGCCCCAGCTGGCGCAGCACCGCCTCAAGGGCACTGGCGGGGAACGGGGTGCCGCCTGCCCAGAAGTCGGCCAGGGGCAGCAGCAGGCTGGGATCGGCGGCGGGCCCCAGCAGCAGCTCGATCCGCCAGCGGCGGCGACGGCCATCGGCCGGTTCGTGGCAGCGCAGGGCCAGGCGCAGGTCTCCGCCGGGAGCCACCGCCTGCCGCACCCAGCCGGCCACGAGGGCCAGGGAGGCGGCGGCCTCAGCGCTGGGCGTTGTGCCCAGCGCTGAAGGCAGATGGGGGTCGTCGGCGGCGAGGGCTGTGAGCCAGGCCTCCGCCTGGGCGGCGCGGCCGGGGCGGAGGCGGCCTGTGGGGCCCTGGGCAGGACGGCTCCGGCGCAGGCGCTGCCGCACCAGGCGGTCGACGGCGGCGGCCAGCGCCTCGGCCAGGGCGCGCTGGCTGGCGGGACCGTCGTCGTGGAGCAGGGCCTCCAGGCAGGGGCGATCCTCCGGCGCCGGCAGCGGCCACCAGCGGGCCACCAGGCCCTGGCCGCCAGGGCCGGCGGGCTCCAGGGCCGGTGCCACCCGACCGGCGGCCACGAGCACCGCCGCCAGCCGCTCGATGCCCTGCTGCCGATGGCGGTCGTGCCCCCGGGGGTCGAGGGACCGGGCCTCGGGAGCATCTGGGGCTGGAGGGGGCAGGGGCAAGGCGGAGGCGGCCGGAGGGAGGGGCCTTGGCCTGGAGTGTCGGGCGGGCAGGGCGGTGGCGCAAGCACCGGCAGCAGGATGGGCCGCTGGGGAGCTGAGCGGAGCCGCTGCCCGGCCCGCAGAAGCACCTGGCAGCGGCGAGGAGGGGGTGGCTTCGGTTGCTGATGGGTTGCTGAGCGGCAGGGAGCTGCAGCCGGCAACCGCGAGGTGCCTTCGGCAACGGAGGCGCAGCGCCTCCTGGTTCGACGAGGTGCCGATCGAGCGCTGCAACCCGCCCAGGATGGGAGCCAGCCCCCGCTCACCATCACAACCGGCGGTGATCGGCGGCTCAATCCCGACGGACTGGGCAACGTGCTCAAGCCGGCGACAGGGGGGGCATGAGCAGACTGGGCCCTGCCTGATCCGGGGAGGCGGCGGATCCAGGAATCCACTGCATAGCGCAGCATTCTGCATCTGATCCTCCACATCGAATCCGATGGCCTTATGCCAATTCTGAATAATTGCAGCCCTAGGATCGACGCAGTGTTGTCGGCATGCGGCTGTGGTGTCCATTGAGGATCTCGCCTGCCTTGATCTGATCATCTGGCTGCGTACTGGTGCCCGAGCCGCCTCGCTCCTCGGCATCTCGCAACCCAAGGTGAGCCGCGCCGTTCAAGCCGTTTCCGATCGATTCGGCATCACCATTGCCAAAAGGCGGGGAGAGTGGGAGGTGCTAGGAGACCAGACCCTGCTCAACCTTGAGCGACACGTCCATCAGGAGTATCGCTGGCGAAAAGATCAACCGCTAAGGATTGAATCGCAATATTACTCAGGGCCATTCTATTGCGATCCCATTCCCGAAGGCTGGGTGGCGGGGAACTTTGACTTCATTGAAATTCACACCCCACTCCACCACCTTCGCCATGGCGTGATCGATGCCTGGCTCGGCTGCTACCCCGATGTGCCCGATCCCGACGATCCGGACCTGTGCTGCTTTCACCTCACGCGCCTGCCCACCCATCTTGTGGTCAGCCCGGCGCACCCGTTGCTGAACCAGGCTCATCCACTCAGCCTGGAGGATGTGCGCCAGTACCCCTCGCTTGCGCTTCCTGACAACGCTTTCCCCAAGATTCAGGCCACGCTTCAGAGCCTTGATCTTTGGAATGACCCCCAGGAAATCAACCGCTATGAACAACAGAAATGGGAGGGGAAGATAGACAGCAATCTCCTGGTTGGCTACGCCACAGCCTTAAGCATCGGACAGCTTGATACCGCAAAAGTGATTCTTCCAATTCAGATCCCTCTTGATGTGGGTGAGACCTTGGTGGTCCGCAAGGGTTATCAACAGCATCCACGCCTTCTCAGACTGCTGCGCCATCTGAGCCAGAAGGCCAGAGATCTGGCAAAGCGCCATCCCGAGATCCGGCTGGTTGGAGCCGCCGCATCCTCGATGCAGGACCACAGATCAAGCCTGGCGGATGCCTGCGCTGAGACCGCTGCCTCGATCGGCTGATCGGGGCCTGAGCGCTCGCAGCATCGCTGAGCCCTGCGGCCAGCGGCCCCGGGGCGCTGGCCGCAGGCCCCCCGGGCGGTGGCACGCCGCTGCCATCGGGCAACGCTTCTGCCGCATCGCCGCGGCCGTTCGACTGAGAACGGGTCAGCCCCCCCAACAGCGCGCCGAGGCCTATGCAGAATCTGCATAAGCCATTTTTCACCCCGGCCATGAGCGACAGCACCTGGCGTCTTGACGGCTCCAGGCTCCCGCAGCGCGTCGACCTGGACATCCCGGCCGAGATCTACGAGCTCATGGAAGAGCGCAGCGTCCGCTCTGGCCGGTCGGTGCGCGACCTGGTTGAAGAGCTCATCCACCGCTCCCCACTCCGATAGCCAGACAGCCGCGGCTGGCCGAGCCCGCAACGCCAGCAGCACCGCAGGGCCCTGGCCTGCACCAGCTGAGCGTGCGGGGAGACTCCGCTGCTGGGAGCGCCCGCTCAACGGCGGCCGTGGCTGCAGGTGCTTGCCCCGCAGGGCAACAGACAGGGCCTGCTCAATCAAAAATGCACAGAGATTGGACGGGAAACGGCCTTCCTCTGCGGAGCGATTCAGCCAGCAGTCATCAGCATGGTGGCCCAGGGTGTTGGAGATCGCCGAGGCTGATACGGAAGCAGACATCAACGATCGTTCGTGACTGGACGTCCCAAGCTGATCTGCAGTGCCAGGCCTGCGGCTTGAAGGCGTGATCGCCTGGAATCTCCGGGCACGATCAGGTGGCTCCGTCGGCACAGCAGAGCCGGACCCGCGAGGCCCAGAATGGACGGCGCTGCGTTCTTCGCCCTGCCATGACGGCATCCCCCAGCCTCTCCAGCACCGCCGCGCCAGATGCCCCACCCGTGGCGGACCCAGCCTGGCTGCAGGGCGCGCTGCGCACCAGGGTGGAGGCGGCGGCAGCCCACGTCGGCCTGAGCGTGGCTGAAGCCTGCGAACAGTGGCTGCTTCAGGGCCTGGAACAGGCCGAACACCAGCAGGCCCTGGCCGAGGCAGCCGGCCGCTGCTCGCTGCGCACCGGCACCTGCACCGCCGGCCCGGTGCCGCTGCCCGTGCAGCAGTAGGGCTGCGCCAACAAGGCAGCAGCGCCCGTAGCGGCACTCTGGGGGGCAGCTCAACGGCCCCCTGGGCGGTCGGCGGGGTTGGCGCGGCGCCGATCAGAATCCGCGGCAGTGGCAGGGCGCTGAGGATGGCCAAGAAAGGCGGCTGGCAGGAATTCAGCAGCAGCGCGGCGAGCATGGCCCGGCCTGCCGCCGGGGCGTCCGGCGCCGCTGGCGGCTCCACCCCGAAGGCCCAGCAGAAGGTGCGGGTGCAGCGCAGCAAGGCCGGCAAGGGCGGCAAGCTCGTGACCGCGATCACCGGCCTGGAGATCCCGGAAGCCGAGGCCCGCGCCCTGCTCAAGACCCTCAAGGCCTCCGCCGGCACCGGTGGCACCCTCAAGGACGGTGTGATCGAACTCCAGGGCGACCAGGTGACCCCGGCCCTGGCGGCCCTGGAGAAGGAGGGCTTCCGGCCCAAGCAGGCGGGGGGGTGAGGGCGGGGCGCGAGCGTTGCAGCACATGCCCCGGCTGTTGCGAGGCCCCTGAATCAGCGCCGGCCCATGGCAACCAGAGGCGCCCAGCCTCCGCCCGACGATGACGGCACCCCCCTCGGCCTCGCCGGCCCGACCGGCCTACGTGAGCAAACCGCCCTCCGTGAGAGGGGCGCTCGCATTCCTAGGCTTCGCTTGTTTCGGTTACTCTTTCAGCCTCAGCAGCAGCATTGTAGAAGCTTCGAAAGTGATAAGCGAGCTGGAGTTGCTACGCGCCGGCGAGATCGCAGAAGGGGTGATTCTTAACCGCCACGAGGAAAGCAGTCCAGAGCAATCCTTTTGGCTTGAGTATCAATTCTGGCCTCGCCCGAAAAACAAATCCAGCCCCACGCTGCATCGCACCCAGGCCGCTGTCGACTGGAACATCTATGCATCATCACGCCCAAGAAGCAACGTGCCGATTCGCTACTTGCCGACGAGTCCCGAAACAAATCGGTTGGATCAACAACAACCGCTCCTTGGCGATCTCGCGGGACTGGCCATTAGCGCTATTCTCGCAATATCTTTTACGGGAGCGTTGTTCAGTTCGGTGCGGAGCCTACACGATCCCATCCTCCTGGCATGCCGTGGCCGCCAGGTCATGGCCCGGGTTGTCGATCGCTGGACAGAGGATTGCGAAGAAGGCACACGCTTTTGCGTTTCCTATCGCTTTACCACTTACCCATCGCCACCTTTCATTCACTACATGGCGGAAGACAATTACAGGGCTTATCACAAGCTAAGCGTGCATGACCATGTCATGGTGCGCTTCGTGCCAGACCGGCCCTGGATCTGCAGGCTCAAGCTCTGATCCATGGAAGACATTGAAGCTCGAAGACCCTCTGGAACACCTCCCGGATGATCGGCTGCACCGTGAAGCGGCTCCAGCGGTCGATCAGTGCACGAGCCTCCGCGGCCGAGAGGGCTTCAATCCGGCTGGCGCGGGTGGCCTGCGCGACAAACTCCTGCAGCACGTTGATCTCCAGACAGCAGCCGGGGGCCATCGCGACCAGCCCTCATCCGGGCGCGGCGGTGCACCAGCGCGTCCACACAATCCTGTGATGGTCTTCAGGGTTTCCCAGCAGCCAGGGGCGAGGCCCAGCGACTGACAAGCCGGGGTTCCGGCGCTACAGGGAATCAGCCGTCGCCTTCGCCACCCCCATGGCCTCCGCTCCTTCCAGCCCCCCTCCCCTCAGCCTCTCCGACCAGCTGCTGATGCTGGCCAGTGGCGCCTGGGTGAGCCAGATGATCCACGTGGCCGCCGAGCTGGGGGTGGCTGACCACCTGATCAGCGGCGAGCGCCCCGTGGACGAGCTGGCCACGGCCTGCGGCGCCGATGCCGACAGTCTGTTCCGGTTGCTGCGGGGGCTGGCCAGCCTGGGGATCTTCCAGGAAACGGCCCCGCGCCGCTTCGCGCTCACAGCCCTGGCGGAGCTGCTGCGCAGCGATCACCCCCACTCGATGCGGATGGTGGCGCGCCTACTCGGGGATGAGCACTACCTCGGCTGGGCCGATCTGCTGCACAGCGTGCGAACCGGCGATGGGGCCTTTCGGCACCGCTACGGCATGGATGTCTTCACCTGGTACAAACAGAATCCTGAGCGGGGCGCCATCTTCGATGGGGCCATGGGCGACCACTCTCGTGCCCAGCTCGCTGCCCTGCTGGCCGCCTACGACTTCCGCGGCATCAGCCACCTGGTCGATGTGGGCGGCGGCCGGGGGATGCTGCTGCAGACGGTGCTGGCGGCTTACCCGGATCTGCGGGGCACCGTGTTCGATCAGCCCCAGGTGGTGGCCGGCGCGGCGATCCCGCCGGAGCTGGAGGGGCGGCTGAGCCTGCAGGGCGGCGACTTTTTCAGCGAGGCCCCGGCCGGCGCCGACGCCTACCTGCTCAAGCACATCATTCACGACTGGGGCGATGACGCCTGCCGGACGATCCTGGAGCGGATCCGCGCCGCCATGGCCCCCGGCGCCCGGGTGCTGGTGGTGGAACAGGTGATCCCACCGGGCAACGGCCCCTTCCCGGGCAAGCTGCTCGATCTCAACATGCTGGTGATGAGCGAGGGCGGCCGCGAACGCACGCCCCAGGAGTACGCCCAACTGCTGGAGAGCGCCGGTCTGCAGCTGCAGCGGATCGTGCCCACCCCCGGGCCGGTGAGCGTGGTCGAGGCGGTGGCGGCGCCGGGGTGAGCCCGCCGCCCAGGATGGGCGTCACCATGGCCCCCACCGACCCCCTGCTGCAGTTCGCCCTGTTCGGCGCCGCGCTGCTGGCCAACCTGCTCTCGGCCCTGGCGGGCGGTGGGGCGGGGCTGGTGCAGCTGCCGGTGCTGATCCTGCTCGGGCTGAATTTCCCCCTGGCCCTGGCCACCCACAAGCTGGCCAGCGTGGCCCTGGGGGTGGGTGCCAGCCTGCGCCACCTGCGCGAACGCTCGCTCAACCCCAGGCTGGCGGCCTTGATGCTGGCCACCGGCCTGCCGGGCGTGGTGCTCGGGGCGCGGCTGGTGCTGGCCCTGCCCCCCAGGCTCTGCACCCTGCTGCTCGGGCTGCTGACGATTGGACTTGGGCTTTACTCCCTGGCCCGCCCGTCCCTGGGGGTGGCGGCCCGCCCCCGGCCGCTCAGCCGCCGCCGACTGGCGATCGGCGGCGCCGGCCTGTTCGCGATCGGGGTGCTCAACGGCTCGCTCACCTCCGGCACCGGTCTGTTCGTGACCCTCTGGCTGGTGCGCTGGTTCGGCCTCGACTACGGCCGCGCCGTGGCCTA
The DNA here is from genome assembly GCA_049426205.1 of Cyanobium sp. Taxonomy (GTDB): domain Bacteria; phylum Cyanobacteriota; class Cyanobacteriia; order PCC-6307; family Cyanobiaceae; genus Cyanobium. The sequence continues at coordinate 7,635 of JBMSXZ010000104.1, forward strand.
CACCCTGGTGCTGGTGGGCCTGTTCTGGAACGGCGCCGGTGCCCTCACCCTCGGCCAGCAGGGCCAGATCGCCTGGAGCTGGGTGCCGATGCTGCTGAGTGGCTCGATCGTGGGCGGCTACCTCGGCGCCCACCTGGCCATCGCCCGCGGCAATCGCGTCGTCAAGCGGGCCTTTGAGGTGCTGGCCCTGCTGATGGGCAGCTCGCTGCTGCTCAAGAGCTTCTGAATTCCGGGACCGCTTCTCGTCGGGAGCGGCGGGGCTGGGGAGGACGCGGGCCCCGCTCCCCTCAGCCCTCGCCACGCAGCAGCGGCCGCAGGGCCGGGTGCTCCAGCAGGGGGCTGTTGTGGCCGGCATCCGGCACCAGGGTGAAACGCACCAGGCCCGGCGCGAAGCTGGCCGCCAGTCTGCGGGCCTCGGCCAGCGGAATCAGCTCATCGCTGCCGGCCGTCACGATCAGGGTGGGGGCGGCGACACGGCCGGCATGGCGCCAGGATTCGAACCGATCCCGCAGCAGCAGCGACACCGGCACCAGAGGGAAGCGGGCCGCGGCCAGGCGCAGCACGCTGGCGAAGGGGGTCAGCAGGATCAAGCGCTGCACCGGCCGCTGGGCCGCCAACTGCACCGCCACGCCGCTGCCGAGGCTGCGGCCGATCACCACCACATCCCGATGCTGCCGTCGGAGCTGATCGAGCACCGCCACCGCATCGGCCACCAGGGCCGCCTCCGACGGCCGGCCGCCGCTGCCGCCATAGCCGCGATAGTGCACCGCCTGGATGGACCGCTCCGGAAAGATCGCCGCCAGGCTGGGCACGGTGAGGGCCACATCCTCGGCGTTGCCGCCGAAATAGAGCACCGCCCCGCGGCGCTGGCGCTGGGCGGCGCTGATGTTCAGCACCCCGTCGGCATCGGCCAGGGGCAACCGCAGCAGCTCGACGCCGGGGACCGCCGCCCGGGGCTGGGGGAAATACAGCAGCGACCTCTGCCAGAGGAACAGCGCCAGGCAAAAGGCCAGGTACAGGGCCAGGGGCAGGGCGGCCCAGGCCAGCAGCCTGTCGCCACCAAGGCCGCCGAGGCCACCGATCCAAGCTGCCGCTCCGCTCGGCGCATCGGCCATGGGGCCCAGATCGTCTGTGGAGCAGTCTGGCGCGAAGTCAGCAGCCACCGGGCCCCGGCCAGCCGCGGCCCTGCCAGCAGGGACAATGGCCACCAGCACCCCGC
>JBMSXZ010000105.1:0-8826 GCA_049426205.1 Cyanobium sp.
TTTCAAAGCCGATGGCATCGCCGGAGTACCAGCTGGTGCCGGTGGAGTTGATGTAAAAGAAGATCGGCTTTTCGGGATTGTCGAATTCGAGATACAACAACTGGGCGATGATCAATTGGGTCACATCAACGCGCAGCTGCCGCTTGACGTCGTCATCGGAGAACAGCGGCATGCCCAGATACACGATCCGCTCCTTCAGCAGGAGCGACTCGAGATCGGGCGGCGGGGTGCGCATCACGGCGGAATCGCCGTAGTAGGGGGCCGACACCGTCATCCGGGCATCACCATTGCGCACATGGGGGGAGCCTAGCCGGGTCCGGCTGGCTCCTGCCCCCGGGCGCTGACCGGTTTGCCCCCCTGCTTGCCGGCTGGGCGGTCTGCGGCGCGGTCTGCGGGGCGGTCGCAGCGGGCGAACACCATGCGGCCGGTGGGGGTCTGCAGGGCGCCGGTGACGGTCACCGCCAGCCGGTCGCCGATGCGGTTGCGGGCATCCTCCACGACCACCATGGTGCCGTCCTCCAGGTAGCCCACCCCCTGGTCGGCCTCCTTGCCCTCGCGCACGATCTTCAGCTGCAGCCCATCGCCGGGTTGCACCTCCGGCCGCAGGGCGATCACCAGCTCGCTGAGGTTGAGCACCTTGAGCTCCTGAACCTGGGCCACCTGGGCCAGGTTGTAGTCGGCGGTGAGCAGGGTGCCGCCGGTGTCGGCGGTGAGCCGCAGCAGCTTGTCGTCAGCGCCGTTGCCCTCGTAGCGGGTGCTGTTCACCACCAGGCGGCGACCGTAGGTGTCGCGCAGCTCGGTGAGCAGCTTGAGGCCACGCCGACCTTTGCCACGTTTCTCGGCATTGCTGGAATCGGCCAGGGCCTGCAGCTCATCAATCACGGCCTGGGCCACGATCACCTGACCCTCCAGCAGTCCGGATTCGAGCAGGCCGCGGATGCGGCCGTCGATGATGACGCTGGTGTCGAGGATCTTGGCGCTGGCAGGCAACAGCACCCCTTCGGCCACCAGCAGGGCCTCGGTGCTTGAGGGGTTGAACAGGCGCAGCAGGGTGCGGCCATGGACCTCGGCGAGGTTGTAGCCCAGGACCCCGAAAAACACATTGCTCAGCACCGCCGCCAGCGGCTTGACCAGCACCACCTCCCAGGGAAGGGGCAACAGCAGAATCGGCGCCAGCAGCAGGTTGGCCACCAGCAGGCCCAGGATCAGCCCCACAGCACGGCTGATCAGCAGGTCGGTGGGCATCGAGCGCACCTGGGCCATCAGGCGACGCCGCAGCTGCTGGAAAAAGAAGCCCGCCAGCAGCCCGAAGAAGCCTCCGAAGCCCGCCAGCACACTGCGCAGGCCCTCCGGGTTCGTCACCTGAGCCAGCAGCGCTTCCGGCAGCAGGTCGACCCCCAGCCAGCCGGTGGCGGCGCCGGAGATCAGGAACAGCAGCAGGATGAGGGTGTCCACCATGGGTCCAGGGAGCCAGGATCGCGTGGCAGCCCATCCGATCAGCGAGGCAGCAGCAGCATGCCGGATCCCGGGGCCGGCGTCCGGAAGGGGTAACCGGCCGTGACCCTTGCGCACGTTGGTTCGACCCTACCGACAGTGGCGCCGCCCCGCAGCGCCTATCTGCACATCCCCTTCTGCCATCGCCGCTGCTACTACTGCGATTTCGCCGTGGTTCCCCTCGGCGACCGGGCCGACGGGGAGGCCGGGCCGGGATCGGCCTCGATCGCCCATTACCTCAAGCTGCTGCATCGGGAGATCCAACAGTCGCCCCCGGGGCCGCCCCTCTCCACCGTCTACATCGGCGGTGGGACCCCCTCGATGCTCAGCGCCGCCCAGCTCGCCGCCCTGCTGGCGGCCCTGGGGGAGCGCTACGGCCTGGCCCCCGGGGCGGAGATCACCCTGGAGATGGATCCGGCCAGTTTCGATCACCGCCGCCTGCGGGCCAACCTCGCCGCCGGCATCAACCGGGTGAGCCTGGGGGGGCAGAGCTTTGACGACAGCGTGCTGGCGGGCCTGGGGCGCCGCCACCGCCGGGAGGGACTGCTGGAGAGCATCGCCTGGTTGCGGCAGGCGCAGCGTGGCGGCGAGCTGGCCAGCTGGAGCCTGGATCTGATCCAGGGGGTGCCGCAGCCCGGCGGGGCGGCCGAGCGCCGCCGGCACTGGCAGAGCGAGCTGGAGCAGGCCATCGCCCAGGAGCCCCCCCATCTCTCCGTCTACGACCTCAGCATCGAACCCGGCACGGTGTTTGAACGCCTGCGGGATCGGGACGCCCTGCCCCTGCCCGATCCCGACACCGCCGCCGATCTGCTGGATCTCAGCCACGGCCTGTTGCGGGCCGCGGGCTACGGCCGCTACGAAATTTCCAACTACGCCCTGCCAGGCCACGCCTCGCGCCACAACCGCGTCTACTGGAGCGGCGCCGGCTGGTGGGGCTTCGGGCTCGGGGCGACCGCGGCGCCCTGGGGCCAGCGCCAGGCCAGGCCCCGCACCCGCGAGGCCTATGCCGCCTGGCTCGATCGCCAGGGGGCCGCGTCGGCCGGGGTGGAGGCGGCCCTTGGAGCGCCAGCGGGGGAAGCCAGCCCAGCGGACCAGGATCGCCGCGACGCTGCCGGATCCGGCCAGGGCCAGGCCCTGGTCGGCATGCCCTTCGATGAGCGCCTGCTGGTGGGGCTCAGGCGGCGGGAGGGGGTGGCGATCGCCGAGGTGGCGGCGAGCGCCGGGCTCGATGCCGCGGCGATCGCCGAGCTGCGGCATCACCTGGCGGACGTTGAGCAGGCTGGCCTGCTGCGGGTGGAGGGGCCCCGCTGGCGCCTCAGCGAACCGGAGGGGCTGGCCCTCAGCAATGCGGTGCTGCGGGAGCTGCTGGTCTGGTGGGAGCGGCGAGACAGCCGATCCAGCTCCGCAGCGCCTCGATCGCCAGACCCCGACCATCAAGCAGCGGCGGGCTGAAGGGCGGCTGGCGCTCGCTCAGGCCTAGCAGATCGGCGGTGACCCGCACCTGGCCGTCGCAGCCCTCGCCGGCGCCGATGCCGATCACCGGGATCGCCAACCGCCCACTGATCGCCGCGGCCAGGCTGGCGGGCACGTGTTCGAGCACCAGGGCGAAGCAGCCGGCGGCCTCGAGCGCCAAGGCCTGGCGCTGCAACCGCTCCTGGGCCAGCGGATCCTCCGCCTGGCGGCGATACCCCAGCCGGTGCACCGACTGGGGGGTGAGGCCCAGGTGGGCCATCACCGGGATGCCGGCGCGCACCATCCGGTCGATGGCCACGATCGTCTCCGGTTCGGCACCCTCGAGCTTCACAGCCGCAGCGGGGGTTTCCTTGAGCACCCGGCCGCCGGCGCGCAGGGCGTCCTCAGGGCTGCACTGGTAGGACAGGAAGGGCAGATCGACGATCAGGGGCGGCCCTTCCCGGCCGCTGCAGGCGATGCCGCGTCCAACGGCGCGGCAGTGGTGCAGCATCTCGTCCAGGGTCACGGGCAGCGTGGTGGCGTGGCCGAGCACCACCATCGCCAGGGAGTCGCCGACCAGCACCGCATCGGCGCCGGCTTCGGCCACGATCGCGCCGGAGAGGGCATCCCAGGCGGTGAGCATGGCGATCGGCAGGCCGGCCTGCTTGCGCTGCTGCAGAACGTGCGGGCGCTGGGGCACGGCGCATCGGAGGGCGACAGCGTCCATGCTGACAGCCCACCGCGGAGAGCCGGCGGCGCCACTGGGGTGGCGAGGGCGGCGCCCTCCAGACACTCCGACCGCAGGACAGACAGCTGCAGGCGGCGGACCAGAGCTTGCTAGGGTGGGGATGACTCGGACCCACGCGGCCCGGACGCCCAAATCTGGTCAGGACCGGAAGGGAGCAGCCACACGGGATGCTCCAGGCAGGCGTGGACTCCGGGTCACCATCTTCACGACAACCCTCTCGGCAAGGTTTGGGGTGAGCATCAGACGGCCGCTCACCCAAGGGTCAGTCGTTGCGGCCCTGGCGATTGAGCAGGAACGGGGGGATCTTGGCGCCACGCTCCTGAGGGGTGGCGATGTAGCCGCCGCTGTAGCCGGCACTGGTGCTCCGTTCCTGGGGGCGATAGGTGGCGCCTCCTTCAAACCCCGTGGCGATCACCGTCACATGGATTTCGCCATCGATGCTGTCATCCACCACCGCGCCAACGATGATGTTGGCCTCGGGATCGACCACGTCATAGATCAACTCCGAGGCGGTGGTCATGTCCTCAAGGGTCATGTCGCGGCCGCCACTGATGTTGATCACACAGCCCTTGGCCCCGTCGATCCGCGCCGATTCGAGCAGGGGGCTGGTCATCGCCGCCTGGGCTGCCTCGGTGGCGCGGGAGCGTCCCGAGCCCACACCGATGCCGAGCAGGGCGGTGCCGGCCTCGGCCATCACCGAGCGCACATCGGCGAAGTCGACATTGACGAGGCCCGGCTTGGTGATGATGTCGGTGATGCCCTTCACCCCCATCCGCAGGACGTCGTCGGCGGCGCGGAAGGCCTCATTGAGGGGAGCGCCTGCAATGGACTCGCGCAGCCGGTCATTGGGAATCACGATCAACGTATCCACGTGCTCAGCCAGCCGGGCGATGCCCTCCTCCGCCTGACGCAGCCGCTTGCGCCCCTCAAACCCGAAGGGTTTGGTGACAATTCCCACCGTCAGAGCGCCGCACTCCTTGGCAACCTCGGCCAGGATCGGCGCTGCTCCAGTGCCCGTCCCCCCGCCCATGCCGGCGGCGATGAAGACCAGATCGGCCCCCTCCAGGGACTGCTGCAGCTCGTTGCGAGATTCTTCAGCAGCCTTCTGGCCGATCACCGGATTGCCGCCCGCTCCGAGGCCGCGGGTGAGTTTCTGACCCAGCTGGATCCGCTGCTGTGAGGCCGATTGAAGCAGGGCCTGGGCATCGGTGTTGAGAACGATGTAACCAACCCCCTGCAGGTCGGAGACGATCATCCGGTTGACGGCGTTGCTGCCGCCTCCACCAACACCGATGACCTGGATTCGTGCCGAGGGGCTGGGCACGATGCCATTGCTGCTCGGCGCGGTCTGGTTCATCGAGAGGGACTCCTGCGTGGACACCTGCGGAAGCAGGGAATCAGCTCCGGCGCCGAGGTCGCCGCTGGAGGCGGCGGGGGCATGGTTGCCGTTGATCTGCGGCTGCATTATGTCGGGGGGCCGGAATCGGTGAACCCTGGATTCAGGGAACCGGTCCTCACCGGGGCTACGGGCCCTGGGGAATGATCCGGCCGTTCCCTGAGTGTGTCTCCGGAGGGTCCAGCCACAATGGCCCGGAAGGTGCCCGGACGCAACGACCTGTGTGGGTTGGCTGGTCACGTCCTGATCTTCTGGCCGGTCGGCTACTGGCCACCCCGGGGGCGGGTCGCCGACGCGGGGGAGGGGAGGTCCTGGCTGCGCAGGCCGGGCAGGGTGATCTCAGGCTGATCAGGATCGCTGAGGTCGAGCATCTGGGGCCGCTTGCCCCGCAGCTGGGCCGGCAACGTCGCACTGAGATGGGCCGCCACGGTCAGGCGACGTTCGAGCTGGGCATCGGCGGGGCCGAGCCGCAGGGAGCCCAGCTCGGCGGTGTCCAGCCACAGACTGCCAGTGGGATCGAAGCGGATCTGGCGAAGGCCGGTGCCGAACTTCTGGCGCTGGGCGAGCACCCGGGCCAGGCTGGCGCTGTAGCGTTCATTCCAGCCCAGGACCCGCAGGGTGAGCGGCTCGCTGACGGCCAGACCCAGGTTCTGGCTGACGCTGATCCACTGACCGTCGCGATCGACGAAGCCCTGCTCCAGGCCGCCGGGTCCACTGCGTTCAGCCCGGGCCACGGCGGTACGGTCGCGCATCTCCACCCGGATCCGCGGCGGCAGCATCAGCCGCGTCACCCGCACGTCCTCCACCGGCAGCCTGCCGGTGAGGGTGTCAGCAAGCGCCCGGGGCTGGAGGTTGAGCAGGGGTTGGGGGAAGCGCAGACCGGCCGCCTGGATCACCTGATCGCGGCTGATCACCCGGCTGCCGCTGATCTCCACCTGGGCCGGTGAGCGCAGCATCCAGCCCTGGCGAAGCAGGCCGTAGCCGAGGCCTGCGGCCAGGGCACTGAACACCAGCAGTCTCCAGAGATGGACCAGCCGCTCCTGGCGCCGCTGCTGCCGCAGCTGGCGGCGCCGTTCGGCGCCAGGGCGGAGGCTGCTGGTGTCGCTCACAGCTCGCAACGGGACCGCGCCATCAGCTGGTCGATCCATCGCCGGGCGCGCTCCGCATCGGCGAAGGGAAGATCGCAGCTCAGGCCACCACCCATCAGGCGCAGGCGACAGGCACCCTGGCTCTCGGCGGTGAGGGGCGCCTCGCCGGAGCGCAACGAGAGCAGCTCGACCCGCTCGAGCTGCTTGATCGGAAAGCTGGCGGCGGGCTGGAAGCTGCCCGACTGGAAGGTGCACCAGCTCAGCTCACCGTCAAGCAGGCGAGCCGCGCCGCAACTGTCAAGCTTGGAGAGCTCCGCACCCTCCGCCCACTCGCGGAACAGGCGCTGGCGGCGCCGCTCCAGCCAGCCCAGGGCGGTGAGGAGCACGAACACCAGAAGCAGCGGAAGCCAGAGCAGGCCTTGGGTCATGGCGCCTCGGCGTCGGGAACGGTTTGCCCGGCGGATTCTCGCGCCCCCAGCAGCAACCTGTGCACCAGGGTCTCCAACGGCACGCCGCTCGCCTCCCACAGCATCGGGTACATGCTCTGGCTGGTGAAGCCTGGCAGGGTGTTGATCTCGTTGATCCAGAGCTCAGCGGCCGCTTCGTCGTAGAAGAAATCCACCCGCGCCAGGCCGCTGGCCGCCACGGCGCGACAGGCGGAGATCGCCAGGGCCCGGGCCCGTTCCGCCACGGGCTCCGGCACCCGGGCGGGGATCACCGTATGGCTGAGCCCCTCGCTGTATTTGGTGGTGTAGTCGTACCAGTCGGCATCGAAGCAGATCTCGCCGAGCACCGAGGCCTCCAGCCTCCGGCTGCCCAGCACGGCGCACTCCAGCTCCCGGGCGCTGACCCCCTGCTCCACCACCAGCCGGGGATCCAGGGCTGCCGCCTCACGAAGCCCCGCCAGCAGGGAGGCTCGGTCGGTGGCCTTGCTGATCCCCACCGAAGAGCCCATGTTGGCGGGCTTGACGAAGCAGGGAAAGCCCAGCTGCCGCTCCAGCCGGTCGAGCAGGGCGTCGCGCGTCGTTTCAGCCAGCTCGGCGGCCTCGACGCAGGCGTAGGGCACCTGGGGCAGGCCGGCAGCGGCGAAGGCGGCCTTCATCGCCTGCTTGTCCATGCCCACGGCCGAACCCAGCACCCCGGAGCCCACGTAGGGAACCCCCATCAGGGTGAACAGGCCCTGGATGGTGCCGTCCTCCCCATTGGGGCCATGGAGAACCGGAAACCACACCTCCACCTCCAGCGCCCCCTCGGGGAAGCCACGGAAGCCCGCAGGACCCGCCGTCGGCGGCAGATCGGCGGCCTCGGCCGGCAGCCCACGGCTGAGCACGGCTTCGGCCACGGCCGGCGGCCACCAGCGGCCCTGGCGGTCGATGTAGAAGCAGCTCAGGGTGTATCGGCCGGCGTTGTCACCGCGGCGCAGGGCCCCCACCACCGTCGCGGCCGAGCGGATCGAGACCGCGTGTTCTCCGGAGGCGCCACCGAAGATCACACCAACGGACAGGGGGGAAGCAGGCATCACGGCATCGGAGTGGCGCCAAACGTATCAGCGATCCAGCCGCGGGCCAGCCCCGCTGCACAAGCCGTGGTCTGGATCCAGGCATGGCCCTGGCGGCCGCTGGGCGCCAGGGAACCGCAGGGTGGCCCCTGGCCGCCGGAGCAGGAACAGGCTTCAGGCGGCCGTCCAGCACCATGCAGGGTGGGAAACCCGGGACAGAGACAAGGGCTGAGCCGGAGCTCAGCCCAGGGCCACCCCACTGAGGGAGAAGGCCCGCACCTGTTCGATCCGCACCGGCACCAGGCGGCCCAGGGCCGAAGCCGTGGCCTCCCCCGCGGGGACGGGGAAGAAGGTGAGACGGTTGGTGCGGGTGCGGCCCATCAGCTGGCTGGGGTCCTTCGGGTTGAGGCCCTCCACCAGCACCTCCTCGATCCGTCCGAGGTAGCGGGCGCTGCGCTCGCGGGCCTTGCGCTCCACCAGCGCATTGAGCTCCCGCAGGCGCTCCACCTTGACCGCCTCGTCCAGCTGGTCGGGCCAGGTGGCCGCCGGGGTGCCGGGGCGGGGGGAGTAAGCGGCGGTGTTGACCTGATCGAAGCCGATCTCCTCGACCAGGGCCAGGGTGCGGCGGAACTGGGCGTCGCTCTCGCCGGGGAAGGCCACGATCACATCGGCGCTGATCGCCGCATCGGGCATGCGCTCGCGAATCCGCTCGATGATGCGCCGGTAGCGCTCCACGGTGTAACCGCGGGCCATCGCCCGCAGGATCTCGTTGTCGCCGCTCTGGAAGGGGATGTGGAAGTGCTCGCAGACCTTGGGGAGATCGGCGCAGGCATCGATCAGGCGCTCGGTGAAGTAGCGGGGATGGCTGGTGGCGAAGCGAATCCGCTCCAGTCCCTCCACATCGTGGATGAAGGCCAGCAGGTCGGTGAGGGTGTGGGCGCGGCGGCCTTCGGGGGTGATCCCCGGCAGGTCGCGGCCATAGGCATCGATGTTCTGCCCCAGCAGGGTCACCTCCCGGAAGCCACGGGCCGCCAGCCCCTCGATCTCCTGGCGGATCGCCCGGGGCAGCCGGCTCTGCTCCCGGCCGCGCACCGCCGGCACCACGCAATAGGTGCAGCGCTCGTTGCAGCCGTAGATCACATTCACCCAG
>JBMSXZ010000106.1:0-8672 GCA_049426205.1 Cyanobium sp.
CGTTGGCGTGATGGGAAGGCGATAGGAGACGGCAAGCCGATCGCCACCGGCCAGGCAGTTGTGGTGACCCTGATCGAGCTGAAGAACGGGGAGCTGATCAGCGGCGGGTTGGATGGAACATTGCGGCGTTGGCGGGAAGGGAAGGCGGTGGGAGACGGCCAGCCGATCGCCACCGGCCAGGGAGGGGTGTGGAGCCTGATCGAGCTGAAGAACGGCGAGCTGATCAGCGGCGGGGAGGATGGAACGTTGCGGCGCTGGTCCCTGCGGCCCGTGGTGGCCACCCTCTGCCGCTCGCTTGATCTCAACACCGGCACCTATCCCCCAGCCATGGCGCCGGCCCGGGATGCGGCCCGCCAGAGCTGCCGCCAGGTGGGTGTATTCAACTAAACAGCATGAATTGAATCAATGCATGCATTGACGGCCAGGCTGTTTTATGGGTAATAGCATAATGCTGGCCAATAGTCGATAGGACTCGAAAGCTTATTCCAGGCATATTTTGGTGGCTACGACCTCCATGGCGCCCAGCTGACGCTGGTTCCCCAGCCGACCCCCGAACCCCTGAGCGTGGCCGGCCTGGCGGCGGCCGCTGCCTTGAGTCGCCGGCTGCGGCGTCTGGCCAGAAGGGCTCGCCGGGCCGAAGCTTCGTGACGGACGCCGCCCAGCTCGATCCTGCCGGATGCTGTGCAACCGCTTGGAAATTCCCGGCCCATGGGCGCGGCAATCCGGCGCAACGCTGCGCGGTTGGTGAAGGGTCGGGAGAAAGGGTGAGGCCACCAGCATCTGATCAGGCTGCCGCTGGTGGGGAGCGGCGGCCTCGGCGGCATTGAGATCTTCCATCAGGCCATGGGTCATGGCTGGGAGCAGCTGAATCGGGACTCCTGAACAATGCTTCACGAGCCTGGGTTAAGCGCCTTGATCAGCGCCTGGATCGTCGGGGTCGTCGTGGTTGTTAAGCGACGCCATCGCCTCGATCACCATGGCTTTACCACGTTCTGCGATCAATTCGTTGATGCGCTTGAGATGCTCCTGGGAGAAACACTTCTCTTCGAGAAGGCTGCGCCTTGCGGAAATGAACCATCATCGATGGATCGAATGGTGCTTGACTGAAGTAGCCGGCAAAACCCAGGAAAACTGCCTACAGGAGTTTTCTCGGATCTGCTCAACAGTCTCCTCATCGGTCAAGCCAAGCCGCTGCTTGATGAAGAGCGCAGCAAACGCCAGTCTTACCGACTTTGCTGGGGCACCAGTGGTGGGGCTGAACTGAGGAGCAGATGGTTACTCCAGCTCTTCCCATGGCATCAAGAAGGAGAAGACTAGCCAATGGTTGTTCGGGTCCAACTTGCCGCAAAAAAGCAGATGAAACTCTTCGATTGAGAGCTGCCTGTTATGATGCTTCCAGTAGATCTGCAGCGTTCAAGAGTTGCAGCAATCATTGATTGCCCAACACGAGGCCAGTCTTTCCGGGTCTCGATCGCTGAAACTAGCTGCGCCGCAGTGGATCTGACTTTGTCAGGAGTCTCGACCTAAAAAGCCCTGCCAAGGGCAGGGTCCGTGATGGAAATATGGGTTGTCCTTAGGGATCCGGAGACGTTATTGCAGGGGGAGCGATGCGGCGGCTCCAGCCGAAAGCGGCCCCAGCGCCGAGCAGCGGAAGGGGGCCTGGAACTGACGCAGAGGGACTTCCTAAAATCAATTGTATCGTGTCTCCTGAACCGGCAAGGGTCCAGGTGCCAATCAGGCCAGCGTTGATCGTGAACCCAAGACCGGCTAGTGTTTGACCTGCGAACACTGAACTGCTAGCAATGGGTGCTCCTGAGATGTAGCCTTGCGAAATAGCAAAGAAAGGAGATATTTCAAATACGGAACCAGAAAAATCAGGATCCCCAATTAAAAGAGTAGACAATGCACTGCTGGAAGAACCGCTGTCAATGTCAACGGTTCCATCGAAAGACTCTGGCCCGGTGACGCCATAGGCGTCGAGGAGTGATCCCGATCCTGTGCAAATCCCCGCAAAAGTAGAACTAATGCCACCATTGAGAAGGCCAGTATCGATGCTGCCGCAACCTAGCGAGGCCAAAGGTGGTGACGAGGGCAGCGTTAAATTACCACTGGCCTGCACCACAACATCTCCGTCAGACTCAAAGATGTTGTAGGTGAGCACTGCCTTGGCCTGCTCCTGCCCAAGCAACAGGGCGACTGGAGCAGCCAGCAACGGCGAAAGCCGCTTGCAGCAGTGAACCAGACGCAGGAAAGGTTGTTTCATTGAAAACAAGAAGTTCCTGAATACGCATATCTTAAATCGCTTCACTTGTGATTCAAGGGGGGGCGGCCAGATTCTTGATTGGCACGCCGAAGTATTCTTTGGCATGGCATGTTGCACCATTGCCGGTGGGGCGCCGCTGGCTCTGGAGTGATCCACCGGGTGTTGACGCCTTCAGCTGAACCGAGCGGTCCCGGCGGCTCAGCGCTGCTGCCAGGGATTCAGCAGTCGCACCCCTGTGGCCCTGAAATCTCCCAGGTTGCGCGTCGCTACCACCAGGTTGTGCACGAGGGCAGTGGCGGCGATCAGGCCGTCGCGAAAGGGCTGGGGATCCGGCACATGCAGGGCCGCGCTGCGACGGGCCACAGCGGCATCCACCCCCAGGATGCGGCCTGCAAAGGCAGGCAGCACGGCCCGCTCCAGCCACTGCCGCAGCAGAGCGCCCTGGGCTGGGTCGCGGCGTTCCATCAGCAGCACGCCAAGCTCCAGCTCTTGCAACGTGATCGTGGAGAGGAAGAGGGTGTCAGGATCCACCTGATAGGCCCAGGCCGCCACCCCCGGATCGGCCTTGCCCGCCTTGATCTTGCGCAGCTCGGAGACGAGGTTGGTATCGAGCAGGTACATCAGGGCGGGGGCGTTCAGCTGTCTTCAGGTCAGATCCGCCGCTCGGGCAGGCTCGTCTTGGCGGATCAGCGGCAGTTCGATGTCCTCCGCTCCCGGGAAGGCGAGCAGCTCGGCGATGCGGCGCCGCTCGCCCAGCAGCCTGCGGTACTCCTCGATCGAAAGCAGCACGTGGGCGGGCCTGCCACGGTCGGTGATGAAGACCGGACCTTGATTGGCGGCACGTTTGGCTCCGGCCGCGTCCTGGTTGAAGGCCCTGCTGGAGATCGTGACCGCCATCCGGATCGCCCTATATCCTCAAATGATAGCAACGTTGCTACATGGCAGTGGCCGTGCGCTGTGCTCCAGGAGCCGATCAGAGGCCAGGTGGTCCCATCGCCGCTTCATTGCTTGCCCTGGCTGACCGACACAACGGCGAGGACTGCCAGGCGGGCTGGTTCTCCAGCACAGCCGGGCCTCCAATGCAGGAAACGACGAAGCCAAGGTCGTGGGCAGTCCTGTGGCCACGTCCGTAGGAGCGGGTGCCATCAGGGGAGCTCCAGCCAACCCCGCAGGGCCAGATCCAGATCCATCAGCACCTGGGGCTCCAGCTGTCCCACCACCTCACCCACGGCCTCTGTCGGCACGGTGAAGAGTTTGTCGACCATCAGCTGGGAGGGCTTGCGCAGGCCATTGCGACGAGAGGGCTCCACGGCGATCCGCACCAGGGGAGCCTGTCTGAGGGTGCTGGTGAGCGGGCAGAGCGTGACGCTGGGATGGGCCTGAAGCCAGCGATCCGCCTGGACCACCACCGCTGGCCGTGGCTTTCCGGAGTAGACACCGGGACTGGCCACGGTCACCACCGATCCGCGGCACAGAACGGCGGATGTCATGCGGTCCAGTCGTTCCAGTCGGGCAGCTGCTCACTCCAGGGCGACGGCTCCACCTGAGCGAGGTGTTCCGATTGCCGACGAGCCTCGGCAGCGTCGCCGTGGCGGCTCAGATAGAGGCTGATGGCTTCGCGGATGCAGGCGCTGCGCGTCTTGCCCAGCTGGAGCGCCAACTGATCCAGCTGACGCTCCAGCTCTGGCTCCACCCTCACACCGAGCACCATGGCGGCAGCCGTACAACGCTGTGTACAACGCTAGCGCGTACTTGCTGGGCTGACGGGACGGCTCAGAGCTCCCCGTTGAACGCCTGGTGCAGCAGGCACGTCTTCAGGTCCTCCAGGGCGGCAGCTCCACCACAGGAGGCAGCTTGGCGATCTCTTCAGGCGGAAGGCTGCAAATCTGCCCGTTGCGCATGATGATCAGCTCAGTGCCGGTCTGGATGGCGATGCGGCGTGCGTCCTCAGCGGCCCGCTCCAGGGCAGCGAGGGAACCACGCATCGCAGGATCCCGCGCCTCGCGAATGTCTTTCATGGATCCTTTGGTGCTTCACCCCAGTCTATCAAGACAGGGCGATCACCCACGTTGTCGTATTGAGCCCAATGATCCACCTCAAACTTGTAGATGGTTTCAAAGTTGGTGAGGCCTGCAGCGAAGCGACGCCGGATCACAGATTCCGGGATGAAGTGCCCACCCTGTCTGACGCGTGCAGCAACGCGCAGGATTGCCATCTCCGGGCTGGGGAGGGTCAGAAAGTAGAGGCTGACCTCATAGCCCATGGAGCGCCACTGCCGAATCCGAGCCAGATAGCCAATGCCAGCCAGTGTGGTTTCGAAGGCGAAACTCTCCCTGCGCTGCACGCAACCCTCGATTTCGATCAGCATCAGACGACCGGCCTTCAGTGCCGCTGCTTCTGGTGCAAAGGGCGAAAGGCCGGCGGCGATCAGATCGGCATTGAGGAAGCGCAGGCAGTTGGCTTCCTGCGGCAGAAACGAACGGGCGAAGGTGGTTTTGCCGGCCCCATTCGGACCCGCCAGGATGATGATCGTGGCGGTCATGGCATCAGGTGGTGCAAACAGGATGTAACAGCAGTGGGTATGCCCTGGATGCGCTTCAGGAATCGTTGGGCCAAAGTCCGAGCTGCTGGCTGAGCCTTGGCAGATCTTGTTGAACGATGGCCCAGATCACAGCAAGACTGAGGCCGAAATATTCATGCACGATGCGATTGCGAAGGCCCTTGATTGCGGCCCAGTCGACCTCAGGTTTCAGAGATTTTTTCTCGTCAGGGAAGCCATTGGAAGCTTCGCCGATGATTTCCAGATTGCGGACCACCGCATCCACCGTGCGCGTGTCAGCGCAGAAGTCGTCAAAGCTCATGCCGCTTGTGTAGTCAATAATCTTGTCGCAGGCCTCCAGCATGTCGGCCACAAACAAAGTCCAGTCACGGCGCGACATCAACCAGGCTGCTGAGAATGAAGGGTCGGCGGTTGGCCTTGATCCCATCGGCGGCCACCAGGTCGACCTTGCGACCAAGCAGGGCCTCCAGGCGATCGGCCAGGTGGATGAAGCCGAAGCCGATGGGCTCGGTGAAGCTCGCCAGAAGGTCCACGTCGCTGCTGGCTGTTTGCTGATCTGTGGCAAAGGAGCCGAACAACTGCAGCGAGCTGAGCCCAAACTCGGCTGCCAGGGCCGGGTAGTGCGCTCGCAGCACCGCCAGAACGTCATCGCGGCTGGTGCAGGGGGTGACTGCAGGGGCGGACATCCGCTCGCCAGGTTGTGATCGTCAGTGTAAGCGGGCCGAATCAGCTCCCCACCTGGGGGTGCTCAGAGCTCACCATGGAACGCCTGCTGCAGGAGAGACTTCTTCAGTTCCTCCAGGGCGGCGAGTTTGCGTTCGTAGAGGTGGGTGAGGTGTTGGGTGTCTGCTTGTAGCGCCTTGAGCTGCCCAACGATTGCTCGTTGTTTCTGCAAGGAAGGCGCGGCAAGTAAAAGGTTCTTGCTATCTGGGACGCGCATGTGCTGAACCGTAGAACCCGAAGCCTTTGCGTGAATCTGATCCTGCAATGCCCTGGATTGCAGTGCATATAAGAGGAAGAAGTTGTCGAGCTCTTTCGGGTTGGCCCGATATGACACAAGTCGCTGACCAAGAAATACTTTCTCGTCGCTGAGAATCATTCCGACTTCCCCCATTGGAGCCTCGCGGGTCAGGATGACATCGCCCCTTTGGGGGACCTGGCGGCGAGTCCATGTCGTGTAGGTTTCTTGGGTCACGTATTTCACCGTAGAACCATCAACTTTCCCGTTCCGAATATTTGTTGTTCGGAGCATCTTGAACGGCGTGGGTGTCTCAACCACTGGCGCGGTCTTATTAACGCAATCCATCACTGATTCGCACCAATCCTCGATCCGCCGCTCCTCCCAATGTTCACCTCGCGGGCTGAATATCGATTCCAGATGACTCTCAAAGATCGCACGGGCGTTCTGGAGGTTTTGTTCGGCGTTGGCTTTGGCGGTGGCGAGGCCCGCAAACGCTTCGTCGAGAAGGGTGACGATACGCTGTTGTTCAGGCAGGGACTCTGGATAACTCACAGAGAACCGCTCTGCCAGAACTGACCGTGCAAGTTCGGTTTGCCCACCGCAACCATCTCCAGCTTCCTTAATGGCTTCTTCAATGACAACGAGCATGTAGCCAAAAAACTCGAGATGAAAAAGGCCCGGCTTGGCTCGGACGATGGTCACGTGAGAATCAACAGTCGTTGCCTCTTCAGGTTCGTTGCGTACCTGCGCGACACGTCCGAGAGTGCCAGTCCCTGTCGAATTCACCAATACGTCACCGCGTTGAATAAATTGTTCTTCGGCGACTTTCTTCGCTGCATCATCATGCCTCCTTGCGAGTTCGTAGCTGACTTCGTGATTACGAATGCACTTTTGATTGAGAACACATACACCGCCCTTTTTCAGGTAAGTAGGTGAAACACCACGATTGAGCAATGAACACACATCACCAAGCTTCCTGATCTGCCAACCCTCTTTCATAACAGCCCCCTGATCCTCCCAAGAACCTCCGCACTCTCCGCATCCAACGCCGCGATCTCCGCCATGATCTCCTGAGTGCCGTGTGGCGCTACAGCCACAGCAGATCTCGTGTTGTTCAGCAACAGTTGTAGATATGTCCCCTGCCAACCCACACGCCCCGACCACCTTCTCAAGGCCGGTCGATCTGCCATCTTGGCTCGACGGTCTTCCTCACAAACCAAAATCCCATCAACCATTCCGCTGCTCCGATTCGGTCCAAAGCCGCAGACGCTCGGCAATGGCCTCCGGGCTCGGAAGCTCGGCGCGATAGGCCTCTGGGAGTTCCTGGCCCACGGTGTAGGTGGCCACACCAATTGGATGCTGGCTGGTGCGCAGCACATATTCCACCACGGTGATGTTCTTGTCACGGCAGATGATAATGCCAATCGGAGCATTCTCCCCGGCTAGGCGCACCTGGGTGTCGAGAGCTTCCAGATAGAATTCCATCTTGCCCTTATGTTCTGGCTCAAAGCTGCCAATCTTCAGCTCGATCGCCACAAGGGCCCGCAAGCCACGGTGAAAGAGCAACAGGTCGATGAAATACTCCTGACCGCCCACCTCGAATCGGTACTGGTTACCAATAAAGCTGAATTGGCCTCCGAGCTCAGAGAGGAATGCTCGCAGGTTGGCCACCAGGGCCCGCTCCAGCTCACGCTCGGAATGCTGTTCCTCCAGATCGAGAAAATCAAAGGTATACTCATCCTTCACCGCCAATGAGGCCTGCGCTTGGAGCTCGGGACTCAGGGTTCGATCAAAAGTCGTCTGATTCAGCAGGTACTTCTCGTAGCTGTTGGTGTCAATCTGATGCTGCAGCACACTCTTTGACCAGCCGAAGCGTGCCGTAGCCCTGAGGTAAAATTCCCGTTGCAGAGCATCCTTGCAGCGGGCCATAATCACCAGATTCTTACTCCAGCTGATGTCTCCAACCAGTGGTTGGAGAATTGGATTGTCGCGGTATTCGCCATAGAACTGGCGCATCAGCCAAAGGTTCTGAGCGGAAAACCCATTGCGCCCAGGGAACTCAGCCTGCAGATCTCGGGCCAGGGTTTCCACCACAGCCTTGCCCCAGCCCATTTCCTCCTGTTTGCGGTGGATCGCTTCGCCCAGATCCCAGTAAAGAGCTAGCAGTTCCTTGTTGACCGATTGCAGGGCACGCAGTTGACCCTGGCGGATGCGTGCCTTCACCTCAATCACGAAGTTCACATAGCCCTGCTCATCACCACGACAACGCATGCTCATCCCAATAACCCCCTGATCCTCCCCAGCACCTCCGCACTCTCCGCATCCAGCGCCGCAATCTCCGCCATGATCTCCTGCGGGCTCCGCAATGCCACCGCCTCACCCCCATGGGGGTTCTTCACCGAAAGATCCCAGCTCTGGGGATCAATGGAGTCCACCGCCACACTCCAACTCTTGGGCGAATCGGCAAAGGTTTTCTGCAGCTCCACAAACTCCGCCAGGTCGCGGTCGTTGAGGGGGTTGGTCTTGCCCAGGTTGCGGCCGGGATCGAGCTGGTAGAACCAGACCTTGCGGGTGGGTGCACCCTTCTCGAAGAACAGCACCACCGTTTTCACCCCCGCCCCCTGGAAGGTGCCGCCGGGGCAGTCGAGCACCGAGTGCAGGTTGCAATCGGTGAGCAGCTTCTGGCGCAGGGCCACCAAGGCGTTGTCGGTGTTGGAGAGAAAGGTGTTTTTGATCACTACACCGGCGCGGCCGCCGGCCCGCAGCAAGCGGATGAAGTGCTGCAATAACAGAAAAGCGGTTTCGCCGCTGCGGATCTCGAAGTTCTGCTGCACCTCCTTGCGTTCGCTGCCGCCGAAGGGCGGGTTGGCGAGGATCACATCGAAGCG
>JBMSXZ010000107.1:0-8645 GCA_049426205.1 Cyanobium sp.
TCGACACCAGCTTCACCGGTAAGGACCTGCTGCGCACCCGCCTGCGCTCCGGCAACTTCAAAGACACCGCCTGGGATGGCAGTGCTCCGGTCGGCCTGCTCGGCATGGAGACCGCGTTTGAGTCGGCTGGCCCCAACGTCGTTGAGATCAATCGCCTCTTCTACCAGTTCCCGATCGGCAGCGGCTTCACCGCCACCGTTGGTCCCCGTGTCCGTCAGGACGACATGCTGGCGATGTGGCCCTCCGCCTACCCGGCGGACACCGTGCTTGACATCTTCACCTACGCCGGTGCGCCCGGCACCTACAGCCTCAACCTCGGTGCTGGTGGTGGTCTGTGGTGGAAGGCCGGTGGCCTCAGCCTGAGCGCCAACTATGTCAGCTTCAACGGCGACGACAGCAATCCGATCACCGGTGGCGGCATCGGCACCAGCGCTGCCACCCAGACCGGCACCGTTCAGCTCGCCTATGGCGGCGCCAACTACGGCGTTGCTGCGGCCTACACCTACTCCAGCGGTGGCGCCGGCCTCTACCCCGGCAATGGCACCCCCCTGGCGGTTTCCGGTTTTGGGACTGCTGGCAACACCAACTCCGTTGGTCTGAGCGCCTACTTCTCGCCGCTCGCGGCCAGCTGGTTCCCCTCGATCAGCGCCGGTTGGGGCATCAACACCTATGTGGGTGATGGTGCTACCCCGTACGAAACTGCTGACAGCGGTTACAAGGATGCGATCGACATCAGCGGTGACAACAGCCAGTCCTGGTATCTCGGCCTCCAGTGGGGTGACTTCCTGCTGAAGGGCAACACCTTCGGCGTTGCTGTCGGACAACCCACCTTCGTGACCGGCTCCGGCATGAACGATGGCAACTACGCCTGGGAAGGCTGGTACAAGCTGCAAGTCACCGACAACATCAGTGTGACCCCCGCCATCTACTACCTCAGTGCCCCCCTGGGCGCCCTGCAGAAGGATGATGGCGACAGCTTCGACAGCTTCGGCGGTCTGATCAAGACCACCTTCCGCTTCTGAGTTCGGCTTCTGGCTGTCCCACGCTCATCGAGCTTGATCACGACCCGGCCGCAAAGCGGCCGGGTTTTTTTATCGGAAAGGCCAGCCGGCTTGGGGGGTGGCTGATGGCAGCTCGCGTTTGTGCTGGGGGATACCAGGAGCTGTGCTCCAGGCCGGATCTTGCTGCCATGCAATCGCTATCATGGGGTCGCTTCCAGTACGGAAGTCCTCTTTTGGTGTGAGGAATTCATGCAACCCTTTCAGCGCCTGCTGCTCGCGTCCCTGGCTGCCGCAACGGCGGCCCCGCTCGCGGTCCATGCCGGCGAATCCGATCTGAACCGCTACGCCCCGGTCAGCAATGACCAGGTCACCAGCGTCTCCCAGCTCTCCGACGTCCAGCCCACCGACTGGGCCTATCAGGCCCTCTCCAACCTCGTCGACACCTACGGGTGTGTGGCCGGCTATCCCAGTGGCACCTTCAAGGGTGGCCAGGCGATGACCCGCTATGAAGCGGCCGCCCTGCTCAATGCCTGCCTGGATCGCGTCACCGAGAGCACCGATGAGCTGAAGCGCCTGCTCAAGGAGTACCAGAACGAGCTGGCCGTGCTGCGCGGCCGTGTCGATGGCCTTGAAACCCGCGTCGGCAAGCTGGAAGCCAATCAGTTCTCGACCACGACCAAACTGCAGGGTGAGGCCACCTTCGTTCTTGGCGCCGTCAACTTCGGAGGCAGCCAGGATGCCAACAGCACCGCTAACGGTTCCGGTTATGTTGCCCCGCCAAAACCAACTCCGGCTACCGCAAACTCTGCCAAGTATGCTCAAACAAACAATACCAACTGGGGTGCCCTCACCTTTAACTATGATCTTCGCCTGAACCTGAACACCAGCTTCACCGGCAAGGATCTGCTCTACACCCGCCTGCGTAGCGGCAACTTCACGCAGAGCGTGTTTGGCGGCAATCCCTATAATCTGCTCGCTCTGGATCGGGCTTTCTCGCCGCAAGGTGGGGACAATGTCGTCAACATTGATCGCCTCTACTACCGCTTCCCCGTTGGCAAGACGTTCACCGCCGTTGTTGGCCCCAGGGCCCGCAACACGGAGATGCTGGCTGTCGCTCCGTCGTTTTACAGGGCTGAGCTGCTTGATGTCTTCACCCTCAATGGGGCTCCTGCCACCTACAACAAGGCCACCGGCTCCGCCTTCGGTCTGATCTGGAAGCAGAACGTCAAGAAGGGCAATCCCTACTTCGCCGCTTCGACCAGCTACGTGGCTCCTCGCGGCGACACCAGCGATCCCACCACCGGCGGTCTGTTCACCAGCAACAGCGGCGGCAGCTTCCTCACCCAGATCGGTTGGGCCGGACCCCAGTTCGCCCTCTCGGCCGCCTGGCGCTACGGCCAGTGCAGCGGTAGCGCTACTCCCAATGATCCCCTCACCCGCCGCGGCACCCAGTTCGCCCGCCAGGGCCTGGCCTGCGATGGCGATGGCACTCTCGGCACCCCTGCTGCCTGGAACGGCAACTCGTACAGCAACAACTTCGCCCTGGGCGCCTCCTGGCAGCCCCTCGCCAGCGGTCTGATTCCTTCGATCAGCCTGGGCTGGGGCATCAGCGCGATCAGCCACGCCGATTACAACGACACCAACGCCAGCGGGGTTGCGGTTGCTTCTGGCGCCTTCCCCGCCTATGGCAACAGCCGCAACATCACCGAGACCCAGTCCTGGCAGGTCGGCCTCCAGTGGAGCAACCTGTTTGCCAAGGGCAACGCCGCCGGCTTCTCGGTCGGCCAGCCCACCTACGTCACCGGGCTGACCAACAACCGCATCGGCAATGCGGCCTCCCCCGACGGCCCCAACGACGGCAACTACGCCCTCGAAGGCTGGTACAAGTTCCAGGTCTCCAACAACATCAGCATCACCCCGGCGATCTTCTACCTGAGCCGCCCCAACGGCCAGTACACCGGCAACGGCGAGACCAACAACGCCCTCGGCGGCCTGGTGCAGACGATCTTCAAGTTCTGATGCTTGCGCCGGGTGCTCGCGCCCGGCCCATCCCCCCTCACACACACACGCCCAGGCCCCCCGCAAGGGGGGCTTTTTTGTGGTCGTCTGGCCTTTCCGTCCATGCCTGTCCCCCCTTCGATCCCAGGGCCCGGGTCTTAACCAGGCCCCGGGGCGGCCTGGCTGATGATGGCCGCTGCCCATCCCAGCCCCTTGGCCCCCGCCCGCCGCGAGTCCTCATCCGAGCCGTCGCTGTTGCGGGCGGCGGATCATTACGCCGCGCTCGGTGTGGCGCCCAGCGCCAGTGCCGCTGAGATCAAGGCGGCTTACCGCAGCCTGGTCAAGACGCACCATCCCGATGCCGGCGGCGATCCCCAGCGGATCCTGGCCCTCAACGCCGCCTGGGAGGTGCTGGGAGATCGGGATCGTCGCCGCCGTTACGACGCCGCGACCGGCCTGGGGAGCAGCGGAACGCCCCGCGGCAGCAGCGGCCCGGGGTCTGGGGCTTGTGAGGGGTCAGCCGCAGGGGCCGGCGCCGATTCCCGCCGCCGCAGCAGCGCCGCCGAGGAGGACCTGCGCGGTTGGTTGCAGGCCGTGTACGGCCCCCTCGACAGGCTGCTCGGCCAGGTGATCAATGCCTTCCCCGCGGCCATCAAGGCCCTGGCCGCCGATCCCTACGACGACGCCCTGATGGCCGACTTCTGCAGCTTCCTGGAGCAGAGCCGCGCCCGTGTGGCCCGGGCCGAAACGCTCTACCGCTCCAGGCTCTGCCCCGATTGCGCCCGGGGCTTCGGGCTCAGCCTCTACCACTGCCTGGGCCAGGTGCAGGACGGTGTGGCCGAGCTGGAGCGCTACACCCTGGGCTACGTGGACGACTACCTGCACGACGGCCGCCAGATGCTGCGCGAAGCGCGCCTGCGCCGCCAGCGCCTGCACGAGGAGAGGCGCCGCCTGGAGCTTTGAGCCTGGGCAGCGCTCAGCCGGCGCTCCAGGCCTCCAGCTGGTCGAGCCGCAGCCACACATCCGGCACCGGACGGCGCCAGCGCAGCTGGGCATAGCCGTTCTTCACCGCCAGGATCTCGCCGGGGCCCTCCAGCACGTAGGAGGGCGGCACAGGGTCGCTCGCCGAGGCCTCCAGACTCCCCTGATAGGCAGCCAGGTTGAGCCGCACCAGCGATCCCTTTTTCAGGCCGGCGGACTGGGCGGGCTGGGGCGCTGGCGGGCTGCCAGCGGCAGGGGGCGTCGCGGCCATGGTGGTTGCTGCGCTGGTTTGACGTGACCTGAGGCTAAGGCCCCTGCCTCGGCGCTGGCGGCCGTCGCCCCGCCCCGTGGGGCACCCGCTCCGTCGCTCCCGGGGGTCGCCGAGGGGCCCGGCTTCGGCCCTAGCCTCGGCGGCACTTGCAGGGGAATTGGGTGAGGTTGCTGCTGCTGGGCTGTTCCGGTTTCGTGGGTCGGGCGCTGGTGCCCTACCTGCTCGAACTCGGCCATGGCATCACCCTGGTGAGTCGCCGCAGCCAGCCCTTTCCCTCCCTGGGTGACGATCGGCTGAAGAGCCTGGTCTTCGATCCGGCTGATCCGGCCTCCTGGCAGCAGGACACGCTGCGCCAGGCCCTGGCGGAGGCGGATGGGGTGGTCAACCTGGTCGGAGAGCCGATCGCGGAACGCCGCTGGACTCCCGAGCACCTGCAGCGCCTGCGCGACAGCCGGGTGCGCAGCACCGAGCTGCTGGTGGCAGCAATCCAGGCCCTGCCCACCCCGCCCTCCGTGCTGGTGAGCGGATCGGCTGTGGGCTACTACGGCACCAGCACCGAGGCCCGCTTCGATGAGAGCTCTCCGGTCGGCGCCGATTTTCTTGGTCAGCTCTGCCGCGACTGGGAGACGGCGGCCACGGCGGTGCCCCCCGGCTGCCGTCTGGTGATCCTGCGCCTCGGCATCGTGCTCGGCCCCGACGGCGGCGCCCTGGGCAAGATGCTGCCGGTGTTCCGGGCCGGCTTTGGTGGACCCGTGGGCTCGGGACGCCAGTGGATGAGCTGGATCCACCGCCACGACCTCTGTCGCCTGATCGCCACCGCCCTCGAAGACAGCAGCTATAGCGGCACCTACAACGCCGTGGCCCCTGAGCCCGCCACCATGGGCGCCTTCGCCTCCGCCCTCGGCCGGAGCCTCGGACGGCCCAGCCTGCTGCCGGTGCCCGGGGCGATCCTGCACCTGCTGCTCGGCGATGGCGCCCGGGTGGTGCTCGACGGTCAACGGGTGTTCCCCGAGCGGCTGTTGGGCCAGGGGTTCAGCTTCCGCTATCCCGAGCTCTGCGCTGCCCTCGCCGCTGCCACCAGCCCAGGGCGCCACTGAGCAGGGCGCCGGCCATCAGCACGCCGATCGCCGGCGTGAACAGAGGCTCCCAGAGCCCCTGGAACCCCCTCAGGGGCGCTTCCACACCCTGGCTGTGCAGCACCACCGCCACGGCGAACCAGAGGGCGCCAGCCAGCACCACGAACACATCGGCGACCAGCAGTCGATCGATCAGCTGCCGCAGGCCCTGCAGCAGGCCATTGCCATCGGGGGACCCATCCCCCCTGGCACGGGTGGTGGGGCCAGCGGCGGCCATCGGGGCTGCCCCTGGCCTGGAGGTGGGATCCGGCTTTGGTTCGGTCATGGCTGGGAAGAGCGGGTGGGGCCGGCGGCCAGCAGCTCCATGATCGCCGCCGCCATCCGGGCGCTGCCGCCGACGTCGCCCAGCCGTTCGGCGGCGATCGCCTCCAGCTCCCGCCGCCACAGGGGGCCCGCCTGCGGATCGGCCAGCCGCTCCAGCATCGCCGCCAGCTGGTCCGCCGTGGCGGTGAGGGTGGCCTGAGCGCCCACGGGGCCCGGCGCGCACACCACCCCGGGGCCGAGCAGGCGCCGCTGGGCTTCGGCGAAGCCTGCCGTGAACTGCGGCCCGGGGCCGGCCAGCTGCAGCACCGGCCGGGCCAGCGCTACCGCCTGCTCGGAGGCGGTGCCGCTCATCGCCAGCACCAGGTCGCTGCCGGCCAGCACCGCCGGGAAAGCGCCCCAGTGGAGCTCCAGCCGCCGTCCGTTCCGCACCAGGGTGCCGCCCCCCTCCTCCGCAGGCGCCCCTGGCGGGGGTGGCTTCAGCCGCCAGCCCAGGGGCTCCGCCACCGCGGCGATCGCCTCTGGCTGCAGGGCCCTCACCAGCGCCGCCCGCAGTCGTGGTTCCGCCCCTCCCGCCCCCTCGGGCAGCCGAGCCAGCACCTGCAGCAGCAGGCCGAGATTGCCAAGGGCTTCCGGCACCCGGCTGCCCGGCAGCACCGCCACCGCCAGCTGTCGCGGCACCCCGGCCGCCGGAGCGGGGCCCAGCGCCTGCAGCAGCGGATCGAGGAAGGGGTTCCCGAGGAAGCGCACCGGGCGCCCCAGCTGGGCGGTCAGATCCTCGGCGGTGAGGCGGTCCCGGCTCCAGATGGCCCGCAGCAGCGGCCTGCGCAGCAGCCAGCCGCAGGGCCAGGGCAGGCGCAGTCGCCCCTCGTAGTGGCTGGAGTAGGCCACCAGATAGACCACATGCTCACGGCCGCTCAGCCAGGCCCCCAGCAGGGGCACCAGATCCCCCACGGCGATCACCAGCCGGATCCGTCGCCGCTGCCGCCACAGCCGTCCCAGCAGGCGCAGCACGTAGGTGAACTGGCCTTCCCGGAGGTCGGTGAGGCGCGCCGCCAGACTGGTGTAGCCCAGGCCGCCGGTGCTGAAGTCGCGGGTGGGGCCCAGCACGGGGATGCCGGCCTGGTGGTAGGCCTGACCCCGGCCCACCAGGGGCAGGGCCTCGACCGCGATGCCGCGATCCCGCAAGGCGCATCCCAGGCTGGCGGCGCTGAGATCCTCGCCGTGGCCGTTGCTCAGCAGCAGGACCGCGCTCAAGCCTCCAGCCAGTTCCGGACCTTGGCCAGGGCGCCCCAGCCGGGGCGTCGCTCCAGTCCATCGGCGATCGAGGCCCGCAGCTCATCGGCCAGCTCCGGGGCCATCACCATCACCCTCTGGACCAGTTCGATGTGCTCGCGCACCCCGGACCCGCCGGTTTCAAGCAGGGCCAGGCTGAGGTTGATCCGCGCCTGGGGGTCCTGGGGGTTGAGGCGCACGGCGGTGCGGGCCGAGCGCAGGGCCGCCCGGGGCTGGTCGAGCAACAGCTGCAGCCAGGCCAGGCAGGTCCAGCCAGCGGCCTGGCGGGGTGACTGGGCGGTGATCGCCAGGAAATCGTCGATCAGCTCCTCAGGGGCCGCGCCGGACTGGTAGCGGGCCAGAGCCGCATCGAACAGGGAGGCGGCCCCGTCGCCGGACCCCTCCTGGAGGTCGGAGCTGCTGGGGGATGGGGTGGTGGCCGCCATGGCACAGCCGAATCGGATCTGGTTCAGATTCCCATGCCGCCGGCCCCTGCGCTCTGGTCAGACCGCAAAGGAGCTGCCGCAGCCGCAGGTCTGGGTGGCGTTGGGGTTGGTGAAATTGAAGCCACCGCCGATCAGGGCAGAGGAGAAATCGAGCTGCATGCCGTAGATGTAAAGCAGGCTCTTCGGGTCGCTGACGACGCGGAAGGACGGAGCCCCGGCCGGTTCGTAGATGTATTCCTCATCGTCGCTGCGGATCTCGGCGGCGGCGATGAAATCCATGGTGTAGCTCATGCCGCTGCAGCCGCCGGAGCGAACGCCCACCCGCAGCACCGTGTCGCCACCCTGCTGGGCCATCAGGGTGCCGAGCTGGCGCATGGCGGGCTCGGTGATCAGGATGCCCTTGCCATCGCGGCCCGTGAAGGTCAGCGGGGGCGCGGTGGTGGCTGGGGCGGTGTCGCTGCTCATCGGATCGGAGGGGCTGGGACAGGTGGGGGAACTGGGATGGGGCGTCGGGCTGACGATCGGCTCCCGGTGAACCCGGTGGTTCGGGCCGCCGCCAGGGCGGGCTGGTGGCAGAGCGAAGGTGGGCTGGTGTCGGCGCTGGAGCCGCCTGGCTGGACCGACGACAGGGGCGGCCGGGCTGGCGGCCTTGGCCCTGGCTGGGGGGGCTCGCCTCAGGGAGCCTGGGATGGGCCTGGGGAATCGCGGGCTCGCAGGAGCGCCACGGGTGGTGTCCCATCACTCTATGGAGCTCGGCTCCTGCCTGCCGCGTCCCCGCGGCCCGAGCCTGGGGCCGGTTACCCCCCTTCCCTGGGCCAGCCCCGCCTGGCCTGTCACTCCATAGAGTCGGTGCCATCGCGGGAGGGTCTGGTGCACGTCGCCATCGTGGGAGCCGGTCTGGCGGGTCTGGCGGCGGCCGTGGATCTGGTGGATGCCGGCCACAGCGTCGATCTTTATGAGGCCCGTCCGTTCATGGGCGGCAAGGTTGGCAGCTGGGAGGACCCGGACGGCAATCACATCGAAATGGGGTTGCACGTCTTTTTCTTCAACTACGCCAATCTCTTTGCCTTGCTGCGCAAGGTCGGTGCCCTGGACAACCTGTTGCCCAAGCAGCACACCCATCTCTTCGTCAATCGCGGCGGCGATCTGCGGGCCCTCGACTTTCGCTTCCCGATCGGTGCCCCCTTCAATGGCCTCAAGGCCTTCTTCACCACGCCCCAACTCGACTGGATCGACAAGCTCCGCAACGCCCTGGCGCTGGGGACCAGTCCGATCG
>JBMSXZ010000108.1:0-8623 GCA_049426205.1 Cyanobium sp.
CAATCGACTCGGTTATGCTCGTATTATATCAGGAACCTGAGGGACCGCACACTAGAGGTTCAGGACGGAATGGTCGAACAACTTGACTTCGTTGGTGTTCAGCGAGTGACCGTCTAGACGTGTCAACTTAATCCACCTTCACAGGCAAGGCGCTCATCCTGGCACTTCGAAAGATTGGCTTTGAAGTTCTGCGAATAAAGGGAAGCCATCATTTTCTGAAACATCCCGACGGCCGAACTACTGTCGTCCCTGTTCATTCTGGTGAAACGCTGGGACCTGGGTTGCGTTCCAAAATCCTGCGTGATACTGAGCAAACCAGAGATGAACTTGAGGAGCTGCTTTCTTGAGCGAAGATGGCCGGCCAATCAGCCCCGCGAGTGGACAGGTCACCACCAACTCTCGGCTCACGCCTCCATACACTTCCTGCCCGCTGCTGATTTGGAGCGTTCGGCTACACCCACCTCCCCAACCCCCATGCACGCCGCCAACCCCGGCCTTGCCCCGGACGCGCCCGTGAGCAGGGTGGGGCGGGGCCTCACCCCCAGCGACCAGGGCCACCCGCGCAACCCCACCACCGCCGTAGCCCCGACCCTGGCGGGGCGCCAGCCCCCCTCTTCTCTGCCACACTGCGATCCACTGCCGGCCGGGCCGATGGCGCCGCCTCCCTCCAGCATGACGGCCGTGGACCTGACGGCGGTGCCCCTGCCGTTGGAGCAGCTGCCGCCGTTGCCGCCCCTGCAGCTGGCCGTCGTCGGCCATGTGGAGGTGGTGCAGTTCCTGGAGGTGCCGGAGCTGCCTCGCCCGGGGCAGATCGTGCGGGCCAGCCATGGCCATCAGGTGGCGGCCGGTGGCGGTGCGGTGGTGGCTGTGCAACTGGCGCGGCTGTTGGGCGTTGCGGTTCCGTTCTTCACGGCGCTGGGTCGCGATGCCGCCGGTGAGCGGGCCTTTGAGGAGCTTTCCGCCCTGGGGCTGGAGTTGCATGTGGCCTGGCGCGATGCCCCTACCCGCACGGCCATCACCCATGTGGATGCTGCCGGCGAGCGCACGATCACGGTGATCGGCGAACGGCTCAGCCCCCGCGCCGCCGATCCGTTGCCCTGGCAGCGGCTGGCCGATTGCGACGGCGTCTTCCTCACGGCCGCCGACAGTGCCGCTGTGCGCCTGGCCCGTGCCGCGCGGGTGCTCACGGCCACGCCACGGCTGCGGTTGGAGATCCTGGCGGAAGCGGCGGTGGACCTCGATGCCTTGATCTGCAGCGCCCTCGATCCAGCGGAGCGGTACAGCCCGGGCGATCTGGAGCCAGCGCCGGCCCTGGTGATCGCCACCGAAGGCGCTCGGGGCGGACGGGTCTGGCCCGGTGGACATTTCGCGGCACCGCGGCGCCAGCGGCCCGGGCTTGACAGCTACGGCGCCGGCGACTCGTTTGCGGCCGGCGTCACCGCCGCCCTGGCCGCCGGCTGGACGCTGCCGCAGGCCCTGAGCCTCGGCTGCCATTGCGGCAGCGCCTGCCTGGATGGCCGAGGTCCCTACCCCGGCCAGCTGCGCCGCCGGACCAGCGATGGCAGGGTCGGCCCCCCTGATCCCGATGCCGCCAGCTCCGGCGGTGGCACGGGCTGAGTGGCCATCGAGTCTGTTGGGCCTGGGTTGGCGGAACCTTTCTGAACTGGGGGGGCTGGAATCAGGTTGCCGGATTCAGGATGGGGATTGGGGTGTCTGGATTGGGGCTTGTGAGCAGGCATCCGGATTCAGGCTTTTGAATTCAGGGTTCTGAATTCGGGGTGCTGAAACCAGGGTTTTGCAATCAAAAGGAGGGCGCGCTGCCGCTGCCGCTGCTGCTGCTGCCGCCGAGGAAGCGGCGGCCATCGCGGGTGCCGGGCTGATAGCCGTAGCCCCAGCTGCCGCCCTGGTTGTCATCGATGATGCGGGGGGTGACCATGATCACCAGCTCGCGCTTGGTGCGGGTGCCGCCGCTGTTGCGGAAGAACTGGCCGATGAAGGGGATATCCCCAAGGATCGGCCACTTCTGCACGATCTCGCTGTCGCGATCAGACAACACCCCGGTGAGGATCAGGGTCTGACCGTCGCGCACCCGGGCGCTGCCGGTGTCGAGGCGACGGACCGCCAGGGTCTTGATGCGGCCGCAGCCAGGAATGATTTCGGAGCCCACCGTGGCCGAGATCGAGGGCGACATTGTGAACGTGACGAAACCGTTGTCGTCGATCTTCGAGACACGGGCGCCGAAGGTGAGGCCGGAGATGCCGAGCACCGGCTGGCAGGAATTGGGCGCTCCGTTCTGACCTGCCTGGACCTGATAGGACACGATTTCCTGTTCGCCAACCGTCACGAAGGCCTCGTTGGCCTTGGACCGGCCAATCGTGGCGTTGTTCTCAGAGCCACTGCTACTGCTGGAGCTGCCGGTGGAGCCGCTGCTGCCCGATGATCCGGATGACGACTGGCTGGACAAGCCGGCCAGCGCATTGGGTCCCGTACCCGATACCAGCTCTTCGCTGTTTTCACTGAGAATCAAGGTTGGACTGGCCAGGACCTTGGTGCTGCTGGATTCAATCGTGGCGCGCACGAAATCAAAGAACTGATTATTGGGATATTGGAAGGCGGTGGGATTGGCAAACGTTAATTCATCGGGCGTGCCGATTGTCGGCGTGGAATAGGTGTAGGTTTGCTGGCCGGTGTTTGGATCGACAATGATGCTTTGGATGGTTGCTGGAACCGAAGGCTCTCCAGGCGTGAACTTTGTCACTCCAGGCTGGCCTGGATTGGCGTAGGAGCCGAAGGGTGGTCTGGCCGGGTAGCGCGGATCGTAAAAGGGGGCTTTGCCGCCTGGGCCAGGGATCGGGGAAGCAAGCTCAGGTGTTAAAAAGAGCTGATCAGAACCGCCTGGCAATCTGTAGGCACCCGTTCCTACGGTTGGGGTGCCGTTGACGCCATCATACAAACCAGGCAGGCCACCTTCTGGCGATGAGGGTGGCTTGAGTGAGCCGAAGTTCGCCACCAGCTGCCCCTGTTGATTGACAATGAAGCTATTGCCAGAACGGAAGGCGAAGCTGTTGTCGACCGTGCTGTTGTTGCCGAGGCTGACATCAAGAATCTTCACCGACAGTGCCACCTGCCGCTGACGGAGATCGAGTTGCTTGAGATATTGCTCTGCGACCGCCACAAGGGACGGACTGCCCACCAGCGTGATCGTCGACAGCCGCGAATCGGTGGTGGCCTGCAGGCCCAGGAGTGGGCCACTGTTGGCCCCATAGGCATCCACCTGGGTGGTGGTGGACGATTGGGTGGTGGCGCTGGAGGTGCTGTTGGCCACCGACTGGTTCTGATTCACACCCTGGGTCACGGAGGTGGTGATCGTGTTGGTCTTGGTCACCTTGGCGCCGAGGTTGGCGAGATAGTCGGCCGCTGAATTGGCGGCCACCTGGTTCAGCCGATATATCTTCGAGAGTTGCGGAGCAAAAGATTTGTAGGCAGCTCCAAAACCTGCAAAAATGATGCCATTCTCGAACCTGCCTTGGACCCCTGATGCCATTAGAAGCGAATTCAACGCTGTTTGATAGGGGGCGTTTGCGAACGAAACCGTGATTCGCCTTGCGTTTTTTGGTTCCTTTTTGCTTGCAATGGTTTCTGAGGCCGATCCTGTTCCTCTGGATAGAGAGAACACTTCAGGAGCTTCCGTGTTTTCTAGCCAAACAAATCCGTGGCCGCCCATGCGAGCTAGGCTGAAAAGTGCGTCCCTGGGAGTCGCCTCTTTTAAAATCATTGATACAGGGGGGCCGCTAATGCTGACCCATCCTGGATTTCTTAACACCATCGACCCCACCGCCATATCCCCCAGCGGTGGCGCCACGGCCCGGGGCTGCAGCGGCGGCACAAGCTCCGCCTGGGGGATGCGTCCCGGCACCGAGAGGTTGCGGCTGTAGCTCTGCTGGCCGCTCTGGGGCGCGGCGGCGAAGCTGACGATCAGGTTGCTGCCGTCGGCGCTCACCACCGGCCGCCCCAGGGGGAAGCCCGGCGTCGGCGTCACCGTCAGGGCGAAACGGTTGCCGGCACCCTCCAGGCTGATCATCTGCAGCCCCGCCTCCGGCAGGCTCAGCCGCTGCGGCCCGCGGCGCAGGGTGCCCGGGGTCGCCACCAGCAACCGGCCCGCCCAGCTGCTGCCCTGGTTGCTCTGCAGCAGCTGCGGCATGGCCCCCACACCGCTGATCACCACCTCCACCGCATCCGGAAGCCGCCGCACCGTCATCTCGATCAGGCCGGGGTTCTGCACCCGCACCCGCTGCGGTTGGCCGGGCCTGGCGCCGGCGGCCGGGGCGGCCGGCCCGGCCGGGCTGCCGTAGGCCGAGGGCTCCGCCGGCCAGCCCTGGGCCAGGGCCCCACCGCCCATCGGGGCCGCGGTCGCCAGGACGGCCAGGAGCCAGGGCAGCCGGCGGTGGGGGAGGCGGGAGCGGGAGGGGGAAAACACGGATTCAGCGGGCGGGTGCTGGGGCGGGAGTGGAGGTGGCAGCTGGGGGCGTGGCCGGGGTCGGGGGGGGCGCACCAGGGGGGGGCTGGGGTGCCCCACCGGGCGTGGCCGCCGCTCCGGGGGCCACCCCCGGACGGCCGGGTGGGCCCGCCGCCGCCGGTGGCCGGCCATAGAGGCTGAGCAGCACCTTCAGCACCGGTTGCGGCGGCGGTGCATTGGCGGCTGTCTGCGCCGGGGCCTGCGGCGTGGCTCCGCGGCGATCGCCCCCGGAGGGCTCCAGCTCCAGCCGCAGATCGCTCTGCACCACCAGCACATTCAGCCGTTCCAGCCGCCGCAGGAAATCGAGCAGGGCCGGATAGGGCCCGCGCGCGCTCATCAGGATCGATTGCCGGCTCAGGCCGAGGATCTCCATCTCGTCGTCCGCGGCGGCGGCGGTGGCAGCTCCGCCCGGCGGGGCGGGTGGCTTGGCGGCAGCCGCTGGGGCCGGAGAGGCCGGCTTTGCGGCGCCGGCGCCCCCGGCTCCAGCAGCCCTGGCGCCCGGAGCGGCTGCCTTGATCTGGGGTTCGAACTGATCCAGCTGAACCCCCGCCAGCCCCGCCTCCCGGTCGACCATCGCCACAAAGGTGGAGAGATCGCCGTTGCCGGTCACGATCTCGAACAACCGCCGCTGCTGCTGCTCCGCCTTCTCCACCCCCTGGCGGATGGCCTGGAGCTGGGCCCGCAGCAGCGTGATCTGCTGCTGTTGCTGCTGCAGCTGGACCAGTCGATCCTGGTCCCCGCGCGCCGCCAGCAGCTGGGGCAGCAGCGAAAAGGCGGCCAGCAGCGCCGCCAGAACGCCGCCCACCGCAATCGGCAGCCCCAGCCAGATGCTGCGCAGCATGACCCCGGTGATCGGTTTCCCGCCCCGCTGCAGGTTGGTCATGGCAGCAGGCCCTCCTGCCGCAGCAGCCGCAACCGCTGCACCATGCCTGTCGAACCCAGACGATTGAGCAGGGCCAGCTGCTCGCTGCCCGATGGGGTGGCGAAGGACGCCCCGATCTCGAATGCCAGCAGGCCCGGCTGCGTCGGCGCCCGGCTGGCGGCCTGGCCGGCCTTCTCGGGGTCCGCCGCGGCCGGCGGCTGCCGTTCCACCCGGACCAGCCGCACCCCCTCCGGCTCGAACAGGGGCGAGTTCTGCAGCTGCAGCTGCAGGGCATTGATCCGCACCAGCGCATAGGGATCGATCGCCAGTCCCTTGAGCACCAGCCCCTGGCCCGTGCCATCCAGCGCCACCAGCTGCACCCCCTGGGGCGTCAGCAGCTGCAGCTCCGCCAGCAGGGCCGAGGAGGAGCGGCCGGAGGTCAGGGCCGTGACCAGGTTGCTGTTGGTGGCCTTCAGCACCGCCAACCGCTGCTGGTTGGTCGTCAGCTGGTTCTTGAGCTGCAGGGTTTCGGCTTCCACCTCCTTCAGGCCCGCCATGCGGGCCCCCGCCACCCCCCGCTGCAGCAGCAGGGCTCCGAACAGGCCCACTGCCGTGCCGAGCAGCGCCAGGCCGATCAGAACGCCACGCAGCACCAGGGATCGGCGCTGGCTGAGGGTGCGCGCCAGGGATTCGACCCCCAGCTCGCGGCGGCGCTCCCGCAGCAGATCCAGAATCGGCAGGCTGGGACTCGTCATCGCGCCGCCTCCAGGCAGGCCAGCCCCTGAAGGGTCAACGAAGCGAAGGGCTCCGGTGTGATCGTCTCGATCGCCACCCCCAGATCCTGGGCCAGGGCCAACGAGTCCGGCAATTCGCTCGCCTGCACCAGCCGCAACCCCCGGGCCTGGGGATCCTGGCGGCGGTAGAAGGCGATGCAGCGATGCAGTTCGTTGGCCAGGACGGTGCCGTTGGCGTCCACAGTCCGCTGGAAGCGGGGGATGCCATCGCGGAACAGGGTCAGGCGGGTGGTGCCGTTATCAGCACTTAACAGCCCCAGCAGATCGCGGCTGCCCATCTGCTCCAGCACGGGCAGTAGCGCCAGATAGTCGCAGTTCTGGGCTGGGGCCATCCGCTCCAGCTGGGTGCCGGCCATGGTGAACACCTCGATCCAGGCATCGATCAGCTTCCGCGGGCTGGCGGCCACCAGCAGCTGCGGTCTGCCCGCCAGGGGCTTGGCATCGATCAGGGCATCGGACAGGTCGAAGGGGAGGCGCAGGGTGGTCGCGTCCAGTTCCCGCATCGCCGCCAGCGGCTCGCTGGGCAGGGGGCGGCCCTCGGGCCAGTCGATCACCCGCCAGTGCACCGCCGCTGGGGGCAGGGCCACCCGCAGGAACGCCTCCAGCACGTCGTCGCGCACCAGCAGGTCGCCGATCAGATCCCCCAGGGGCTCCTTCTCCAGCGGCATCCCATCCCGGCAGGTGAGGGGCGGCAGGGGGGCCTCGAAGCGCACCTTCCCCGCCAACCCATCGGCGAGCACCTGACCACGGATCAGGTCGTCGTGAAGCTCCATCAGCAGCTCCCGAGGAAACATCCGGTGCCGCCACGGCCGGATCCGGTCCTGCAGGTCAACGATCAGGCCGGAGAGGTCCAAATCACGCAGAGGATTCGCACCAAGTTATCTGCACTGTCCAGCCATCGACGGCGGGCCGTAGCAATTCCGGTGCCGGCGGCCGCGAACCGAGCGTTGCCGGGGGGGCGGCCAGTTCAGCGCCAGGCCAGGCCACTGCCCACGGCGGCGCTGATGCAGGAGATCCCGTGGCGTTCGAGCTGCAGCAGCAGCCCCTCCAGGATCGTTGGCACCAGCTGCGGTCCCTCGTAGATCCAGCCGGTGTAGACCTGCACCAGCGACGCCCCCGCCGTGATCCGCTCCCAGGCGGCCTCCGGCCCGTCGATGCCGCCCACTCCGATCAGCGGCAGGGCCGGGCCCGCCGTGGCCCGCAGTCGCCGCAACACCTCAAGGGCGCGCTGCCGCAGCGGTCGGCCGCTCAGGCCGCCGGCCTCCTCCGCCAGGGTGCGCCCGGTCTCCGCCAGCTGCCGGGTCTCCAGCCCCAGCCGGTCCTGGCTGGTGTTCACCGCAATCACACCGGCCAGACCCTCCTCGTAGGCCAGCCGGGCAATCGCATCGATGGCGTCGTCCTCCAGATCAGGGGCGATCTTCACCAGCAGCGGCGGACAGGCCGGCAGGCGGCGCAGCCGCTCCACCAGTCGCCGCAGCTGCAGTTCCTCCTGGAGTTCCCGCAGTCCCGGCGTGTTGGGCGAACTGACGTTGATCACGGCGTAGTCGGCCAGGGGCGCCAGCCATTCGAGCGAGGAGGCGTAGTCGTCCGGCGCCAGCTCCAGCGACACCTGGCGCGACTTGCCCAGGTTCAGACCGAGCACGGCCGGACGCTGCCCCGGCGGCGGCAGCCGCTGGCGCTCCAGATTGCGGCGAACGCCGCGGGCCCCCTGGTTGTTGAAACCCATCCGGTTCAACGCCGCCCGCTCCTCCGCCAGCCGGAACAGCCGGGGCCGGGGGTTGCCCGCCTGGGGCTCCCAGGTGACCGTGCCCAGCTCGGCGAAGCCGAAGCCGAAGCGATCCCACAGGGCGGCGGCCACCCCGTTCTTGTCGAACCCCGCCGCCAGCCCGACCGGGTTGGCGAAGCGGCAGCCGAACAGCGTCTGCTGCAGCCGCGGGTCCCGCCGCTGCAGGTCGTGGCCGAGGCCGTTCAGGGCCTCCCGCACCACGGGCCAGTGGCGTCGCAGGGACGTCTCCCCCAGGATCGCCAGGGTGATGCGGCTCAGCTGCTCGGCATCGGCGCCCGCATCGGTGCTCAGCAGGGGGCCCACGAAACGCCGGTACAGCCCACCGGTCGAAGTCCCGGCGGGGTTGGCGATGGGAGTTTCTGGCACCATGACCCGTCGCTCGTCACTCCGGCGCCTGCAATCCTTGCGCGTCACGCTCCAGACGCCAGCGGCCATCGCCGACGGGATGCACCAGCCAATCGCGCCAGCGCCAGCTGCCGCTGCGGGTCTCGAGGCTGCGCAGGGGCATCTCCACCAGCTGGGCCAGCTCCGCCAGGCTGAGGCCGTGGCCGCCGGCGGCCAGCCGTTCCGCCAGCTCCAGGCGCCCCAACAACCGCTGCAGGGCCGGCGGTGCCGGATCCAGAGGGAGCTCCGCAGCGGCTGCAGCCTCGCGCCCAGCACCCTGG
>JBMSXZ010000109.1:0-8583 GCA_049426205.1 Cyanobium sp.
CCCATGGCATCGATGCCCTCGGTGACGCTCTTGACCGAGAACTCCACCAGTTCATTGGGCACAGCCGCCAGCCGGTTCAGGGCCTGGCAGACCGCATCGACCGGGCCGGTGCCGATCGCCGCCTCGCTGCGCTCCTCGCCCTCGGCCGTCTCCAGGGTGACCGTGGCGGTGGGGCGCATGCCGGTGCCGCAGCTCACCTGCACCGAGCGCAGCTGGAAGCGGCCATCACCCTGCTGCTGCACCTGTTCGCTCACGATCGCCTCGAGGTCGCGGTCGGCGATCTCGCGTTTGCGGTCAGCGAGCTCCTTGAAGCGAAGGAAGGCATCGTTGAGATCTTCGCCTTCGAGCTTGTAGCCGAGTTCTTCCAACCGGGCCCGGAAGGCGCTGCGCCCGGAGAGCTTGCCCAGGGAGATGCGGTTATCGCTCAACCCGACCGTGCGGGCATCGATGATCTCGTAGGTCAGGCGGTTTTTAAGCACGCCATCTTGATGGATGCCGCTCTCATGGGCGAAGGCATTGGCGCCCACAATCGCCTTGTTGGGTTGCACCGCCATGCCGGTGAGATTGCTCACCAGCCGCGAGGTCTTGGTGATCTCCTCGGTGCGCACGCGGGTGAGCGGCTCGCTGCTGGAAGGATCGCGGCCGAGGAAGGGGTTGAAGTAGCTGCGCCGCACATGCAGCGCCATCACCAGCTCTTCGAGCGAGGCATTGCCGGCCCGCTCGCCGATGCCATTGATCGTGCACTCCAGCTGGCGGGCGCCGTGCTTGACAGCCTCCAGGAAGTTGGCCACGGCCAGGCCGAGGTCGTTGTGGCCATGCACCGACAGCACCGCCTGGTCGATGTTGGGCACGGCCTGGTTGATGCCGGCGATCAGGGCGCCGAATTCGGCCGGGGTGGCATAGCCCACCGTGTCCGGAATGTTGATCGTGGTGGCCCCGGCTGCGATCGCCGCCTCGATCACCTGATGCATGAACTCCGGATCGCTGCGGCCGGCGTCTTCGCAGGAGAACTCCACATCCTCGACCAGGGAGCGGGCGTAGGCCACCATCTCGGCGGTGATCTGCAGCACCTCGGCCCGGGTCTTGCGCAGCTTGTGCTCCAGGTGGATGTCGCTGGTGGCGATGAAGGTGTGGATCCGGCGCCGCGCCGCCGGCGCCACCGCCTCGGCGCAGGCCTTGATGTCGCTGGCGGCGGCGCGGGCCAGGCCGCAGATCACCGGGCCATCCTCCTGGCCCACCGCGGCGGCGATCCGCTGCACCGCCTGGAAATCGCCGCTGCTGGCGAAGGGGAAGCCGGCCTCGATGATGTCGACCCCGAGCCGCGCCAGCTGCTGGGCGATGGCCAGCTTCTCATCCAGGTTGAGGCTGGCGCCGGGCGACTGCTCGCCATCGCGCAGGGTGGTATCGAAGATCAGGACCCGACCGGGATCGCGCGCCATGGCAGGCAGGAACAAAGGAAGGTGGTTAACTCGGAGTGACTATGAGTTAGCCCCATTCTAGGGGTTGGGGCCGGGGTTGGCCCAGGGGACTGTCCGCTCGCCGACTCGGAGGATGGCCCCCTCAGCCCTGGCGCTGGAACACCGGCTGCTGTTGGGCATCGGCCTTCTCCAGTCGCCCCCGCAGCCCCGAGAGGTCCACAAAGCTGTCGGCCGCATTGCGCAGCTCCCGCGCCACCATCCCCTCGGTGCTGATCAGCACGATCCGCAGCCCCTTGGCCCGCAGCACCTCCACCAGCCGCTCCAGGTCGCGGCTGCCGCTCAGCAGCCAGATCTCCTCGCAGCGCTCGGCCACCAGCAGCAGATCGATCGCCAGCTCCACATCCAGATTGGCCCGCACGTACTGCCGCTGCGGCTCCCCATCCGCCCCGCCGCCCCCCGGCGCCAGCTCCCGCAGCGGCTTGGTGCGCACCGTGAAACCAAGCCCCGTCAGGGCATCGCGGAACGGCCGCTGGTCCGACGGGTCCTTCAGGCCGGCATACCAGAAGGCGCTGCTGAGCTCCACGCCCTCCCCCTCCGCCGCCAGGGTGAGCAGCCGCCGCGGATCAAAGAACCAGCCCACCTTCTGCTGGGCGTAAAACATGCTGTGGCCGTCCACCGCCAGAACCCTGCGCATCCCCCTCGGACCTCCCCGTCTCTGGGACCGACACTAGAGGCAGACCTCCGCCAGCACGGCTCCTATCGGCCTCGCCACGCCTGCCAGGGCAGGAGCCAGGCCGCGGACCTCCGGCCACGACCCGGGCGCCAGAGGCAGCGAGAGGCTGCCCAGTGGAGGGGCCCAGCGCTGGTGCACGCCGCTGATCAGACCCTGCGATTCCACGGGATTGATGCCAACACGTTGAGCGCGATCACGGTTGTCAGATCAACAAGTTCCCCGGGCTAGATCTTGCTCGACTTCCTACAATCAAATCCCATACGCTGACTCTGGCATTGGCCATGCTGCTTGGCTGGAGACTGGGGCCCTACGGACTCGACCACCAAGGGATCCTGGACCTCGAGGGTCGCCCCTTGCAGCTCAAGCCCTTGCAACGCCAAGCCCTGCTGGTTCTGGTTCAAGCCGGTGGCATGGTCTCGCGGGAGCAGCTGACCACCGCCCTCTGGCCGGACGCCCCACCCCAGGATCCCGGTGCCCTGGCCCAGGTGATCCATGGCCTGCGTCGGGAGCTGAACCGGGGGCCCCTGGGCGGGCAGGTCATTGAGACGGTCTATGGCAGGGGCTATGCCTACACCGGCCCCCTGACGCCGCTGACCGGCCCGTCCCCTGGCCCGACCGCTGCCACTCCAGACGGTGCCACTCCGCCCATCGGCCAGACAACGAGTCCGCCAACCGGGGCGGTCTCCCCGACCATGCTGCACCGGGAAGCCTGGGCCCGCTGGCGCTCCGGCGATCCCCTGCAACTCGCCGAGGTGGTCAGGCTGCTGAAGGACTGCCTGGCCCTGGATCCCCGGCACGCCGAGGCGGTGGTGGACCTCTGCCACAGCCTCCTGCTCCAGGCCGGCTGGGGGATGGCCTGCACCCGGCGCACCGGCCTGGAGCTGCAGGTCCTGATCCAGCAGGCCCGAGCCCTCGCCGTCGACCCCCATGCCATCGCCGCCATCCACGCCGAGACCCTGACGGTTCTCTTCTGGCAGCCGGAGCGCAGCGATCACCTCTACGCCAGCTGGCTGCCCCAGCGCCTGAGCCTCGACCGTCCCCTGCTCGGCTGGGTTCGCCACCTGATCTACAGCGGACAGTCCAGAGCCGCGACGGTCTTGCTGGACGAACGGCTGCGAAGCGATCTGCCCCAGGGTTGGGGTCTGAAGGCCTTTGCCCACATGCAGCTGGCCGAATGGCCCGAGGCCGAGGACGCGCTTCGACGCCAGATGGCGTTGCGAGGGGCACAGATCAGGCCACCGCTGGAGCTGGCGCTGGTTCACGCCGTTCAGGGGAAGCATCGGGAGGCTGCCGCCCTGGTGGAGCAGGTGGGCATCCTCGACCAGGACACCCTCTCCAGCCTCCATGCCCTGGCGGGCTTCAGCCTGGCCGGCGGTCCCCAGAGGCCCCTGGCTGCCGCCCTGCTGGATCGGTGGGTGCACCACCAGGCCGATCGGCAGCGGGAGAGGGCTGTGGGAGCTCCAAGCCTCTGGGGCCTCCTGGCCCTGGCCCTGGGGGAAAGGGCTCTGGCCACCGAATGGCTCACCACGGCCGTGCAGGAACGCTGTTGCCTGGCTCTGATCCTCTGGCATGGAGCCCTGCTCTGGCCCTATCAGCAGGAACCAGCGGTGCAGTGCTTCCGGCAGAGCATGGCCAAGGCCTGTGGCGGCCGGGGCCTGCGGGGGGCAGTGTCTCGCAATATTTCAACCAAGATTTGACGCGCAGAGTGCGGCAGGACAGAGTCGGATCTGAGTCTTTAGCCATCAATCCAATGGTGTCCTGAACTCTTCTGCCTCAGCCATGGCCCCTTGCATCGGCGAGGCCACCCTGCTTCGGCGGCATCCAGTCGGCCGGTTCGGTGATGCCTGCCCGTGAGGCCCCATTCCCTGAGGCGCCTGGCCTGAGTCGCCTGGCCAGGCCCCCGCTCTCCCCCTGTCCCATCGCTGCCGCTGCCATGCTCGTTCCTTCCCAAGCAAGCGACGCTCTGCTGCCAGGGGGCCTGCTGGCTGTCCCCGGAGCATGGGATACCGCAGCCAAGGAGCTGGGCTACCCCTGGTGGCAACCGGATCGAGCCGGTGGCAGCGCCAGTCCTGGGTCGATCGTCCTGGAGGCGGATCGGGGTGGCCTTGGCTGGGGGCAGGGGAGCCTGGCCCCGGGGGGGCTGGTCAGGGCTGATCGGGAGGATCTGTATGTGATCGCCTCCACCGATGCCTCGGTGCTGGACCTCGGCAAGCAGTTGCAGGCCCGCGGCGCCCGCACCCTGACGATGGCCCCTGGCGAGGGCCTGGCGGCCCTGGTGCGACACCTGGAGGAAGCCCGCAGCGCAGGCGGCTGGCAGCGCCTGCACCTGCTCAGCCACGGCAGCGATGGCGCCCTGCAGATCGGCGAGCAGGTGCTCACCAGCCGCAACCTCTGGCGGTATCGCGAGCCCCTGCGCCAGCTGGGCAGCCTGTTCAGCGGCGATGGTGACCTGCTGCTCTACGGCTGCGACCTGGCCGCCAGTGCCGCCGGCCAGCGGCTGGTGACCAGGCTCGCCGAACTCACCGGCACCGATGTGGCCGCCTCTGACGATGCCAGCGGCTCTGCCGTGCTGGGCAGGGGCGACTGGCAGCTGGAATACACCCAGGGGTCCGTGGATCTGGAGGGGGTTGATGCCCTCACCGGCCTGACCTGGGATGGCCAGTTGGGCAGCTCCGCCAGCGCCAGCTACGGCAATGGCATCCTCAGCATCACAAACGCCACTGGCAGCCTGCAGATCAGCGGCAGCACCGATGCCACCAGCGGTGACCTCGATGTGACGATCACTGGCCTCGACAGCACCTGGAGCCAGTCGGTCAGCGACCTGACCGGCATCAGCATCAGTGGAGATGAATACACGATCAACGGCATCGATTTAGACAGCACCAATAGCCCCTACACGATCGCCCTCTACGGCAATGTGACGATCAGCGGCGATGTCTATACCTACGGTGGAGCTTTCAGCATCACCAGTCAGGCACGCGCCGAGATCCGCCAACAACAGAGCATCAGCATCGGCTCCTCTAATGGAGTCACGATCAGCACCTCATCGTTCGGCGGCTCCAGCACAGGCACCGGCACACAGAGCTATGGCGATATCACCATCAGCAGTGCCGCCCGGGCGGTGGATGTGGGCGTGTCGATCTGGCTGCCGGTAGCCAAAAGCACCATCAGCATCGGCAGCCAGGGGGATGGGCCCACCCAGCTGATTGGCGGCAGCGTCTCGATCTCCAGCCAGGCGATCAACGAGCCATGGGTGGACATGGAGATCTTTCCTTTGTTTGAGGGTCACGCGGGGGATATAGCTGGCGGCGTTTTCTCGGCCGCAGCTGCCGGCAAAGTTAACGACCTCCTGAAGGGACTAGAGGATGTTTTTATCCCCTTTGATGTTGCGATCTCCACTGCTAAAGATCAGATTACAATTGCCAATGCCCAAATCAAGTCGCATGGTGCCAATAACAACCTAACC
Source organism: Cyanobium sp. (assembly GCA_049426205.1). Classification (GTDB taxonomy): domain Bacteria; phylum Cyanobacteriota; class Cyanobacteriia; order PCC-6307; family Cyanobiaceae; genus Cyanobium. The sequence goes on from JBMSXZ010000109.1 coordinate 5,618, forward strand.
ATTTCATCTGAGTCGAAAAGTATTCAGATCGGGACTGTCACCACCATCAATGGGGCCAATCTGCTTGGGGCGGTGACCCCGAACTGGTTGCCCAACCTGGCCGTCAGCGTTGGCCTATCGAAGGCCACCAGCCAGATCGAAATCAGCGACAGCAGCAGCCTGAGCGCTGACGGAGATGTGGAGTTGACCAGCAGCACCTCCAATGACCTGAACAGCCACTCTGAGGTCTCCAAGTACGTGATGATGACCGATGGCGAAGGCGGGCCAGGCTGGGCCCCCAGCGCCGACCGGCCCGGTGAAGCTATGGCCTATGGCCAGACGACCACAACGGCCGAGGTCTGCCTTGATCCCGAATCGTCGATCAGCGGCGGTGGAGCGGTCACGATCACGGCCGATGCCAAACCCTCCACCACAGCCGCCACGGTCAGCAAGACCTACCGCGACGGCCATATCACCACAGGGGTTGCCCTTGCCTTTGATGAAACCACAGCCCAAATCGTGATCGATGGCACGATCACCCAGGGGCAGACCAGCCCCAACCAGGCCACCATCAACCAGGCGGCCATCAACCAGCCGGCCACGGATTCTGACACCGGCACCGCCCTGACCAGCACCACCAGCACTGCATCGTCATCTGCGGTGCTGGTGGGCGATGCCTCGGGAACCACACCCCAGAATGGGGTGACCGTGGCCAATGGCCAGGCCTTTGCCGTCGGCGATCGGGTCACGTTCCAACAACTGCAATCGCCTGCCGATCTGATCGCCACGATCGACGACAAGGGACAGATCAGCATCCAGGATGCCAGCGGTACGGTCCTGGCCAAGGACAGCCAGGGCAGCTTCACCGTCCAACCGGGCGATCTGCTGGCCTGGACCGATGGCACGGCACTGGAGTTTCGCGGCAGCACCAGCCAGACGATCACTTTAGACCAGTTCGATGTCGCTGACGCCAACTGGCAGCCCCTGACCTTGGCCCAGCAGGGCGCCGTCTATGTGGTGACCGCCGTCAATGGCGATGGGGCCCTCCCCACCGATGGCACGGCCACCCTCACCCTCGCCGATGCCACCCCGATTCCGATCAACGCCGGCCCCAGCACCGGCCAAAACCACGCCCTCTACCGCCTGCAGAGCACGCCGATCAGCACCAGCAGCCAGGGTGTTGACCTGACCAACGATGAACTGCTGCTCGGCGACGATCCCTCCAGGTGGCCCGTGGCTGGGCAATTGGTGGCCTATTACCCGCTGGCCCAGGGTGGCGATGACGACACCTCCAGTGCCATCGGTGGCCTGATCTCCGGTCAGGAGTATTTCGTGATCCCGCGGGGTGCCGGCCGGATCGCCCTGGCCCTCACCAGCCAGGACGCCCTGGCCGGGGTGGCGGTGGACCTGCTCAGCACCGGCTCCGGCCCGGAGCATCTGCTGGTGTTCGAGCAGGGACAGAACCCCCAGCTGACGGTGACCCTCCAGGCCCTGGGCAGTGGCGATCCGGTGGGCTCCCTGGCCACCCAGGCCCAGCAGGAGCTGATCACCTTCAGCGGTGGCGGCAGCAGCGGCGACACGCTCACCCTCACCCTGCTCAATCTGGCGCCCCATGCCGACACCGCCTTCGTGTCGCTCACCATCAGCGACACCGATGTGGGCAATGCAAGTAGCCTGCGCGACCAGTTTCTCTCGGCCATCAACGCCACCGCCGGCATCACCCAGGGGGAAGGGGCCGAGGTGGGATCAGTGGCCTTCCTCACGGCCGTCGCCAGCGGCGACTCCGGCATCCTGCTCACCGCCCTGACGCCAGGGATCGGCTACGGGGCGCTGCTGACCACCACCAACAGCAGCAATCTGCCGATCGCCAATGAGGTGGCCACCCTCAGCGAAACGGCAGCCAACGAGGAGGGCGTCAATGGCCTCAACTGGCTGGTGGTGCCGGCCAGCGGCGGCGCCGCGCCCAACCATGGCCAGATGCTGCAATGGAGCAGCGGCCTGTTGCAGCAGAGCGATGGCACCCTGGTGGGGGCCGACGGCTTCCTCGACGCCAACGGCAACCTATGGGGTGCAGACGGTCAGGCGGCCAGCCAGCTGATCCTCAGCAATGGCTCGATCGTTTATCAGGAGCAGACCAGCACCACTGGCAGCGTGGTGGGGAGCTATCTCCGCTACATCGGGGCCGACGCCCAACTGGATGCCACCGACCTGGCGACCTCCCTGACGGATGACAGCCAGTGGCTGACGGGGGCAGGCCCGATGATGGAGGTGTTCAACCCCAGCCAATCGAGCCAGAGCTTCCGCCTGCTCAGCAGCAGCACCGCACCGCTGGAGCTGCCGGGGGCAACCCTGTCGAGCCTGAGTGCGGCGGCAGCGGTGCTCAGCGTGGATGCCCCATGGACCAGCTTTGATCCCGCCCAGGCGATCAATCCGACCAACAGCAGCCTCAACCTGCCCGGCCTCAATGCCGAGACCGGAGAGATGGTCAGTTACTACCTCGATCCCACGCCCTTTACAAGCAACCGACCGCTGGTCAAGCAGGTCAACGCCAGCGACGTGGTGATCGGCAGCAATCAGTGGAACAACATTGAGCTGGGCCCCGCCATTCTCCAGGGGGCGCCGATCGTGAACGGGGCGCCGTTGGTGCAGGCAAGGTTTGGTTCCGGTTTTGCCACTCTGGTGCAGGATGCTCAGACCGGTACAGCCTCCTCCCTGCCCCAGGTGAGCCAGGGACAGACGCTCTATCTGCAACCCAGCAGCGATGGCACTGGCGTCCTGGTGTATCTGGATGATGCCGCCCAGCAGCCCCTGATCTTCAGCAGCATCGGCACCAATACCAGTGAGGACTACCTGCTGCTGACGCTGAACAACTGGCAACAACAAAATCTGCCGGTCTATGGGCTCAACAACCGCGACCAACTCCAGTTGATCAGCCTAGGCAATGACAACTACCAATTGGCCCATCCCGGCATCGACTTCGCCAGGGC
>JBMSXZ010000110.1:0-8367 GCA_049426205.1 Cyanobium sp.
CCGGCGGCCAGACCCGGGCCTTCATCCACATCCGCGATTCGGTGCGCTGCGTGCAACTGGCCCTTGAGAACCCCCCGGCCAGCGGCGAGAAGGTGAAGATCTTCAACCAGATGACCGAAAGCCACCAGGTGGGCCAGCTGGCCCAGAAGGTCGCCGCCCTGACCGGCGCCGAGATCCGCTACCAGGCCAATCCCCGCAAGGAGGCGATCGAAAACGATCTGATCGTGGACAACCGCTGCTTCCTTGAGCTCGGCCTCCAGCCCACCACCCTGGATGACGGCCTGCTCAAGGAGGTGGTCGAGGTGGCACGCCGCTGGGCTGACCGCTGCGACCGCTCCCGGATCCCCTGCCTCTCGGCCTGGACGAGCCGCCAGGCGGAAGCCCTGAGCCCCCAGGGCTGAGCAGGACGAACGCCCGTGAAGATCGCCTTTTTCACCGAAACCTTCCTGCCGAAGGTGGATGGCATCGTCACGCGGCTGACCCGCACCCTGCCCCACCTGGTGGAGGCGGGCGACGAGGTGCTGATCTTCTGCCCGGAGGGGGCCCCGGCCGACCATGCCGGCGCCCGGGTGGTGGGGGTGCCGGCCCTGCCGCTGCCCCTCTATCCCGAGCTCAAGCTGGCCCTGCCCCGGCCCGCGGTGTCCGAGGAGCTGGACCGTTTCCGGCCGGACCTGGTGCACGTGGTCAATCCGGCCGTTCTCGGGCTCGGCGGCATCTGGCTGGCCAAGACCCGCCAGCTGCCGCTGGTGGCCAGCTACCACACCCATCTGCCGAAGTATCTGGAGCACTACGGCATGGGGATGCTGGAGCCGCTGCTCTGGGAGCTGCTCAAGGCGGCCCACAACCAGGCCGAGCTCAACCTCTGCACCTCCACCGCCATGGTGGAGGAGCTGGCCGCCAAGGGCATCGCCCACACGGCGCTCTGGCAGCGCGGGGTCGACACGGCGCTGTTCCGGCCGGAGCTGGCAGATCCGGCGATGCGCGCCAGGCTGCACGGCAACCACAGCGACACCGGCAACCTGCTGCTCTACATCGGCCGGCTGTCGGCCGAGAAGCAGATCGAACGGATCAGGCCGGTGCTCGATGCCCTGCCCGACACGCGCCTGGCCCTGGTGGGGGATGGTCCCCACCGCCAGCAGCTGGAGCGGATCTTCGAGGGAACCGCCACCACCTTCGTGGGCTACCTGAGCGGCACCGCCCTGGCCTCGGCCTATGCCAGCGGCGACGCCTTCGTCTTCCCCTCCAGCACCGAAACCCTGGGTCTGGTGCTGCTGGAGGCGATGGCGGCCGGCTGCCCGGTGGTCGGGGCGAACCGCGGCGGCATCCCGGACATCGTCAGCGACGGGGTCAACGGCTGCCTTTACGACCCGGATGAGCCGGCCAGCCTGATCACAGCCGTCCAACGGCTGCTGGGGGACGCCGCCACCCGCTCCCAGCTGCGCCAGGCGGCCCGGCTGGAGGCTGAGCGCTGGGGCTGGGCGGGCGCCACCGAGCAGCTCAGGGCCTACTACCGCCAGGTGCTGGAGCGCCGCCCGATGGCGCTGGCGGCCTGATGAGTTCAGGGGTGCTGAGCGACGGGGAACGCCCACACCCTGGAGGTTCAGGGAATCGGGGCTGCCGGAGCCACCACCTCGCCGGGCTTGGCAGCGGAGCCGCGGTGGAACCAGGCCTCCATCATCGTCTTGACCATCGGGGCCGCCACGGTGCCGCCGTAGCCGCCTGAGTTTTCGCCGAAGGCCACGATCACCAGATTCGGCCGCCCCGCCGGCGCATAGCCCCCGAACCAGGCGTGATCCGGCCGGGGGGGATCCTCGCCGGTGCCGGTCTTGCCTGCCACGGGCGGCAGGCTGGTGTCATTGAGGATGCGGGCGGTGCCCTCGGTGACCACCATCCGCAGTCCCTCGCGCAGCACCCGCAGGGTCTCGGGCTTGAGGCCGATCCAGGTGCGCTTCAAGGGCCGCTGCACCACATGGGGAGTCACCAGCCAGCCGCCGTTGGCGACGGCGGCATAGAGGCGCGCCATCTGGATCGGGGTCACGGTCACGGCCCCCTGGCCGATCGAGGAGGTGATCGTGTCAACGGAGGTCCAGGACTCGCCGATCACCTTGCGCTTCCAGGCCGGATCGCCGAGCAGGCCGGCGCTCTCCTCATTGCGCAGCTCCACGCCACTGCGGCGCCCGTAGCCCAGGCGTCGCGCCGCCAGGAACAGCTGCTGCGGCCCCACACGCAACCCCATCAGGTAGTAAAAGCTGTTGCTGCTGACAGCCAGCGCCTTCTGGAACCCGATTGCCCCGAAGGCGCCGTGATCGCCATAGCACTGGCCGTCGTAACAGAAAGAACTGACGGTCGGCAGGGTGCTGGTGGGGGTGAAACGGCCCGATTCGAGGCCGGCGATCGTGGAGATGATCTTGAAGGTGCTGGCCGGTGGGTAGGCCTGCAACGCCCGGTTGAGCATCGGAGCCTCGGGGCGGTTGAGGTCGTTCCACTGGGCCGTGCTGGGGCCGTCGGAGAAGATGTTGGGATCGAAGCCCGGCCGGCTGGCCATCGCCAGGATCTCGCCGGTCTGGGGATCGAGGGCCACAATCGCCCCCTTGCCGACATGATCAAGGGCCCGTTCGGCGGCCCGCTGCAGGTTGAGATCGATGGTCAGGCGCAGGTCACGGCCAGGGCGGGCCGGCTTGTCGCCAAGCACCCGCTGCACCCGGCCGGCGGCATTGACCTCCAGCTGCTGCCCACCCCATTCGCCGCGCAGATGGGATTCGTAGACGCTCTCCAGGCCGGCCCGGCCGATCCGGTCCCGCAGCCGGTACCCCTTCTCCTGCAGCTTGTCGTACTCCTCCTCCGTGATGTTGCTGGTGTAACCGATCAGGTGGGCCGCCAGGCTGCCGTTGGGGTAGGAGCGCAGCACGTCGATCGCCACCTCGGCGCCGGGGAGGGAGGAGGCCTGCTCGCGGAAACGCAGCACCTGCAGGGGAGTGAGCGGCCCCGCCAGGGGGATGTGGAAGTCGTCGTCGCTGTCCTTGCCGAGGCGGCGCCGCTGCTCCAGCTGGCTGGCCGGCACCCCGAGCAGCTGCGAGAGGCGGTCCCGCAGGGCCGGCCAGCGACGCTCGCTCACCAGCCGGGGCTGCAGATAGAGGCTGTAGGTGAGGCGGTTGGTGGCCAGCACCTGGCCGTGGCGGTCGAGCAGGCGGCCGCGCACCGGATCGCGGGGGATCAGGCGGATCCGGTTCTCATCGGCCATCGCCCTGTGCTGTTGGCCATGCACCAACTGCAACCAGCCCAGGCGGCCGATGATCGCGGCTGAGAACAGCAGCACCAGGGCCATCAGCAGCCCGGGCTGGCGACCCACGCCGACCTGACGGGAGGGGCCGTAACCGATCGCGGCCATCAGCCCAGCCGCTGCTCCAGGGCGTCGAGACGGGCGGTGATCCTGGCCAGGGCCTCCAGCAGCTCGGCCGGGTCGGATGCACCGGCGGCGCTGACCCTGGGGCCGCCAGCCTGCAGGGGATCGGCCGCTGTGGCGACGGGCTCGGCGGGCACATCCCGCACGTCGACCTTCATCACCGGATTGCCCAGGCCTGGCTGCAGCCGGTCCAGGGTCTGCCGCAGCTGGCTGGCCGCCGGCTCCCCCTCGCGACGCAGGCGATCGAGGGGATCGGCGGCATCACCCTCGAAGGCCGCCAGGACCTCGCGGGGCCCGCCTTTGCGAACCCGCTCGACCACGGCCATTCCCACCGGCAGCACCTCCTGCATCAGGGTGAGCCGCAGCGCATCAAGGGGGTCGGAGGCCATGGCGGCGCCAGGGGTCAGGGTTCCAGTCTGCCCTGCCTGGCCCGGGTCGGGGGCCAGCGGCCGGACCGATCCAGAAGGCGGCTGGATCAGGGGGTGAGGGCGGGCGGAACGCCGGGAGCCACCAGCAGCGGTTTGCAGGGCCGCTGGCTGCCGAGCCACCAGCCGCCGGCAGCGCTGAGCACCAGGCCAAGGCAGATGGGCAGCAGGGCCCGGCGGGTGGCGGGCAGGGCCAGCCATTCGCTCCAGTCGCGCAGCACCCGATCGCGATCGAAGCGGCGACGCTCACGGAGCTCCTGCTGCTCCCGCCGCCGCAGCGCCTTCTCCACCCAGCGCTCGAAGGCCCTCTTCTTGGTGATCGCCATCTTGCGCTCCACCTCGAGCAGCTGGCCGGGGTTGAGCTCGGGGTTGAAGGTGCCGATCAGCTCCAGGGTCTTGAGGAACATCTCGACCGCCCCATCCTTGATGGCGCGGTCCTGGGGATCCAGCAAGGCCCAGTCGAGCTCGGGATAGAAGCGCAGACGGTTGGCCTCGATCTGCTCCTCGCCGAGCTGGCCCGGTTCCCGCAGCCAGCGGTCGGTGTTGGCGTCGAAGCGGCGCCAGTAGAGGAATGGATTGAGGTAGACGGTCTTGCCGCCGACCAGGATGCTGTCCTGCTGCAGGCGCCGCTGGAGCAGCGAATCCGGATCGGCGGTGGCGGTGGAGGTCACAGCGTTCACGGGGCCGGGTCGGGGCAGGTGCCCGATGGTATCGGCGGGTGCCGCCGCGGGCCAGCCCAGAACCTGGTGGGCACGGATCGCGATCAGCCGTCGCTGGGATCGGGTGGCCACGGCCTCGGGCTCAAGGGCGATCAGGCCTGGCCTGGTGCCCGGCCAGGCTTGACGGCGCCGGACAACCGAGCTGCTGGGAGCCCTAAGGCCGCAGGGCCCGTCCCTATTCCCACTCGATCGTGCCGGGGGGCTTGCTGGTGATGTCGAGCACCACCCGGTTCACACCCTTCACCTCATTGACGATGCGGTTGGAGATGGTCTCCAGCAGGTCGTAGGGCAGCCGCGACCAATCGGCGGTCATGCCGTCCTCCGACGACACGCAGCGCAGCACGATCGGAAAGGCGTAGGTGCGCTTGTCGCCCATCACCCCCACGCTGCGCACGGGGAGCAGCACGGCGAAGGCCTGCCAGATCTCGTTGTACAGGCCGGCCTCCTTGATCTCCTCGCGCACGATCAGGTCGGCATCCCGCAGGATGTCGAGCTTCTCGTCGGTCACGTCCCCCAGGATGCGGATGGCCAGGCCAGGCCCGGGGAAGGGGTGACGGCCCACGATCTCTTCGGGCAGCCCCAGGGTGCGGCCCACCTTGCGCACCTCGTCCTTGAACAGCTTGCGCAGCGGTTCCACCAGCTTGAACTGGAGGTCCTTGGGCAGGCCGCCCACGTTGTGGTGGCTCTTGATCTTCACCGCCACCCGCTCACCGGTCTTGGGATCGATGTTGGTGCCGGCGCTCTCGATCACATCCGGGTAGAGGGTGCCCTGGGCCAGGTAATCGAAGGGGCCGAGCCGCTTGCTCTCCTCCTCGAAGACGCGGATGAACTCGGTGCCGATCAGCTTGCGCTTCTCCTCCGGATCGGTGACGCCAGCCAGGCGATCGATGAAACGCTCTCGGGCATTGATGTATTCGACATTGATATGAAAACGCTGGTCGAAGAACTCAACCAGAAACTCAGGCTCACCCTTGCGCATGAAGCCCTGATCGATGAACATGCAGGTCAGCTGATCACCGATCGCCCGCTGCAGCAGGAAGGCCAGGGTGGAGGAATCAACGCCACCGGAGAGGGCCAGCAACACCCGCTTGTCCCCCACCTGGGCACGCACCTCAGCGATCGCCTCATCGATGAAGGCGGCGGTGGTCCAGTCGGGCGGGCAGTCGCAGATGTGGTAGACGAAATTACGGATCAGCGCCATGCCGAAGCTGGAGTGCACCACCTCCGGGTGGAACTGCACGCCGTAGAGACGGCGGCCATGGTTGGCCACCGCCGCCTCGGGGGTGTTGTCGGTATGGGCCAACCGCACGAAGCCCTCCGGCAGGCGCTCCACCGAATCGCCGTGGCTCATCCACATCGTCGAGCCGTCCTCGACGTTGGTGAGCAGATCGGTGGGGTCATCGACATGGAGCGGCGCCTTGCCGTATTCGGCCCGGCCGGCAGCCACCACCGCGCCGCCCAGCTGCTGCACCATCAGCTGCATGCCGTAGCAGACCCCGAGCACCGGAATCCCGAGCTCCCAGAGGCCCGGGTCGCAGAGGGGAGCCCCCTCCTCATAGACCGAGCTGGGCCCGCCGCTGAGGATGATCCCCTTCGGTGCCAGGGCCCGCAGCTCCTCGGCGGAGGTGGTGCAGGGCAGCACCAGGGAGAAGACCTCGGTCTCGCGCACCCGGCGGGCGATCAGCTCGGAGTACTGGGAGCCGAAATCGAGGATCACCAGGCCCGGCGCACGACGGGATCCGCTGGTGAGGTCCCGGCCCGCGGCCTGCGGGGGAGAACCGGGCACGTGGGCCATCGCGTTGTTGAACCGTTGTCCCAACCCTAGTGGTCACCCTCCGGACCGCCAGCCTGGGACGGCCTGGGCGAGCGGAGATCGGCCAGCAGGGCGGTGCCGATCGGACCGGCCACCCGCAGGCGGCGGCCGCGGTCGAACAGGGCTGCCCCCAGGGCCAAGGAGGGGGCGCCGTGGCGGTGCAGGTAGGCGGCGGCGCTGGTCTCGATCGCGGCGGCCAGGCGCTGGCGCAGCCGATCGGCCAGTTCCGGATCGGCCTGCTCCAGCGCCGCCAGGGCCGCCTCCACCGTGGGGGCGGCATGCAGGGCCGCCAGCCCCTCCCCCGCCAGCCCCTCCAGGGCGGCGTAGGCGGTGAGCACGGCGGCCCGGCCATCGGCCAGGTGGTGATGGGTGTGGAAAATGCCGCCGGCCAGCTTGAGCAGCTTGCCCTGGTAGCCGAACAGCAGCAGCCGCCGCACCCCCGCCCCGGCCGCCGCCACCAGCACCGGCCCGATCCAGTTGCCGCACTTGAGCAACAGGTCGGCGGGCAGACCGAGGCGGGGGGCCAGATCCAGGCCGTTCTCGCCGATCACCAGCACCAGATCGCCCGCGAAGGCCGGATCGGCGCAGCGGCGCTCCAGCTCGGCCAGGGTGGCCTCCAGCTGATCCGGGGAGGCCCCGGCCTGAACGGCGGCGCGGGTGCCGATCAGGGCCAGGCCCTCCACCACCCCGAAGGCCGCATTGCTGGTGCGCTCCGCCAGGCGGCGGCCGGCGGGCAGCACCACCCGCAGCTCCAGGATGGCGCCTTGGGGCACCAGGGGCCGCAGGTTCTCCGCCAGCAGCTGGCGGGCATAGGTGGACAGGCAGGCCTCGCCGCTGGCGGCATGGATGCCGACCCCCTCGCCGGCCTGCAGATCGAGCCAGCTGGAGTCGCAGCGGTCCAGGGGGATCGGATCGAGAGTCCGATCAGCGGTTTCGCCTGCCCCGGCGGCGGTCCCGGCTGAAGCCTCCTGTGGCGATTCATCGCGTCGCTGGCCTCCCGAGCCAGGGCTGGCCTGGCCGGCGTCAACAGCAGCATCCTCTCCAGAGGCGGCCGCATCCCCGAGGAGGTCGGCTGGATGCGCTGGAGCCGACGCCGCATGCTGGGGTCGCCAGCGCGCCAGCACCCAGATCAGCAGGCCGCGGGTGAGGTCGAGACCATCGCCCGGATCGCAGCGGCTCTGGCCCAGGACCCAGCCGTTGAGCAGCGGCGCGGCGGCCTCCACCGGCACCTGCGCCACCCCGACCGGTTCGAGCAGCTGCAGGGGGACCTGATCGGCGGGCGCCTGCCCAGCGAGCACGCCGGTGGCCGCCCGCGCCGCCGCCGCCAGCCACACCGGCAGGGTGTAACCGCGAGTCGCCGCTGGCGGATCGAGCGGCGTCATCGGGTCTGCGGCCGCGGGCATGGGGAGGTTGAACAGGAGCACACCGTGACGGGGCTGGCCGATCCGGGACCTCGCGGCCGGACGCCCCTGGAGCGCAGGGCAGGGAGCGGCGTGCCGGCGGAGGCGGTCCATGGAGCCAGGGATGGACGATTCGCCATGAACCGGACGGGGCGCATTCGGGTGCGGGAAGCGTCGTTTTTTATGGTGGTCGATTGCGTGCCCAAACGGCGCCGCATCCCTCCCCGCCAAGCCCCCTTCGGCGCCACCCCCCTACGCGTCCGCGACGCCCCGCCATCCATGCAGGACAAACTCACCCTGATGATCCCCGGCCCGACCCCGGTGCCGGAAACGGTGCTGCAGGCCCTGGCCCGCCATCCGATCGGCCACCGCAGCGCCGATTTCCAGAAGATCGTCAAACGCACCACTGAACAGTTGCAGTGGTTGCACCAGACGACGGGGGACGTGCTGGTGATCACCGGCAGCGGCACCGCCGCCATGGAGGCCGGCATCATCAACACCCTCAGCCGGGGGGACAAGGTGCTCTGTGGCGACAACGGCAAGTTCGGCGAACGCTGGGTGAAGGTGGCCAAGGCCTATGGCCTGGATGTGCAGGTGATCAAGGCCG
>JBMSXZ010000111.1:0-8235 GCA_049426205.1 Cyanobium sp.
CCTTCGAGCATCCCGATGCCCAGCGCCGCTTCCGGGTGCTCACCGGAACCGAAGAGCTGGGGCCAGGGCGTTGGACTACCCATGGGGGCGCTGGATCGTCGTTCTGGAAGGCGGCCGAACGGGCCGCACCCGCTGGCGCCAGCCGACAGACACCGGCCGCCTGGCGGCGGGAATCCGGAGCCGGGATCCGGCCAAGGGGAACCAACCGTCGCCGATCGCGGGTAAACCGCCAGCCGCCAGCGGCGGCGCCGCGGCCGATCCGGCCTGAGGATGCCTCCATCACTGCTGATGAGCCCCTTGGCCGACGACCAGACCACCCTGATCCGTGACTTCGCCTCCCGTTGCCGCGAGAAGATCGAGGAATTCGAGAAGACCCAGGTGCGCTGCGGGTTGATCGGTCCTTCGGGCAGCGGCAAGTCGTCGCTGATCAATGCCATCGCCGGTGAGCGGATCGCCCGGGTGGGGGTGGTGGAAACCACCAACGATCCGCTCGAACTCAGCCATCGCGGCATCACCTTCGTCGACCTGCCCGGCTGCGGCACCCGCCGCTGGCCGAAGGAGACCTATGTGGAGCGCCTCAATCTGGCCAACTACGACTGCTTTCTGCTGGTCACCGCCCAGCGCTTCTACGAAAACGACGTCTTCCTGTTCCAGCAGCTGCGCGCCCTCGGCAAACCCTGCTTCGTCGTGCGCAACATGATCGATCGCGCCATCGAAGACGGCCGCCACGACCACGGCCACGACGAAGCCGAAACGCGCCGCATCATCGAGCAGGACATCCGTGAGGAACTGCTGCCCGATCCGCCGGAGCGCGTCTACCTCACCTCCGCCCGCCAGCCCTCGCTGCACGACCTGCAGGACCTGCTCGTCGACATCGGCACCGCCCTGGCGGGCCTGAAGCAATCGCGCTTCGTCGCCGACATGGCCGCCTACGGCCAGGACGCCCTGCAGCGCAAGCGCAAGGTGGCCCAGGACCGCATCCCCCCCTATGCCGGCCTGGCCGCCGCCAACGGCAGCCTCAATCCCGTGCCCGGCCTCGATCTGGCCGCTGATGTGTCGCTGCTGCTCAAGCTGGGCGAGGAGATCGCCTCGATCTACGGGCTGACCAGCAGCCAGTTCGACTACATCAAACGCCTGCTCGGCCCCAAGGCCCTGCCCTCCCTGCTCGCCAAGGTCGCCCAGTTCGGCACCCGCTACCTGGCCCGTGAAGGATTGGTGGGCTTGCTGAAGCGCCTCGCCAGCCGGGAGGTGAGCCGCCAATCGACCCGCTGGATCCCCATGGCCGGTCCCCTGATCGCCGCCGGCATCGGTTGGCAGTCCACCTTCATGCTCGGCGAACAGCTGGTCGACGAGGCCGAGACCCTGGCCGGCGAGATCCTCAGCGACATCGTGCGCGGCAGCGAGCTGCCCGAGCGGGTCTGAGCGGGTCTGAACGGAGCGGGGCCAACGCTGTCGTCAACCTGTCGGTGGGCTGAGGCGCCACGCCGCCAGGCCACCGGAGCGGCCGCGGGCCGCCAGCCAGCGGCGATCGGCGCCGCTGGCGATCAGGGCGAAGAAGGGCTGGCGCCGCGGTTCCGGCGCCGGCAGCGACCGTTGCAGCAGCACCCGCTCGCCGGCCCGGATCTCCAGCCGCTCAAACTGAAACAGCAGCAGCGGCCGCCGGCCCCGCAACCAGCCCGGCCCCTGGAAGCGCAGCTCCAACACCCCCAGCCGCACGCTGTTGGTCAGCCACAGGGGAGCTGGGGCCGGGCCCCCTTCCGGCTGCTCAACCCCCAGCCGCCGCTCCAGCCGCAGCGAAGCCCCCAGGCTGCGCAGCAGGCCACCGGCCAGGGCGGCGCTGCGGGTCTGCCCCCGGGGCCAGATCCGCTCCAGCAGCCACAGCCCCTCCAGCTGCTCCGCCGCCAACCCCGTGCCGCTGCGCCGCGCCGCCTGCTCCAGGGCCAGAAGCGCGGCGCCGCTGGGCAGCTCGCCGGCGCCGGCGGCGGCGCTGGGCGGGGTGCCGGGGGGTTGGGGGTCGCTGGAGCGGGTGATCACGGGGGCCGTGCGGGGCAAGGGTGAGCCTGGCGCGGATCCGACCCTGGTGATGGCCGCCGGCGATCCAGCCCGCCACCCGCTGCCCCGAGGGAGCGGAGCGCGACCCCGGGGAGCCCGTTGAGACCACGGGCTCCCAGACCCATGCCCGGAGCCCCGGAACAGCTCCAACCTGGGGAACCGTCCCAACAATGGCCTGACCCCGCGGCGGCTGATCGCCGCAAGCCATGCCTCACCCGCAGCCACCGGATCCGAACCGGTTCTGGAGCGATCCGTTGCCGCAGGTCCTGACCGCCTGCCAGAGCTCCGCCCAGGGCCTCAGCCACGACGAAGCGTTCCGACGACAGCAGCGCAGCGGTGCCAACCGCCTCCAGGCGGGTGCGCCCAGTGGCGGCCGGAGACGGAGTTTGAACGGGGCGTGCGGCGCTTCGGCACCCTGCTGCTGGAGGTGACCTTGATCATGATTGCCCTGATCTTTGCCTTCAATGTCTATCTACAGCGGCCGGTTATCGATTCCTTTCTCTTTGCCCTCGCCCTTGGAGTTGGCCTCACACCGCAACTGCTGCCCGCAATCATCAGTGTCAACCTCGCCCATGGTGCGCGGCGCATGGCCAGCCAGCAGGTGGTGGTCAAACGCTTGGCGGCGATCGAAAACTTCGGCAGCACCGGCCGATGCTGGCCAGCACCTCCTCCCGCTCTCTGGTGCTCGCCACGGCGGTGGTGGTGGTGGCCCTGGTGCTGCCCTGGCCCCCCCTGGGCCGGCTGTTCGGCGTCGTGCCCCTGCCCCCGCTGTTCCTGGTGCTGCTGGCGGCGATCCTCGCCGCCTATGGGCTCACCGCCGAGCTGGTGAAGCACCGCCTCTACCGGGGCCCGCGCCGCCCCGGCTGAATCAGGGCCGCTTTGGGGGCAGGGCGCCGGTGCCGGCGGCACCGATCGGGCGCCGGCGCCGCAGCGGATCCGCCCGAACCGGGCCGCCCCCTGGCGGCAGAGGGGCTGCCCCAGCCATCGGCCCGCCGCCGCGGCCCCACACTGCCCCCATGCCCACCCCCACCGGAGCCCGCGGCCTCCCGACCCAGCCCCCGGCGCTGCCGGCGGCCCCGATCGATCGGGCCCTGCGGCTGCGCAGCCTCTGGCTCGCCTACCTGCTGGCGATGCTGTTCCATGTGGATCTCGGCCTGATGCCCCTGTTCCACGGCTTCTCGGCGGAGATCGAAAGCCAGGTGCCGCCGGAACGGTTGCCCTGGCTGTTCTGGGCGATGCTGATCTACTTTCTGATCCCCCTCGCCGCGCTGCTGCGGATCAGCTGGGCCGCCAGCCAGCCCCTGCACCCCGGCGGCTGGCGCCGCTGGCGGCGGCTGCACTTCTGGATCAGCGTCGTCTACACGGTCACCAACATCCCCCACCTGATCGCCGACATCCTCGTGCCCGATTCCCGCAGCGACCAGGTGGCGCTGATGGCGGTGCTGCTGCTGATCGGCTTGGTGATCAACCGCGAAGCCTGGGCCTGGTGGCGCCAGCCGCTGGCCTGAGAGCATGGCGGCCGCCACCCCGAGCGTGCCCCCGCTGGATCCCGCCACCGCCGCCACAGCCTCCGGCCCCCCACCGGCCCAGCCGATTCTGGTGCTGGGCGGCTTCCTGATCGGCGCGGAGGCCTATGGCCCCCTGGTGGAGAGCCTGGAGCGGCTCAGTGGCCAGCGGGTGGTGCTGCTGCCGGTGACGCGGTGGGAATGGCTGCTCACCGTGCTGCCCCTGGGCTGGGCACGGCTGCTGGATCGGGTCGCCATCGCCGCGGCCGAGCTGGCCGGCGCCTCCCAGACCGGCCGGATCACGCTGGTGGGCCACAGCTCCGGCGGCATCCTGCTGCGGCTGTTCCTGGCCGATGGGCCGTTCGAGGGCCGTTGCTATGGCGGTCGCCGCCTCGCCGACACCCTGATCACCCTGGGCAGCCCCCACACCGCCCTCAAGGCCACGGCGATGCGCACCCGGGTGGCCCGGGAGCTGCCCGGCGCCTACTTCGGCCACGATCCCCTGCATCCGGTGCGTTATGTGGCGGTGGCCGGCGTGATCGAGCTGGAGGCCGGTGCCGGCCAGGCCAGCGCCACGGCCCGCCGGCTGGCGCCCACCGCCTACCGCAACAGCAGCGGTGATGCGGCCGACCGGGGTGACGGGCTGGTGCCCGTGGGCTCGGCGCTGCTGGAGGGCGCCGAGCCCGTGCTGCTGGAGGGGGTTGCCCATGGCGGCGCCTTCGGAGCGCAGTGGTATGGGACCCCGGCGGTGGTGGAGCGCTGGTGGGCCGCCCTGGCCTGAGGACTGGCCTAACTGCGCCGCAACCAGCTGGGGGCGCCGGAAAACCACTCGCCCAGATCATCGCGACGGGGATCGAAGCTGCCCTTCGGTTCCACCTCGCCGAGATCCAGCTCCGACAGGAACCGATCCAGACCCTGCTGGGGTGCACCGGCCTGCAGATCACCGGCCTGCTGGGCGCGGCGGGCGCGGCGCAGCCAGCTCCAGACCGTGGGATCACGGTCGGCGAACTTCTGCACATAGATCCGCTCTTCGAGGCTGACGCCCTCCGAGAGGGCGATGCGGCGGATGATCTCCTGCAGACGAAGTCTGGTTTTGGGAGTGAGCATGAAGGGCGTCAATCGGATGGCGGCAGGTTCATGCCGCTGCCGCGATCAGACGGTGGCGACACGCACCATTTCCCCCCAATTGTCAGAGAATCGGAGCCGGCAATGGCTGCAATCGCTACCAAATCGCGCCATTCGCTTTCCCGATCGCAACGCCTGGCCAACGGGGCCGGCCCAGGATCAGCAAATCACAACCAATCCCATCCAATCCCCCTCAGCTTGCCTATGGCAGTTCAGAGCTCCAGGCCTGGCCCAGCGGGCCTGCGGCCCCCAGGCCAGGGGAGCAGGCAGCGAAGGCCAGCAGATCTGCGGCTGATCCGCAGGCGCTGACATGGTGTTTCTTTTTTGTTTAGATTCGGGTTGGATTTCGTTGTGTTCCGTCTGGGCGCGACCCGTTCTCCGCCCGGATCCCAGTGACAGCAATAGATCTGGGCGAGGCAATCGGGCATGAGCAAGCCCAAAACCTTCCGTCCCTGGAATCCTGAGCAGACGTTGCTGCTGCCTGCCTCGCCGGTGGCGTGACGGCCGGAGCAGCAGCGGGATCGGCGTGGGGCCAACGCCTATGCCCCCCGCATGATGGTGGTGCTGTTGCTCGACGCCTACTGCGTCGGCATCCCCTCCTTGCGGCGGATTGAGCGGGCCTGCTGGAAGGAGGCAGCCTTTCGGGTCTGGTGAGCTTGGGAACGGTGGCGTTGATGGCACCAAGAGCGAGACGACGTCTTCTCCGAAGCAGTAGGCCAAGGCTTCCAAACACAAGGCCATCAGCCACGCGCGGATGCTGAACACCGAGGCGCAACTGGACGCCGGTCCGAGCCCGAGCAAGCGATCCCGCAGCTGGAGCCATTCAGGCGCACCCAACTGCCCAGCGGGAGCAACTCAGCAGCGTTGACCTGGAGTGCACCATCACCACGCAGGCTCCACCGCCTGCTTCCCCAGCCAGTATGCAAACCATGGCTGACGGGTTTCGAGCCGGTGGCGACGGCCGCCGCTACCGCGGCAGTGGCCGCAGCTGAGGAGGCCTGGTGGACGCCGTCTTGCCACCCGGCCAGGGACGATCACGGTTGGGCGATCGGCAGCGGCTTGCGGTAGAAACCCTTTGGTCTGAGACGCCAACCCGGCAGCCTGCGGTCGTCGCCATGCCCAAAGCTGTCCTCGGCGGGGCTGGGGTGGTCGTAGAGGGCCACCAGCAGGCCGGTGGGCCGGGCCTTGGCGGTGCAACCGATCGGGCAGATCATCAACGTTGTGCCGCGTGGCAGCTCTGTTTCATCGAGGTTGAGGGCGAGGGGCCGCTCGCTCTCGCACAGGCCCAGGGCGGCATGGCCCAGAACCTTGGCCATGGCCACGTTCACCAGGGCTTCCTGGCCTGGCTGCAGCGGAAGCTGCGGGGTTCGGCCCTCGGCGGCGAGCACCTGCAGGCTGGCAGCGCCATCCCAGTCGGCGATCAGCAGGGTGTTGAGGCCAAAGGTCTCCGCAGCGATGGCGGAGCGCAGCAGGGTCTGCACCTGCTCGCGGTGGTTGCCGTAGCGCTGGGCGAGGGTCTGGCCGGTAGGAAGCATCAGCCGCTTGGCCAGATCCGGCTGCACGACAACGAGGATCCAGCCGAGGTAGAGGACGAGGCCAAGGAAGACGATTCGGCTGAGGCGATAGAGCAGCTGCCAGGGGCTGCGGGCATCAAGCACCTCGGTGATCGCCTTGTTGAGCGCATCGGTGGTGGCCCTGGTGAACACCTCCACCCGCTCGAAGAGCCTGCTTTTCGGGGTGCTCATCCAGGCTGCGGGATCGAGGAGAGATGGAGAGGAGAGAGATCAGAGGAGTGGATCGAGCCCGAAGGGGTCGTCACCCTCGGAAGTGAGCACGAGGGCCTGCTCCTGCGGCTCAGTGACATCTGCGGAGGCTGAGGGCTGCTGCTCAGATGTGGGCTCAGCGACGGGTTCAGCGGTGGGTTCGGCCTGGGTCTCGGGGCGCACCTTGCGCGGGCGACCGCGGCGGGCCGGCGCCGGAGGCGGGGTGGGTTCTTCCTGAGGAGGCTCAGTCGCCTCAGGGGGAGCGGGCTCCTCGCTTGCAGCAGCGGCCGTTCCCTCGGCGTCTACCTCGGCTTGGCCAGGGGCAGCAAACGATGCAGGTTCTGCATCATCCAGATCGATGCCCTTCTGCTGAGGGGCCTCTGCTGGCGGCGCTGCCGGTGTGGTTGCCGACGTCGGCTCCGGGGCTGGTGCCACCGGCTCCAGGTCGAGATCCAGCAGGTTGGTAGGCAGGTGGGCGTCGATCGGCTCGCCCACCGGTTCATCCACAGTTGTCGCCGGCGCTGCGGGTGGCTCTGGCGCGGACGACGGGCTTCCTGCGGGCACAGGCAGCTGGGCGTCCTGGCCAGGACGCTGGGAGATCACCTGCGCTGCAGCAGCCTGGGGACGAGGTTCCACCTCACCGATGCGCCAGCCACTGCTGAGCCAGCCGGCGACATGCACAGGCCAGACGTAACGCACCTCGGCGCCGCGGTGGATGCGCACCATCCCCTGCTGGGCAGCGGCGGCACCGGTGGAGAGAGAAGGCGCATGGCCCTGCCGGGATGGCATGGGGCCGGTGGAGGGGAAGAGATCAGGCATCGATCCGCTCCACTCAGGCCGGCAGGGTGGCGGTCAAGCCGACCACCATTCCCTCCGGAGTGGAGGGTGTGACGAGGGCCCGGGCAAAGCAGAGGGAGGCTCCATCAACGTTGCCTTGATCGGCGGCATCGAGCTGGATGTCCTTGCCGGAGATGTAGGCCTCCACCCGGCCGCCCTCCGCCGGAATGGCGACGGTGGCCACACCCACGAAGGTGCCCATGGTCCCGTCGCGGAGCAGGGGGGCCAGTTCGAGCTGGGCCTCCACCGCCACGTTGTGGCCTGGGTGGGAGACCATCAGCGTGAAGTGGAGGGTGGCATCGAGCTTGGTGTTGAGCCGCACCACATCACCGCTTGCAAAGAGCTGCTCGGTGTCGCGGGTGGCGGAGCGATTGGTCCAGCCGACGAGCACGGTGGCGGCGTCGAGGAGGGGATTGGCTTAGTAGGCACTCATGGGTCGTTCTCCAGTGGGAGGGAATGAATCGAGGCGAAATCAAGGAGGGAACGTCTTCCCCTCCGAGGCCAGCTGCAACACCTCAGCCCGCAGCCAGCCCCCCGTTACAAAGGGGGTCCTGCCCCCCTCAAGTCAGGGGGGCGATGTTGTGGAGGCGGCCGGCGGCGCGGGGGTGCATGACGCCAAAGCCGACGTACCAGTCGATGCGGGTGCGGAAGACCGGGGCATCGGGCACTTCACCCAGGTCACGCACGGAGATGCCGTAGCGGCCCTGGAAGGGTCCCTGCAGGCCGGTGACGGCCTGGTCGCCAAAGGTGCAGCAGTAGATCGAGCTGGTGCCGCCCGCCTCGCCGTAACCCAGCACTTCGAGGCCCTGGGCGTCACGGTCGACGGTGAGGATCTGGCACTCCTGGTAGTGATGCACCATCACCCCCAGGTTGTTGGTGGTGACGTTGTAGACCCCTTGACCGACGGTGGCTCTGGCGAGGGCGTTGAGCTGGCGGCGCATCGCCTTGCTCAT
>JBMSXZ010000112.1:0-8075 GCA_049426205.1 Cyanobium sp.
GACTCCAGGCCTTCCTCGCCTTGATGGCCGAGCGGCCGGTGGCAGGCGAGGAGGGGGCTTGAGAATTCAGAGGCGATCCCATCGATTCAGCCTTAACCAGAACCTCAGGCAGGTTCCATATCATCAGCTTTATGAGCTGAAATTCCTGAGGTGGAGATGGGTATAACAGGTGGTGGCATTGATCTCCTGGGGGTCTGTCGACGGGCTGACCCCGCTACCGCCACACTCCCGGATGCTGTGACGCCATCCCCATCCCCAGCCCAGCCGCCACCCGACGACGCCCTGGAGCAGCGAGACGCGCCAGAATCGAAGTCACTACCCCGCCGCTGGCTGGGCCTCGATCGCCTGGGTGTGCTCCAGGTGCTCGGCGGCATCGCCCTCAGCCTGATCGCCCTGTTCTCCTCCTATGACCACATCACCCTCCTCGGCCGCACCATCGCTCTCCAGCAGCAGTGGGGAATCCCTTTCATCGCTGCCTCGCTGGCGACAGTTGTTGTCGATGCTCAACTGGCGTCGCGATCCCGATTACGAGCAGCGCAAGATGCAGCACGAATGGCGGATGAATCAGCTCGCGAAAGATATCGAGCAGATCAGGAAAGACAGCGAGCAGATCGAGAACGAGATCTTGCGGGTCGAGAGAGAAACC
This sequence comes from Cyanobium sp., assembly GCA_049426205.1. GTDB lineage: Bacteria > Cyanobacteriota > Cyanobacteriia > PCC-6307 > Cyanobiaceae > Cyanobium. The sequence continues at coordinate 647 of JBMSXZ010000112.1, forward strand.
AAGCAAATCGAGAAAGAAACCGAGCAGCTGAGGCAAGAGAACGCCTGGCTGAGGCAGCAGAACGCCAGAGGCAGGCAACTGCTCGCCTCGATCGATGCCCTCTGCTTTCCGCCTGAGTCCAGCTCGATCCCAGCGCCAGCAACCGAGCCCGCCTCCAGTCCTACCTCACCCTGATGGGTGAGCGGCCGTTGGCCAGAGAGGGTGGTGCTTGAAGACCAGGGGCGATACCGCGCCTCAGCGGTTGACGACGGGAGCTGTCCAGAACCACCAGCTCACCCCGCCCCCCCACAGGCCCTGCCCGGTGCCGCCATGGTTGGACCAAGATCACGACCCTGTGATGACTTCTTCCCTCACCGCCACCTATTTGGGCGCCAACGGCTGGCTGCTGGAGTTCGCAGGGCTGCGCGTGTTGGTGGATCCCTGGTTCACCGGGCCCCTGAGCTTCGGGCCGATCGACTGGCTGCTCAAGGGCGAGCTGGCTTCGCCCCAGCCGGTGCCGGAGGCCATCGATCTGTTGCTGCTCAGCCAGGGACTGCCGGACCACTGCCATCCCCCCAGCCTGGCGCTGCTGCCTGCGGAGTTGCCGGTGATCGCCTCCCCTACGGCGGCCCGCAAGGCGCAGCAGCTGGGCTTCCACCGGGTCATCGCCCTGGCGGCGGGCAGCAGCCACAGCCATGGCCCCCTGACGATCACCGCCACCGCCGGCGCGGCCGTGCCGCAGCTCGAGAACGGCTGGCTGCTCGACCATCCCGCCGGCAGCCTCTATCTCGAACCCCACGGTTTTCCCAGCGCCGCTCTCCCCAGCCGCCGCCTCACCGCCGTGATCACGCCGGTGCTGGATGTCGGCCTGCCCCTGGCCGGTGCCTTCGTGCGGGGTCGCACGGCCTTGCCCCAACTGCTGGAACGCTTTCAACCCGCCGCCGTGCTGGCCAGCACCACCGGCGGTGACGTGCGCTTCAGCGGTCTGCTGGCCTCGGCCCTGCAGGTGCAGGGAAGCCCGGAGGAGGCGGCCGCCTTGGTGGCGGCCCGCGCCAGCAGCTGCCGCTTCATCGATCCGCAACCGGGAACGCCCTACCGCCTGGAGGGCTGAGGCGCCGGCTCAACCCTGATGGCCCAGCGGCAGGAGTCCCAGGGGTGCCGAAGGGTGTGCGGCGGGGGGCCGGCCGGGTGCCGCCGTGGATTCGCCGCTTGGGGAGATCGGAACCGGCCGGTCGGCGATTCCCCCCACCAGCCGCCCTGCCCCTGACATCCTGGAGATCCCTCACCCCCCACCCCGCCATGGCCTCCTGGCTGGTCACCGGCGCCAACCGCGGCATCGGCCTGGCCCTCTGCCGCCTGCTCCAGGCCCGTAGCGACACCGTGGTCGCCGTCTGCCGCAGCAGCTCGGCGGAGCTGGAGGCGCTGGGGGTGCGGATCGAGGCCGGCATCGAGCTCGGCAGCGCCGTGGCGATCGAGCGGCTGGTGGCTCGCCTGGCGGATCTCCCCCTGGCCGGGGCGATCCTCAACGCCGGCATCCTCGAGGCCGATGGCCTCCGCGACTTCAGTGCCGAGGGCCTGCGCCGGCAGTTTGAGATCAACGCCCTGGCGCCCCTGCTGCTGGCCCGCGCCCTGCTCCCCAACCTGCCGGCCGGCGCCAAGCTGGGGCTGATCACCAGCCGGATGGGCTCGATCGACGACAACGGTTCCGGCAGCTATTACGGCTACCGGATGAGCAAGGCTGCCCTCAACATGGCCGGCCGCTCCCTGGCGGTGGATCTGCGCCCCCGGGGCATCGCCGTGGCCCTGCTCCATCCCGGCATGGTGGCCACCCGCATGGTGGGCTTCTCCGGCATCGCCCCCGAACAGGCCGCCAGCGGCCTGCTGGAGCGCCTCGATGCCCTCTCGATGGACAACAGTGGTCGCTTCTGGCACGCCAACGGCGAGGAGCTGCCCTGGTGACCACCCCCCCAACCCCGGTCCAGAACGAGCCCCAGACGCCTGCCCCCCGGCCCCTGCCCGACACCGGCGCCGTCAGCGGCCTGCTGGAGGCCCTGGCCTTCTTCCGCGATCCCGGCTTCGCCCAGCGGCGCTTCGCCGAGCACGGCAACGTCTTCCTGACCCGTCTGGTCGGCCAGCCGCTGGTGTTCATCCGCGGCCCCCGGGCGATCGGCGACCTCCTCGCCCAGCCCGAGGCCAGCGAGGGCTGGTGGCCCGCCAGCGTGCGCCAGCTGCTCGGCAGCCGCTCCCTGGCCAACCGCAACGGTCCCGACCACCGCGCCCGCCGCCGGGTGGTGGGCCAGCTCTTCTCGGCCGCCGCCCTGCGCCGCTACAGCCCGGCGATCGTGGCCCTGGTCGACGAGCTCAGCGCCGAGCTGGCCGCCGCCACCAGCCCCGTGCCCCTGGTCGATCGCCTGCGCCGCTTTGCCTTCAGCGTGATCGCCACGGTGGTGCTCGGCCTGGAGGGCGACGACCGCGACGCCCTGTTCCGCGACTTCGAGATCTGGACCCGGGCCCTCTTTTCGGTTCCCCTCGCCCTGCCCGGCAGTCCCTTCGCCCGGGCCCTGCAGGCCCGCCGCCGCCTGCTGGTGCGCCTCGGGGACGTGCTGCGCCGCAGTCGGGAGCGGGCGGCGGCCGGCTTACCCCTGGCGGGCGGCCTTGATCTGCTCAGCGGCGGCCTCGATGAAGCCGGCCTCCCCCTCGACGATGCCGATCTGGTGGAACAGCTGCTGCTGCTGCTCTTCGCCGGCTACGAAACCACCGCCTCCTCGCTCAGCTGCCTGCTGGCGGCGGTGTTGCAGCATCCGGAGCTGGAGGCCTGGTGGCGGCCGGAGCTGGAGGCCCTGCCCTGGCCGCCACCCGCCGAGCAGGCCGCCAACGCCTACGACCCAGCGGCCGCCCCGCGGCTGGCGGCCCTGGTGGCCGAGGTGATGCGGCTCAATCCGCCGGTGGGGGGCTTCTTCCGCCGCACCACCCGGGAGCTGGTGCTCGATGGCGTGGCGGTGCCGGCCGGGCGGGTGGTGCAGGTGGCCCTGGCGGCCTCGAATCGTTATCGGCAGGGGGGCGGCCTCCCTGCGGAGGGAGCGGGGCCCCCCGGAGGGCCCTCCACCCCGAACCATCCAGGCCATGCGGCCAGCCTCAACCGCGCCGCCGCCGCGAGCGTTGCGGCGAGCGTTGCGGCGACCCACCCCCCCGACGACCTCGACGCCTTCCGCCCCCAGCGCCACCTGGAGGGCGACACGGGCCTCACCCTGCTGCCCTTCGGCGGCGGCGAACGGGTCTGCCTGGGCAAGGCCCTGGCCGAACTCGAGATCCGCCTGTTGGCGGTGGGCCTGCTGGGCCGCCTGAACCTGCGGCTGGCGCCCGACCAGGACCTCAGCCTGCAGCTGGTGCCCAGCCCCTCACCCCGGGGCGGCCTGCTGGTGCTGGGACCAGGAGTCTCCGCTGCCTGAACCGGAGGGGGGGCGGCTGAGCCCAAGGGGCTCGCCCAAGTCGCCATCGCAGCGGCAGCGACGCGATGTGAGGCGTATGGCGCCATCCAGCCCCACAATGGAGCGATGATTTCCTGATCGGATGCCGGAAGGGTCTGCGCTGCGCCTGTTCATCTCTTACTCCCATAAGGATGAGCGCCTGCGGGTGTCCTTGGGCGACCATCTCGCCGCCCTGCAGCGGGAAGGGGTGATCGCAACCTGGCACGATCGCCAGATCAGCGCCGGCCAGGAATGGGCAGGGGAAATCAATGCTGCGCTGGAAGCCGCCGACATCATTCTCTGCCTGGTGAGCGCCGGATTTCTGGCCTCTCCCTACTGCCAGGACAAGGAGCTGCGTCGGGCCCTGGAGCGGCATGGGGCCGGCGACGCCCTGTTGATCCCGGTGATCCTCCGGCCCGCCGACTGGAAAAGCAGTGCCCTGGGCGGGCTGCAGGCCCTGCCGGCCCATGCCAAGCCGGTGACCAAATGGAGCAACCGCGATGAGGCCTTCACCTCGGTGGCCCAGGGCATCCGCCAGGCGGCCGAGCAGCTGCAGCAGCGACCGCCGAAGCCGCCGCCGCCGGCAGGCCTGAGCACCGCCCCCGGGACCGACCCAGCCGCCGCCACAACGGCGTCAGCAGCGACCGCAGCCAGCCGCGCCATCCCCAGCACCCTGGACCACCCCGAGGGGCCGGTGCGCCAGAACTCGCCCTTCTACATCCCCCCTGCCGATGAACCCCGCTGCTGCGCCGAGCTCGACAAGCCCGGGGCCCTGATCCGGATCAAAAGCCCGAGGGGCTTCGGCAAGTCGAGCCTCACCGCCCGCCTGCTGGCCCATGCCCGAAGCAAGGGCTATCGCACCGTGGCCCTGAACCTGGAGGGAACGGATCAGAGGTTCTTCCAGGATCCGGATCCATTCATGCAATGGTTCTGCGCGGCGGTGGGCAGGGAGCTGGGCCTGCGGGTGCCCAAGGAGGACTACTGGGACGACATCTTCGGCGCCAATGACAACAGCCGCGATTACTTCGAGACCTACCTGCTCAAGCCCGATCCCACACCGCTGGTGCTGGCGATCGACAACTTCGATCGCATCTTTGCCCATGGGGTCATTGAAACCGACTTCTGCGGCCTGCTGCGCAGCTGGTATGAACTGGCCCGCCACAATCCGCTCTGGGAACGCTTCCGGCTGGTGCTCTCCCATTCCCAGGAGCCCTATCTGGCGAAGGACATCAACCAATCGCCCTTCAACGTCGGCTTGCCAGTGGAGCTGGGCGAGCTGCCGCCTGAGCAGGTGGCCCGCCTGGTGGCCTTGCATGGGCTGCAGCTCAGCGACGGGGAGCTGGGCCAGTTGCGGGAGCTGGTGGGTGGCCATCCCTCTCTGATCCGCAAGGCGCTCGATGAACTGGCCCGCGGGCTGCCCTTCGCCACCTTCCTGCAGCAAGCCCCCACGGAAGCGGGCATCTACGCAGACCACCTGCGCGGACTGCTGAAGGCGGTGGAAGACCATCCCCCACTGGCCGAAGCCCTGGAGCGGGTGATCAACAGCGCCGAGCCGGTCAAATTGCGCTCCAACGAAGCCTTCAAGCTGGAAAGCCTCGGCCTGCTGGTGCCGGAGGGCAACCAGGAGCGACCGCGCAACCGCCTCTACGTCCAGTACCTGGCCGACCGCCTGGCCGACCAGCGGGCCCGCTGAGCGATGGCAGAACCCAGGAGCGACGAAGCCAGCAGCATCAACGGCAATGGTGGCGGCTACAAAGTTGGCGGCAGCCTCGACGGCGATGACGCCCTCTATGTGGAGCGGGCCGCCGATTTGGAGCTGTTCACCAAGCTCAAGGCCGGCACCACCTGCTTCGTGTTCAACAGCCGCCAGATGGGCAAATCCAGCCTGCGGGTGCGCACGATGCAACGGCTCAAGGCGGAGGGGGTGGTGTGCGCCGTGATCGATCCCCAGTCCCGCGGCACCACGCCCACGGAAGAGCAGTGGTATGCGGGCACGATCAAGCGGCTGATCGATGATCTGGGCCTGGCTGAGGCGGTGCCGTTCAGCAGCTGGTGGAAGCAGAGCGATCTGCAGGCGCTGAGCCCGGTGAACCGCTTCGAGGAGTTCATCGCCAAGATCCTGCTGGTGCGAATCACGGCGCCGATCGTGATCTTCGTGGAGGAGGTGGACAACCTGCTCAGCCTGAGGTTCGACACCGATGGCTTGTTCGGCCTGCTGCGCTCGCTGCATGAACGCCGCAGCGAACATCCGGCCTACCAACGGCTCTGCTTCTGCCTGCTCGGTGTCGCCACGCCCTACGACCTGATTCGCGGCCAGCAGCGCTCCGCCTTCAGCATCGGCCATCCGGTGGACCTCAACGGCCTCGGCCGCCAGCAGGCCAAACCGCTGTTGGCGGGCCTGCTGGGCAAGGTGGCCGATCCTGAGGCGGTGTTGGCGGAGGTGCTGCACTGGAGCGGTGGCCAGCCCTTCCTCACCCAGAAGCTCCTGGAGCTGGTGCGTCTGGCGGGGGACCAGGGCCGGCCAGCGGCTGAGCTGGTGGCCGCCCTGGCCCGGGAGCAGATCATCGACAACTGGGAATCCCAGGATCTGCCGGTGCACCTGCGCACGATCCGCGACCGGCTGCTGCAGGGCGATGAACGGCAGCGGGGCCGGCTGCTGGGGCTGGTGCAGGCGATCCAGGAGCGGGGCGCCATCCCGGCCGACAGCAGCCCCGAGCAGCTGCAGCTGCGGCTCACGGGGCTGGTGGTGCCCCAGGACGGCCAGCTGCGGCTCTGCAACCCGATCTACAGCGCCGTGTTCAGCCCCGACTGGGTGCAGGAGCAGCTGCAGCGCCTGCGGCCGCCGATCTATAGCGAGGCGATCGGCGCCTGGGAGGCGGCCCCGCCCGAGCAGCGGCCCAGCCACCTGATCGCCGGCGCGCCGCTGGCCGAGGCCCTGGACTGGGCCAGGGGCAAGCGCCTCAGCGACCAGGATCTGGAGTTTCTCGAGGCCAGCCGGGCGGCGGCGGAGGCCACCAGGCGGGCCGCGGAGGCCGCCCGCCTGGCGGAGGAGCGGGCGCGGGTGGCGGAACTGGAAACCAGCCGCGCCCGGGACCAAGCCGAACGGGCTGAGCAGGACAAGCAGCGGATCCAGCAGCAGGCCCGCCTTCGCCGCCGGCTGGTGATCGGCCTGAGCGCGGGGGTGGTGGCCCTCACGGGCCTGAGCCTGTTTGCGCTGCTGCAGCAGCAGGCGGCCCAGCGCAACGCCGCTGAGGCTGAACTGCGCGAGCAGGCCGCCCTGGTGCTCAACGAGATCGAGCAGACGCCGGTGGAAGCCCTGATCCGCAGTATCCAGCTGGGCGCCAGGCTGCTGGGCCCTGGCAGCGGGGATCAGGGCGCTTCTGGGCTGGAGGCCGCAGCCGATGCGGTGGCCCGGGCCTGGGGACGGGTGGCGGAGGGCGGCGAAATCGATCGCCTGCAAGGCCACACCCATTGGGTGCGTTCCGTGGCCTTCAGCCCCGACGGACGACGCATCGTCTCCGGCTCCTTAGACAACACCGTCCGTCTCTGGGATCCCGCCTCCGGCCAGCCGATCGGCACGCCCCTTCAAGGCCATTCCAGTCCGGTGCTCTCCGTGGCCTTCAGCCCCGACGGACGACGCATCGTCTCCGGTTCCGCCGACAACACCCTGCGCCTCTGGGATGTCGCCTCCGGCAAGCCGATCGGCACGCCCCTTCAAGGCCACACCAACTGGGTGTGGTCCGTGGCCTTCAGCCCCGACGGACGACGCATCGTCTCCGGATCCGCCGACAACACCCTGCGCCTCTGGGATGCCGCCTCCGGCAAGCCGATCGGCACGCCCCTTCAAGGCCACACCAACTGGGTGTGGTCCGTGGCCTTCAGCCCCGACGGACGACGCATCGTCTCCGGATCCGCCGACAACACCCTGCGCCTCTGGGATGCCGCCTCCGGCAAGCCGATCGGCACGCCCCTTCAAGGCCATT
>JBMSXZ010000113.1:0-7931 GCA_049426205.1 Cyanobium sp.
GGTGCAGCAGCGCGAGCGAACCGCCGCCGATGAGCGCCGCGAGGCCGGCGGTAAGCCGGGCTTCCGCCGGCAGCGGCTCCGCCCGGCGGCGCAGGGCGAGGGCCAGCGCGCCCGCCAGCAGGCCGCCCGCCGCGATCCGGCCGAGCCCAGGGTGTGCGAAATAGGCCCAGAACACCCCGTAGGCGGCCCCCGCGACCGCCGCTGCTGGAGATCCAGGAGCTGCGCAGCTGGCACCCCCTGCCCTCCGCCCCCTGGAACCCCCGCTGGCTACGGGCGGTCGATGGCATCAGCCTCACCCTCCATGAAGGGGAGACCGTGGGGGTGGTGGGGGCCTCGGGCTGCGGCAAGAGCAGCCTCTGCCGTGCCCTGATGGGCCTGGCGCCGGTGCGTGGCGGCAGCGTGCGGCTCCAGGGGCAGGACCTGAGGCTCCTCAAGGGCGCCGAGCTGCGCCGCGCCCGCCGCCGCATCCAGATGGTGTTTCAGGATCCGTTGGCCTGCCTCAATCCCCAGATGGCCGTGGGCGAGGCGGTGGCTGATCCGCTGCTGATCCATGGCCTGGCCGGCCGCTCTGAGGCCCGTCAACGGGCCCGCGCCCAGCTGGCGGCCGTGGGGCTGGAACCTCCGGAGGACTTCGAGCGGCGCCTGCCCCGCCAGCTTTCGGGCGGGCAGCAGCAGCGGGTGGCGATCGCCCGCGCCCTGATCCTGGAGCCGAAGCTGCTGCTCTGCGATGAAAGCGTGAGCATGCTCGACGCCGAGGTGCAGGCCGAGGTTCTGGAGTTGCTGCGCGATCTGCAGGGCCGGCTGGGGCTGGGGATGGTGTTCGTCACCCACGACCTGAGCGTGGCCAGCGGCTTCTGCCATCGGGTGATCGTGCTGGAGGGGGGGCGGATCGTCGAGCAGGGCCCGGGCGACGTTCTGCTGCGCCAGCCCCGCGCCGAGATCACCAGGACCCTGGTGGAGGCCTGTCCGCGGCTGCCGGCTGTGGCCTGAGGCTGCTGGTCTGGTACGAGCGCCGGGTCAGCACGAAGGAGGTGATGGTCCAGGCCAGGCCGCTGATCAGGCCGATCACTGGCGACGGCAAGCCCAGACGTTGCAGCAGCGCCCCCAGGGCCACGCTCAGCCCCAGGCAGAGGAGCTGGATGGCGACGTACCGCAGCAGCAGGCCCCCCGAGAACGGCACCCGGAAGCTGACACGGGCATGGAGCACGGCATTGACCAGCAGCGAGATTCCCCCGGCGATGGCGATCGCCGGCGCGGCCTGCTGGGCCGTGACCTGCAGAACCAGCAGATACAGGCCCAGGTAGAGCAGCTCTCCGAATCCGCCGACCAACAGGAAACGGACCAGGGTGGAGTGGCGGGGCCGGGCCAGCCCGATGGGCTTGGCCGGCTGCCGCTCAGCGGGGGGAGGCGGTGAGGACATCCATACAGTCAAGGGCTTCGACGGTACGCACAAACGACTGGGGCTTGCCGCTGACGGTGAGGAGGATGCGGCCGACGTACTCGCCGGTCAGGCCGAGGATCAGGGACTGGAGGCCGCCGAACAGCAGAATCGCCGAGATGATCGAAAGCCATCCTGGGGCGGTTTGGGTTTGACGAAATGCTGTCGCCCAGAGCACGATCACAAGCACCAGGCCCATGATCGCCAGGGTGAAACCCAGCAGCGAGACGATCCGGAGTGGCATCACCGAGAAGCTTGTGAAGATATTCAGCCACAGTCGAATCAGGCGACGCATATTATAGCCGCTTTCCCCCTCCTGGCGGGAATCATGCTGAACCTTCAGGCTGATGATTGAGCGGGTGTGCTGGGAGAGCAGGCCATCGATGTAGGGATAGGGCCCTTGATACTCCGCCACCTTGCGGGCGACGGGGCCGCTGACGCAGCGGAAGCTGCTGAGGTAGAGCCGATTGGGCAGATCCAGCAGGCTATTGGCGGTGCGATTGGCGAAACGGCTGCCGATGTTGCGCCAGCCTGCGTGCTGTTTGGTGCGGTAATCGCCGTAGACCACATCGCAGTGGCTGTGTTGCGCCTCCCGCCATAGCCGCAATCCCTCCTCTGGAGGGTTTTGAAGGTCGTCGTCAATGTTGAGAACGTAGTCGCCGCGGCTGTGGCGATAGCCGGTGAGCACGGCGTTGTGTTCGCCGTAGTTGCGGCCGTGGCAGACCAGCAAGCCGCGCAGCGGGCTGCTTCGCAGCCGTTGGCGCAGGCAGTCGACCGTGTCGTCGGGGCTGCCGTCGTCGACGAAGATCACCTCCCAGTCGTCTCCGACCTGCAGCCCCTCCAGGCGGCTGACCAGCTCGCCCACACTGCTGCGGCTGCGGTAGAGGGGGATCACCAGCGAAAGAGCGGGATTCATGCGGCCTGCTGGGGGGGAAGCGGGGCGGACCAGGGGGCTGAAGCCGTGTCGGTAAGGAGCTCGCGCAGGGGCAGGGCCACCGATTCGACGCTGGAGCGCTCCAGATAGGGATGGAGCGGCAGGGTCAGGATCTCGGCCAGACGCCGCTCGGTTTCGGGCAGGGCGGGCTGGGGGCCGAACCGCTCGATCACATAGGGGTGCTGGTGGCAGCCCAGGGCGTAGTGGAGGGCGAGGGGCAGCCCCCGGCGCTTTCCATCCACCAGCAGCCGCTCCCGGTGGGCCGGATCGAGCCGCACCACATGCAGGTGGTAGCTGTGGTGCCAATCGGCGCCATCGCCGGGCAGGGTGAGCGGCAGCTGGGCCAGCAGCTCGCCATACCAGGCGGCCACCTGGCGACGCTGGGCGATCTGCTTCGCCAGGTCGGCCAGCTTGCCGAGGAGCACCCAGGCCTGGAGTTCGTCGAGACGGCTGTTGACCCCGAACTGCACGGCCTGGCGTTGGTCGTCCCAGCCGTAGAAGCGGCTGCGGCGTGCCAGCTCGATCGCCTCAGGGCGGTTGACCACGAGGGCGCCGCCATCCCCGAAAGCCGCCAGATTCTTGGTGGGATAGAAGCTGAATGCTGCGAAGTGCCCCCAGGTGCCCACGGCCCGCTGGTGGTAGAGGGTGCCGCAGGCTTGAGCGCAGTCTTCGATCAGGGCGATGCCATGGCGGTCACAGACCGCCAGCAGCGCTTCCAGGTCGCAGGCTTCGCCATAGAGGTGCACCGCGATGGCCGCCCGGAAGGGCCCTTGGCCTGAAGCATTCTCAGCGGAGCTGAGCAGCTGATCGAGATGGGCTGCCGACAGCACCGAACGGCCGGGTTCCAGATCCACGAACACCGGCCGGGCCTCCAGCCTCAGGACGGCGGCGGCGGTTGCGTAGGCGGTATGGGAGGGAAGCAGCACCCGATCGCCGGGAGCCACACCCGCGGCGCGCAGAGCCAGCTCCAGGGCATCGGTGCCGTTGGCCACACCGATCACCTGCTGGGCCAGGATCCCTGCCCCAAGCCAGGCGGCGAAGGCGGCTTCGAACTGGCGCACCCCTTCGCCGAGGATCAATTGCCCCGACCGACCGATCCTGTCGACGGCATCGCCAACAAGGTGGGCGTAACGCAGTAGATCCTGCTGGGGGAAGTTGAATGGGTCGCTCACGCAGGCTGGCTCGCTGGGGAAGGTTGCGAAGGCGAGATCAATGCCATTACAGGTAAGTCGGCATAAAGCGATCGTAATAGGCGAGTGTGCGCTCGAGGGATTGACTCAGGGTGCGGTGCGGTCGCCAGCCAGTGGCATTGGCAAAGCGTGTGAAGGAGGAGTAATAGTCGCCGATGTCGATCTTTTTGCGATCCTCCGGAAAGGGCATGATCTGAAATTCGCCGGAGCCGTGAAGACGGATCATTAATTGGGCCAGATCGGTAAGGCGGATGACCTCGCTGGAACCTAAATTGAAAGGAACTGCCGGCAAATCTCTATTATCAGCGGCAAGCAGCATGGCATCGACGACATCGTCGACGTCATTGAAATCTCTCAATTGATCGCCGCCCCATACCTCGATCGGATGACCCTCAAGCAGCTGACGGATCCAGATGCCAACAAAGGTCTGGCGTGCGTCACGGATGCGCATGCGCGGGCCGATGGTGTTGGTGAGCCTGAGGACGCAAGCGCTGAGGCCGTAGACTTTCGAGTAAAGAAGATGGTACATCTCTGCCGAAATCTTGTTGATTCCGTTCACGTCCACCGGGTCGATCGGGTGGTCTTCGTCCACGGGGAGCCGCAGGGGTCTGCCGTAGAGTTGGCGGGTGCTGGCGTAAACCAATCGCACTCCAGGGGAGTGGCGACGGCAGCATTCGAGGAGCCGAAGCTGGGCCACCACATTGATGGCCAGGTCCGTTTCCGGATCATGCATCGAATCGAGGTGGCTGGTTTGGCCGGCCAGGTTGAAGATCAACTCCTGGCCTTCGAGCAGCGCTTCCAGCGAAGTGCAGTCGCGCAGATCGGAAAGATTGATGCGGATCCGATCGGAGTAGCCATCAAGATTGAAGTGGTGGCCCCCATACTGTGGTGCCATGCTGTCAATGACGGTCACCTCAGCTCCCAGGTCGCAGAGGCGTCGGGCCAGGTTCGAGCCGATGAAGCCGAGACCTCCGGTGATCAGAACGCGCCGCTGTTGCCAGGCGTCCGAAGGGGCCTGAGGGGAGGCAGCGGTCACGCCTGAAGACTGAAACTAATTTTACTGTAAATCTTTTTTGTCCCGCAGCGATCGCAGCAGGGCCAGGAACTGGTCTGGCAGGGGAGCGTTGAACACCAGCCGCTCGCGGCTGATCGGGTGGTCCAGCCCGAGTTGGACGGCGTGCAGGGCCTGGCCCTGCAACGGGATCGGCAGGTGCCGGCAGCGGCTGTACGTGGGGTCCCCCAGGATCGGATGGCCGCTGTGGGCGCAGTGCACCCGAATCTGATGGGTGCGGCCGGTGTCGAGACGGAAGCGCAACACCGCGTAGTCGCCAAGCCTTTCGACCACGCGCCAGTGCGTGCAGGCATGGCGACCGGAGCCGTCCTGCACCACCGCATACTTCTTGCGATCCACCGGATGGCGGCCGATCGGCGCCACGATCGTACCCTGGTCCCCCTGGGGCTGGCCATGCACCACCGCCAGATACTCACGGCTGGCGATCCGCTTCTGGATCTGCACCTGCAGCTTCACCAGCGCCTCCTGGCTCTTGGCGATGACGATGCAGCCGGTGGTGTCCTTGTCGAGGCGGTGCACGATGCCCGGGCGCATCTCACCCCCGATCCCGGGCAGGTCCGGACAGTGATGGAGCAGGGCGTTGACCAGGGTGCCATCTTTGTTGCCGGGCGCGGGATGAACCGTGAGCCCGGCGGGCTTGTTGATCACAATCAGGTGTTCATCCTCGAACAACACATCCAGCGGGATCGCCTGGGGAACCAGATAGGGCAGCGGTTCGGGTGGTGGCATCCAGAGCTGCACCACATCGTTTTGGCGCAGGGGGGTCTTGGCGCGGCCGCTGACGCCATTGACGCGCACCAAGCCGGAATCGATGAATTTCTGGATGCGGGCCCGGCTCTGCTCGGGCCGCTGGCTGACCAGCCAGCGATCCAGGCGCATCGGCAGGGGCTTGGGGTAGGTCAGGGTGAGCAGTTCCCCTTCGCCCTGGGCGAAGCCTCCTGAGATCGGCACCGGTGGATACTCAGAGGAATCGGCCGCCATCTCGTCTTCCGACCAGGAGTCTGCGGGTACGCGCCTGGTCTCCAACGCAGGCCGCAGAGCCCCATCCCCGGAGGTGTCTCCGATCCGATCCTCCTCGCCGCTGGTCTGCTGCTGCACTGCCATCCCTGTCATTGAATCAGGGCGCTGGCTGGGCGCTCCCTGGAGAAACACGCCACAGAGGCTGCGGTGGGGTGCCGGCGGCTCAACCCGCCTGCAGCGCCGCCTCGATCATGGCGGCAGTCACCGGGATCGTCTCCAGGGCATCGGCGTTGTCGAGGTAGGCATCGAACGAGGCGAAACGGTTCAGGCAGGGCTCGGCGCCCTTGGCGGAGCAGGCGGCGGCCCAGTCGCCATCGTCGGGGGCGACGGCGGCATAGGCCTGCAGCGCCTCGCCGCGATCACCGCCATCACCGATGCCCTCGCCCTGCCAGATCACTTCGTAGAAACTCATCGCGGTGCGGTCTCTGCTCTCAGGCTGGCATGGGAGACGGCGGCGATCAGCGCATCATCAAGACCCGTGCCGCACGGATTCCCTGTGGCTTCTGCCAGGGCCAGTCTGACCTGTCGATCGCCGACTCCCTGCACCAGCGGGACCGGGAGTCGGCGTTACGGGAGACCACCTCGGTGAACGCCTTGAGGAATTTGGTTGCGAAGCCGGCGTCGGCAGCGAACCACAGCCAGCACTTGCCCTCGGTGATGTCGGTGTCGAGATGATGCACCCGCATCGGCGCTGAGCCGGAGGCAACCTGGCTGATTTTGGTACCCGTGAGCACTGCCGCAGCTTCTCTCTCCTGGGCCAGCACCACCTGACGCTGTTGATCTCACCGATTCCGGTCCCGCTGCCACCAGTCCAGGACTCGCTCCCCATAGCGTCAAGGCGGAGCCGATCATCCGAGCCCCCTTGAACCGTATGACCCACCCCCTTGCCTCCACCCAACCCAATCCAGCCATCGGGTTGGACCCTGCCGCGGCCCTGCGGGAGCGGCTCACCCAAGGGAAGGGCCGGCTGCTGGTGATCCTGGCCACCACCCTGGTATGGGTGATGGATGCCCTGCTGGTTGAACGGATTGAGAGCCACCACAAGGTGGCCCTCAGCTTCAACCCCCTGCTCAGCTCCCTGGAGCGTCTGAGCACCATGGCCTTCGTCATCGTGACCGTGGGCCTGACGATCTCGCTCTACCGATCCCGCCACCAGCATCTGTTTGTCTGGTCGCTCAGCTACCTGGTGATCTCGATGGTGCAGGTGATGGCCAACGTGGTGTCGATGGTGATGACCTCCAGCACCATCAAGGGGGGCGGACTGACCAATTTATGGGATGTGGCAGCGGTGTATATGGAAAGTGTCATCGTGTTCATGTTCATCTATATCTTTCTCGATGTCGTCACGCCCGGGGGTGCCTTCGTCTGGCCTAGCCGCGAGGGTGCATCCCCTCCTGTCCCCCATCTGATCGATTACCTGTTCATCTCGCTCAATGTGAACTCCACCTACGGCCCCACCAGCGAGGTGCCGATCTCCAGGCCCACCAAGCTGTTCATGGCCCTTCAGGTGCTGCTCGCGATCCTGATGCTCACCGTGCTGATCGCCCGCGCCGTCAGCGCCTGACCCCCTTGGCGGCCCTGGAGGCCGCTGCCGGCCTCAGTGATCGGGCAGTTCCAGGGCGATCGGCCCCAGCAGGGAGCGCCGGAAGTCATCGAGCAGGCGCTGGGCCATGCGCAGACCATCGCCGCTGGTGTGGCGAGCGGCGGCGGCCGCCAGCCAGGCCTCCGCATCCGGAGCTGTCCCGGCACTGCCGCCGGGGGCCAGCAGCAGCGGCTTCAGGGGCACGCCGTAGCGCCGCTCCAGCATCCCTGGCGCCACACCGGCCGCCTCCAGGGGCTCCAGGGCCACCAGCAGCCGCACAAAGGCCAGGGCCACGGCCTCGGTGTCATAAGCGGCCTGGCCGATGTCGTCGCAGAGGGCCAGCCGCAGCGCCGCCTGCTGGTTGTCGAGCCGGGGCGGCAGCACGCCGGGGGCATCGAGCAGGTCGAGGTCCTGGCCCAGGCGCACCCAGCGCAGGCTGCGGGTGACGCCGGCCTTGCGGGCGCTTTCGACCACCTTCTGGCGCACCAGTCGGTTGATCAGGGCCGATTTGCCCACGTTCGGGAAGCCCAGCATCAGGGCTCGCACGGGCCTGGCCTTCATGCCGCGGCTGGCGCGGCGGGCATTGAGGCCCTCGCCGGCGCGGATCGCCGCCTGCTTCAGCTGTTTGACGCCGGTGCCCGCCTTGGCATCGCACCACCAGGGGGTCTGGCCGCGGGCGCGGAACCAGCCATCCC
>JBMSXZ010000114.1:0-7865 GCA_049426205.1 Cyanobium sp.
GCTCGGACCACACGGTGGACCAGGTGCCGGTGGAGGATTCAGCGGCCACAGCGGCGGCCACTTCTTCCTTGGGCACACCTTCCTGGCCGGTGCACTTGAAGCAGGCCAGCAGGTCGGTGTCGAGGGGGACGTAATCAGGAGTCCAATACGTGTCGCGGTACTCCTTGACCCCGGCGTCGTACTTCTTGCTCATGGAAAATCTCCAGTTGGGTCGTTAGGGATGGGAGCGAGGGGAAGCGTCAGCGCGCTCCGCTCAGTCCTTGGAACCCAGGCCGAAGCTGCTGTTCAGCGCCGGCTCAACCTCACGGTGGGGACGGGCGATGATGTGGGCAGCCACCAGGCCGTCACCGACCCGCTCACAGGCATCAGCACCAGCACGGACGGCAGCGTTGACAGCGCCGGTTTCGCCGCGGACGAGAACGGTCACATAGCCGCCGCCGACGAACTCACGACCGATCAGACGGACTTCAGCCGCCTTGGTCATGGCGTCAGCCGCCTCGATTGCGGGAACCAGACCGCGGGTCTCGATCATGCCGAGGGCGATGCCCATGGTTTCGTTTGCCATTACCTGCTCCTGGAGGAGGGGGGGTGGAATGTTCGGAAGCAACCCTGCTCCGGCGCCCGACCTTCCGTCAACCCATGGGAGCCTTTCGCCCCATCACGGTTGCCTCCCTCACTGATAAGCAGGGCTGATCAGGACATTGCGGAATGTAAAGATCCGCTGCTCAGGGCTCAGAAGCGCTCGGCCTCCGAGAGGAACCCCACGCCGCCAAAGCGCTGCAGCAGGGGCCGCACCCCCTCCCGGATCGCCGGCAGCTGCTCGGGCTCACAGAAAACGATCAAATGGGCATTGGCGCCGAAGCTGCTGAAGTCCATGGCTTCGGAGATCTCCCCTCCCACCCCCATGCCGGTGACATGGCGCATCACCGAGTAGCCCGGGGCGCCAGCCTGGCGCAACGCCTTGCAAACCTTGTCCAGCTCCCGTTCACTGAGGAAAAGATCGAGCCGTTTCATAGGGGGGATGGAGGATGGGGAACGGTGAGAAAAAAGGTCAGGCGCTGGCTCAGCCGGCCGTGATGAAGCGCTGAACCATGGCCATATAGATGGGGATGCCAACGATCACATTGAAGGGGAAGGTCACGCCAAGAGATGTTGAGATGTAAAGCGATGGATTGGCCTGAGGAACGGTCATGCGCATTGCCGCCGGTACCGCGATGTAGGAGGCGCTGGCACACAGAACCATGAACAGCAAGGCATCACCCTGATTAAGACCGAGCAATCGCGAGATCCCTAGACCAACCATGGCGTGGAGCAAGGGCGCCACGACGGCGAAGCCGATCAGGAAGGGGCCGGCTTGACGGAGGTCCTGGAGTCGCTGGGCGGCAATCAAGCCCATGTCAAGCAGGAAAAAGCAGAGAGCCCCGTAGAAAAGCTTCTCCGTGAATGGCTCCATCTTCTCAACCCCCGCAGGGCTGAAGGCCGCCACCAGGTACCCGATCACAAGGCTGCCGATGAGCAGAAAGATTGAACCATTCAGAAACGCCTCCTGCAGGATCTCCTGCCAACGCAATCCCTGGGCCTCCTCTCCATCCCGCTGGCTCTCGTTGACCCCAGTGAGCTTGGCCATCACCACACCGACAACAATCGCCGGCGATTCCATCAGGGCAAGGGCCGCCACCATGAAGCCATCGAATGGAACCTTCAGTACATTCAGAAAGCTCTGGGCAGTGATGAAGGTCACCGCACTGATCGAGCCATAGGAGGCGGCCACGGCGGCGGCGTTGTAGGGGTCCAGGCGGGTGCGAAGCATCACAAAGCTGGAAATCGGCACCAGGATCGACATCAGCACTGCCGCTGAGATTGTGAGCAGCACCAATGCCCCCAGGCCGCTGTGGGCCAACTCAACCCCACCGCGAAAGCCGATCGCCAGCAGCAGATAGAGGGAGAACAGCTTGGGCAGTGGCGAGGGGATTTCAAGATCGGAGCCGAGCAGCACCGCCAGGATTCCCAGAAAGAAAAAGAGAACCGGTGCTGATAACAGGTTCTGGAGGACCAGGCTCGACTGCATCGCGTTCCACCGGGGCGCTTCACTACGAGCAACTTAGGGGCCGCGCCCGATCCGGGCGTCAGCGCTCCCTCAAAGTTGACGCCCGCTGCGGCGGGCTCCGGTGTTTCTACCTACTGTTGCCGGCGAGGCAGGTCCCCAAGCGTTTGCCTGGGGTGGAATGTTCAACCCGTCCTGCCTCACCCCCTCCAGCCCCCTCCTGCTGCCACTGCTTCCGCTGTCGTCCAGCCCCGCCCCATCTGACGGGACCGATTCCCCGTTGTGTTCCCGGCCAAGCCAGTCCCCGACTCGGCCCTGCTCAGGGTCCAGATCCAGAGCTGAGCCTTGTTTGACGGTGAAGCAGCGCCGAAACCGGCTGCAACGGTTCAGATTCGCCACACCCATCGGCTCCTGACCACCGTTACTCCAGGATTCCCGCCACCGGGAGGGACGGGGTCTCCTTCACAATGGCGATCTCGGCTGCCCTGCGACCGCTTGAAGCTTGATTCCCGTTCCGAGCCCTGCCAGCCCCTGGTGATCGCCAGTGGCAATCCCCACAAGATCGCCGAGATCTGCGCCCTGCTGGACGCCGTCGAAATTCCTGTGCTGCCCCAGCCGCGGGACCTCGAGATCGAGGAGACGGGCGCCACCTACGCAGAGAACGCCCGTCTCAAGGCCTCCACTGTCGCCACGCTCACGGGCCATTGGGCCCTTGCTGACGACTCCGGACTCGAAGTCGACGCCCTTGACGGCCGGCCTGGCCTCTATTCAGCTCGTTATGCCCCCAGCGATCCGCAGAAGATCCAGCGGCTGCTCCACGAACTCGCCGACAGCCTCTATCGCGGCGGCCGTTTCGTCAGCGCCATGGCGCTGGCCGATCCCTCGGGCCAGATCAGGGTGGAGGGCTGCGGCATCTGCCACGGACAGATCCTGCGGGAACCCCAGGGCCAGGGCGCCGGTTATGACCCGATCTTCTGGGTTCGCGAAGCGGGCTGCAGCTATGCCGCGATGACACCCCATCTCAAGGCCAGACTCGGCAGCCGCGGCAAGGCAGCCCGAGAACTGGCCCCCGGCCTGCGACGACTGTTCGGTCTCGACGGAACGGGGTTTGGTGCGGACATGGCCTGAGCGGTCTGCTGGAGCGCTCGGAAGGCCGTCGTCGAACACGAGCGGGGCCCTTCCCTTGCTCCCGAGCTGGTCGTCAGCGCTACCCCGGCAGGTCTCAGTTGTTGATCTGGGCGACGGCCCGCATGGCGGCCGCGGCGGCCTCTTCCACGTCACCCTCGCGTCCCGCGAGGGTGAGGCGTCCAAAGGCACCGACTGCCTTGACATCAACAACTGTGATGTTGGAAGCCTTCTCAGCTTCGTTGGCGGCGATCAGCACGTAGCCGGCCGGTTCGGTTTCAAGGATGAACATGCTCATGCCCGCCTGGATCATTGAACCGCGGCGGTTCTGACGATTGATCAGCACTGCATGGTCAGGATTGATGGCACGAATGATCTCGGTCCAGGTCACCTGGCAACGGCTGCGCTGATCAACGGTGCTGCCAATCGCCTCGAGCACCACATCGCCGGAGTGGAGCACATTGCTCTGATCGCGGTGGTAGAGCGCGATCGATCCGAAGGCCCGCTCCACAACCATCTGGCCCAGCCGCACGGTGCTGGCCTTGAGGGCGATGTCGGTGACCCGATGCACAGCCATGCCTGGTGAAACTTCCAGCCAGAGGCAGGCGTCGCCGGGAATCGGCAGAAACCCCTGGCTGACCGTGCCCATGTAGGCGGCCAACTGGGGCTGGAGTGAATCAAGAAAGATATAGGTGCGCAGCTCGATCGATTGGACCTGACTGTTCTGACGCGCCAACCGCCGACCCTCACTGTCGGTGGTGATCACGCAGCTTGCCCCCGACGCATCGTTCCCCAGCAGCCCCCCCACCTCAGTGCCGGTCACGAGGGGGCGGCGGGCCTGCAGGGAGGAGCGACGACGGCTGGTGGCCCGGTCTTCGGTGGAGAGGTAGCGGAGATTGGATTCCATCGGGCGCCGGGCTTCACCTCCGGGACTGGGTTGGCTGGGGGCTGGAGGCTGGGGGTCGGCGGCGGCGCGGACCCCTGAGGTGATCACAACAGCGTTGGTGGCGGGATCCTACGGCGCCAGGGTCGTCGCTCCCTGACAAAAACGCCCTTGCGAGCGCCGGCGCCGCGCCAGAACGATCAGGGCTGGCTATGGGCCCCATCACCCCTGCCGATCGGACCCTGCTCTGCCCCGCCACCGGGCTTTCTCTCCAGGCCATCGTGGAGCGGATCGGCCACGACGAACCGCTCTCCCCGGCCGAGCGGATCGAATGGCAGAGGTTGGCCGTCCGGGACTGATGGATGGCCGAACTGGCTGGGCCACTCCAGCCGACGTCAGCACCCTGCCGACGCGGAGCCCGGCCCGGCCCCTTGCGGCGGCCCGCAGGGCCGTTACCTTCCGGCCAATTCGCGCCGGTCCCGCCATGGCCTCAAAGACCAGCTCCACCTCCACCCAGGCGCCGGAGATGGCACCGATGGCGGGGCGGACAAGCCCGAGCGACCTGCCCGACTGGATGGCCCAGGCGGTGGAGCAGGGTGTGAAGCCGGAGCAGGCCCTGGCCTTCATCGGGCTGGGCCTGATGGGCCGACTCGCGGAAGCTGGGGCGGAGCGGGCCTGGATCTGGAATGAGGACGACGATGGCGGCAGCGCCGATCTGAGCGCCCTGCGCCAGCGGTTGGAGCTGGTGCAGCTGGCCCTGCAGACCGGAGCTCCGCTCAGCACCACCGAAGTCACCCAGCTGCTGGGGGCCCGCCCCGGCGCTCCGACCGTTCAGCGCGGCGGCCTGACCGCCCGGCGCCTGGGTCGCAACGTCTGGAAGCTGTCCCGAACGGCCGATGAGACGGAGCGCCCCGGCGGCTCCTTCAGCGAGGGGTTCCGCCGCCGGCTCTGAGGCGATCGGGCCCGGGCCACCGGCAGAGGTCCGGCGCCTGGAAGGCGTGATCCCGAAATCTTGTAACGCGATTCGTCAGGGCATGGCCCGCCCTGGCTAGCTGTGAGCGATCTGGCCGGGCTTCTGTTCTTCCCATGGTTGTCTCCCCTGTGTCCGCGGATGCCCCAGCCCGCTCTGTCGACCCCGCCGAGGGCCTCCAGGTGGCCCGCGAGAGCGGCCAGCGGGAGGTGTTCTGCGGGCTCACCTCAATCGTCTGGCTGCACCGCCGCATGCCGGATGCCTTCTTTCTGGTGGTTGGCTCGCGAACCTGCGCCCATCTGGTGCAGAGCGCTGCCGGCGTGATGATTTTCGCCGAACCCCGCTTCGGCACCGCAATCCTGGGGGAGAGGGACCTGGCCGGCCTGGCTGACGCCAACGACGAACTCGACCGGCTGGTGGGCGAGCTGCTGGAACGGCGCCCCGAGATTCGCACCCTCTTCCTGGTGGGCAGCTGCCCGAGCGAGGTGATCAAGCTCGATCTCGGCAAGGCCGCCGAGCGCCTCAACCGCCAGCACAGCGGTCGGGTGATCGTGGTCAACTACAGCGGCAGCGGCATCGAAACCACCTTCACCCAGGGGGAGGATGAGGCCCTCAAGGCCCTGATGCCCCTGCTGCCGGTTGACGACGCAGAGCAACTGCTGATCGTCGGCACCCTGGCCGACGCGGTCGAAGACCGCTTCATCGCCCTGTTCGAGCGGATGGGGGTGTCGCGGGTGCTCAGCCTGCCCCCCCGTCGCTCCAGCGAGCTGCCCCCGGTGGGCCGGGGCACACGGGTGCTGCTGGCCCAGCCATTCCTGAGCGGCACCGCACGCGCTCTGGTGCACCGGGGCGCCACCCTTCTGGAGGCCCCCTATCCCTTCGGGGTGGAGGGCAGCCGCGCCTGGATGGCCGCGGCTGCCGCCGCGTTTGGCATTGCGCCGGATCGGGTGGCGGAAGTGCTCGATCCGCTGGTCGAGAGGGGCCGTCGGGCCCTGGCGCCTCACCGAGAGCGGCTGGCGGGCAAGCGCCTGTTCCTGATGCCCGATTCCCAGATGGAGATCCCCCTGGCCCGATTCCTGAGCCGCGAATGCGGCATGGAGCTGGTGGAGGTCGGGGTGCCCTACCTGGACCGCCAACTGATGGCAGCCGATCTGGCCCTGCTGCCGGCCGGCACCCGTCTCTGCGAGGGCCAGGACGTGGAGCGGCAGCTGGAACGTGTGCGCGCCGAGCGCCCCGATCTGGTGGTCTGTGGACTGGGTCTGGCCAACCCCCTGGAGGCCGAGGGCATCGCCACCAAGTGGTCGATCGAGCTGGTGTTCAGTCCGATCCATGGCTGCGACCAGGCCGGCGACCTGGCCGAGCTGTTCGCCCGGCCCCTGCGGCGCCGTGACCTGCTCAGCTTCGTCTGAGACCCGCCAGGGCCGCAGCCTGCCCCACCTTCCGCTTCCCCTTTCCCTTCAACCCCTCTCCCCAGGCCCCCTTGGAACTGACCCTCTGGACCTACGAAGGCCCCCCCCACGTGGGAGCCATGCGGATCGCCACCTCGATGGAAGGGGTGCACTATGTGCTCCATGCCCCCCAGGGGGACACCTACGCCGATCTGCTGTTCACGATGATCGAGCGCCGGGACCGGCGACCGCCCGTGACCTACACGACCTTCCAGGCCCGCGATCTGGGGGGCGATACGGCTGAGCTGGTGAAGCGCTCGATCGCCGCCGCGGTGGAGCGGTTCCGGCCCGAGGCGCTGCTGGTGGGGGAGAGCTGCACCGCCGAGCTGATCCAGGACCAGCCCGGCGCCCTTGCCGCCGGCATGGACCTGGGCGGCATCCCGATGGTGAGCCTGGAGCTGCCTGCCTACTCGAAAAAGGAGAACTGGGGGGCGGCGGAGACCTTGTATCAGCTGGTGCGCGGCCTGCTCAAGGAGCGGATGCCTGCCCCCGGCACCCCCAGACCTGATCCGGGCCGGTGGCGCGCTGAAGGACGCCGACCGCGGGTCAACCTGCTCGGCCCCTCCCTGCTGGGCTTCCGCTGCCGCGATGACGTGCGCGAAGTGACCCGTCTTCTGGCCGAGCACGGCGTCGATGTGACCGTGGTGGCCCCCCTCGGGGCCCGCCCCGCCGATCTGCAGCGCATCCCGACGGCCGATGCCAATCTCTGCCTCTATCCCGAGGTGGCAGGAACGGTCTGCAGCTGGCTGGAGCGCAGCTTCGGCATGCCTGTGGTGAAGACGGTGCCGATCGGCATCGGCGCCACCGCGGCTTTTCTGCGCGAGCTGCACAGCGTGCTCGCGATGGAGCTGCCCGAGGATCTGCAGATCGGGCCCGATGGCCTCTGCGCCGCCGAGCGAGCCTCCCGGCTGCCCTGGTACTCACGCTCGGTGGACTCCACCTACCTCACCGGCAAGCGGGTGTTCATCTTCGGCGATGCCAGCCATGCGATTGCCGCCGCCCGCATCGCCAGCCGCGAACTGGGCTTCGAGGTGGTGGGCCTGGGCACCTACAGCCGCGAGCTGGCCCGGGAGGTGCGCGCCGCCGCCAAGGATCTTGGCCTGGAGGCCCTGATCAGCGACGACTACCTGGTGGTGGAAAAGGCGATGGCGGAGGCGGCGCCGGAGCTGGTGCTTGGCACCCAGATGGAGCGCCACAGCGCCAAGCGACTCGGCATCCCCTGCGCCGTGATCAGCACCCCCCTCCACGTCCAGGACGTGCCGGCCCGCTACGCCCCCCAGATGGGTTGGGAGGGCGCGAATGTCATCTTCGACACTTGGGTGCACCCGCTGATGATGGGTCTGGAGGAGCACCTGATCGGCATGTTCCGCCACGACTTCGAATTCGTGGATGGCC
>JBMSXZ010000115.1:0-7712 GCA_049426205.1 Cyanobium sp.
GGCGGGGCGCCCACCCTGCTGGAGAGCCTGGTGGGGGCGACCCTGCAGCGTCGCTGGGCCTGGCTCAGCAATGAGCTGGTCAATGGCCTGCAGACCCTTCTGGCGGCGCTGCTGGCCCTGCTCCTGGTGCCGCTGATGCCGGGCTGAGGCTGCCGCTGGCCCGCCAGGCGATGGCGGCGCGGCGCAGGCAGGCCAGGGTGGCATCACAGCGGCGTTGGGCCATCCGGGGATGGATGCCAAGCCGCTGGCCCAGCTCCACCCAGGTGCAGCCCTGATCCAGCCGTCCCTCGATCAGATCCCGCTGTTGCGGATCCAGACCAGCCAGCTGCTCCCGCAGCCAGCGCCGCATCGCCCCCTGGGGATCGGCGTCCTGGGGCACGGCTGCGGTCTCCGGATCGCGGCCCTCGCCGACCTCGGCCGCCTCCAGGCTGCGGGGGTCGGCCAGCAGGTCCTGCAGGCAGGTCGCCCCTGCCCCAGCCCCGGGGTCGACCGGTGCTTCGAGGCTGCGGGGCCGGCTGATCGCCCCGAGGGTTTCCACCTCCAGCAGCTGCTCCTCAGCGCAGGCCAGCTGGCGCGCCAGGCTGCGGCGGTCGAGGGGGGCCTGGCCCCGCTGGCGGCGCCGCTCCTGAAGCTGGGCGGCCCGCTGACGCAGTTCCCAGAGCTGGCGCGGGATCCGCACCGGGGCCTGGCGATCGCGCAGCTCCTGGAGCAGGGCCCCGCGCATGTAGGGCACGGCGAAGCTGCTGAAGCTGACCCGCCGCTGCGGATCGAAGGCCTCCACGGCCCGGATCAGGCCAAGGCTGGCCACCTGCACCAGGTCGTCGTAGTTGCCCCGTTGCAGCTGCGGCAGGCGGGCCGCGACGCTGCGAGCCAGCGGCAGATTGGCGGTGACCAGGGCATTGCGCCAGCGCAGGCGGCTGCTGAGGTCCTGATGGCGCTCCAGCTGGCGCCACAGCCTGGCGTTGCGCTCGCGGGGGATCTCGGCGGCGGGTCGGGTGAGGGTGCGAACCATCTCGGGATCGGGGAACACCCCTTCAGGCTGAAAACAGCGGCCAGGGCTCTGGATCCCCTGGTGGCGGGATCGAGGTTCACCCGATCGGGTGAAGGTCTCGGCAGCCATCTGGCCTTAGGTCTGCAGTCGCCATGGCCCGGTGGCGGGGCTCGAAAGCCGTGGGGAAGCCCAGGGAGAAATTCAGAGGGGCGTCAGCTGGAGGGCCCGCTCCAGACCCGCCCAACGCAGCAGCGCCGGCCACTGCCGCACCCGCTCGTAGACCAGGGCATGGCCCGCTTCGTTGAGGTGAAGACCGTCGCTGCACAGCAACCGCAGCCAGTGCCGCTCGGCCAGCATCGTGTCGAGGAGCGGCAGAAACGGCACATCCGCCTCCTGGCACGCCTCCTGCAGCAGGCCCTCATAACGCCGCACCGCGGGCAGGTCGTACCAGAGCACGCCGGCGAAGGGCATGGCCTCGGCATCGACCGGGGTGAGGCCCAGCACGAAGGTGGGGGCCAGGCTGCGGGCCAGGGGCAACAGCTGCTGCAGCCCGTGCAGGAAGCCCTCGGGGGCCAGCTGGTGGCGCCCATCGGGCCGGCCGACCCGGGCGCTGTCGTTGAGGCCGATCCCCAGCAGGATCCCCTGGGGCAACTGGCGGCGCAGCTCCCCCCGGCACTGCACCTCCGCCGGCAGTCGGGCCGCGAGGCGCTCCAGCCCATCACCGCGCACACCCAGGTTGTAGACCACGGGGGCGGCGGGGGTGTCCATCCAGTGGCGCCGCAGCCGTTCGCACCAGCCCCCCTGGTCGCCATCCCCCCACCCAAACACGCCGCTGTCCCCCAACACGATCAGCTTGGGGGGGATCGGTTCGGCCATCGGCGGGCGGGGGCTCAGAGACTTGCCTGGAAGCGACGCAATCGCTCCAGACCATCGGTCAAGGTGGCGTCGGCTGCGGCGCAGGAGAGGCGGATGCAGCGGTCATCGCCGAAGGCGACGCCAGGCACCAGGGCCAGGCCCTGTTCGTCGAGCAGGCGGTTGCAGAGGGTCATCGAGTCGAGGCCCCAGGCGCTGGCGTCGGGGAAGGCATAGAAGGCCCCCTCCGGGGGGAGCAGGGCCAGGCCAGGGATGGTGGCCAGGCCGTTGCTGAGCAGCAGGCGGCGGCGATTGAACTCCGCCGCCATCGCCAGCACGCAGTCGCGCGGGGCGGTGATCGCCGCCAGGGCGCCGTACTGGGCGAAGGTGCAGACGTTGCTGGTGCTCTGGCTCTGCAGGGCGCTGGCGGCGGCGATCACCTCGCGGGCGCCGGCCAGCCAGCCCACCCGCCAGCCGGTCATCGCCCAGCCCTTGGCGAAGCCGTTGACGATGAAGATGCGTTCGGCCAGATCCGGGGCCACGGCCGCCAGGCTGTGGTGGCTGTGGCCGGGTGCCAGCAGGAATTCGTAGATCTCATCGCAGACCACCAGCAGCCGCGGGTGGCGGCGCAGCAGCGACGCGATCGCCTCCAGCTCGTCCCGGCCGAGCACCATGCCGGTGGGGTTGGAGGGGCTGTTGAGCACCAGCAGGCGGCTGGCGGGGGTGATGGCGGCCTCCAGGGCGGCCGGATCGAAGCGAAAGCCGCTGGCGGCGGTGCTGGGGATGATCTGAACGCTGGCGCCGGCCAGTTGGGCGATTTCCGGATAGCTCAGCCAGTAGGGCGCCGGCAGCAGCACCGCATCACCGGGGTTGAGCAGCACCTGAAACAGGTTGTAGAGGGCCTGCTTGCCGCCGTTGGTCACCAGCACCTGGTCGCTGCTGGTCGGGACCCCGTTCTCTTCGCTGAGCTTGGCCGCGATCGCCTGGCGCAGGGCCGGCTCCCCGGCGACCGGCCCGTAGCGGGTGTGGCCGGCCTCGAGCGCATCGCTGGCGGCCTGGCGGATGAAGGCGGGCGTGTCGAAGTCGGGCTCGCCGGCCGAAAGGCTGACCACATCCTTGCCCTCGCTGCGCAGCTGGCGGGCTTTGGCGGTGATCGCCAGGGTGAGGGAGGGCTGAAGCGCTCCGGCCCGGGCCGACAGCGTGATCGGGGCCGGCATCGGCGTGGGCACGGATCTTGCTCAGCGGCCATCCTGCCCCATGCCAGTCCCGATCCGGGGCTGTTGGCGCCGCTCGTTGCAAGTCGAACCCTGCGGGTTGGCCGCTGTTGGCCGGCCGAGGCCCAGGGCCCCGCCGGCCCGCTGTGGGGCCTGCCTTCCGCCTGGGTCCTCTCGACCGCTGTGGGTCCTGCCGCCTGCCGTGGGTTCGGCCACCTGCGGCGGCTGCGCCTTCGCCCGCCCCAGCTCTCCGGGCCCCGAAGCCAGCGAGCCCCCTTCCGCAGCAGCGCCACAGCCCCGACGCGGCGGAGCCGGGTCCCGGCTGGCGGGCCGCCGCCAACCTTGCTAGGCATGGGACTGCGCCCCGGGCCAAGCCGATGTCCCTGCAGCAACTCGAAGCCTTCCTCAGCTGGGCGGAGGATGAACCCGGCGTGCAGGAGCCCCTGGCGCTCGCCCCCGAGGCGGCGGCGGGGCCCCCCCTCGCCCGGGCGGCGGGCTTCGAGGTCAGCGGCGATGACCTGCTGCTGGCGACGGGTGAACCGGCCGAGGTGCTGCGCATGGTGGAGATCGTCAGCCTGGCGGTGGAGCCGCCGCGGGGCGAACTCGACGCCTTTCTGCAGCAGGTGGAGTGCGATGCCGATCTGCAGCGGGTGCTCGCTTCCGCCCCCGATGCCGAGGGTGTGGCGGCCGTGGCCCGGATCGCCGGGTATCAGGTGAGCGCCGCCGACATCTGGGAGGCCAGCGACGAGACGCCGGAGGCGCTGGTGGAGCCTGAGCTCGTTCTGGAGCTCTGGACGGAGCTCGGCGATGGGGCCGCTGCTGCCCCGGCGGCGACGGCCGATGGGCAGGACAGGGGTGATCGGGGTGCAACACCGGGCCCTGGGCAGGGTGTGGCGGCAGGTCCCGGGGCGTCCAGCGACTGGCCGGCCGCCGAGGCGCCCCCCGCAGCGGGGCTTGATCCGGAAGCGGAGCTGGGGGCGCCGCCCCAGGCCCCGGTGGCATCCGCCGCGGCACCGATGCCGGTGGCTCCGCCGCCTCCAGCCTCGACCCCAGCGCCGTCGCGCAAACTGGACGATCCCTGGCGCAACCCCGATCCGGCCGCCTGAGCCGAGCCGGCGACCGTTGCCCGCGCCACGACCGGCAGCCCATGCCCCAGCCCCCCGCCGCCGACGGCCCCCTATCCACGCCTGCGTCGGCAGACCCGGGGCCTGGCAGCTCCAGCCCCAGCCACCCCGATCCGGCCCTGGCAACCCTGGCGGCCGAGTGCGCCGCCTGCCGCCGCTGCGGCCTGGCGACGACGCGCCAGCAGGTGGTGGTGGCTCGGGGCAATCCAGCAGCGCGGTTGCTGCTGATCGGCGAGGCCCCCGGGGCCCAGGAGGATGCCCAGGGGCTGCCCTTCGTGGGCAAGGCCGGCCAGCTGCTCGATCGCATGCTCGCCAGCGTGGGCCTGGATAGCGAGCGCGATGCCTACATCTGCAATGTGATCAAATGCCGTCCGCCCGATAACCGCAAGCCCAGCCCCAACGAGATGGCCGCCTGCCGCCCCTTCCTGCTGCAGCAGATCGCCCTGGTCGATGCGCCCCTGATCCTGCTGACTGGCGCCACCGCCCTGGAGGGGGTGCTGGGAATTCGGGGGGGAATCACCAAACTGCGGGGCCAGTGGCGCGCGGGGGAGGGCGAAGGGCTGGCGGGCCGCTGGCTGATGCCGATCTTTCACCCCTCCTATCTGCTGCGCAACGCCTCCAAGGAGCAGGGGAGTCCCAAGTGGCACACCTGGCAGGACCTCAAGGAGGTGCGGCGGCGGCTGGATGGGCTGGCAACGGGCGCCGCTCCCCAGATCGGGCAGGCTTGATCCACGATCGGCCTCCCTGCTTGTTTCTGCCGACCAACCGCTCAGAAGTTCCCGCGGTGCTGGGCGTCTTCCGCCTCGGCCTGTTCAGTCAGCCGCTGGAAGTCGTCGGGATCGGCCGAGCGGGGCCCTGAGCCCCTGCTCCGCTCAATCCTCAATCCAGCCTGCGTCAACCGCTGCCACCGCAGCTGCAGCTCAGCGAGCAGCGAGAGGTCGCGGCCTGGACGCTGGGCCAGGCCTGCAAATCCGAGGGCCAGGGCGAGGCTGGCGAAGGCATTGCGGAGGATCTCAGGCAACAGGCAGGCAGGGGGCGACAGGCGACAGGCGACAGGGCAGGCGGGATTGATCAGCACGGGGTGAGGCTGGCGAAGGCCTGGCGCAGGATCTCGGCAGCGGCTGCCTGGGGTCGGAGGAGGGCAACGCCTGGCGCAGGTTGGCCACCTCGGCGGCGGCCTGATCGAGCAGGCTGCTCACCTCGGCCCGCAGGGCTGGCGAGAGCCCTTCAGGCAGCGTTGCTGTTCAAAGGCGACCTGGTCGCCTCCACCGCTCTTCAGCCGGCCCTGCCCTGACATGGCTCAGGCTGGGCGATCAGGGAATCAAATCAGCAGAGCTTCGCTACCGACGACCTCGAAGCCGCTCAGGGCCTTGAGGAGAAGACTGATCTGCTGATCCGTGAGGGGTGGCTTGCGTTTGCGGCTGGGCACTGCGTGCGATTCGATCTATTCCCCATCCGATGCGTTCGTGCGGGGAGTTCCGGCTCCAGGGCTTCCAGCCTGCGGCTGCGGCCAGCAGCACCCGGTTTCTCCATCCTGGCCGGTGCTCGCCTGTGCTCAGGGCCACAGCCGCCTTAGGATGTGCTGATCATGCACAGGGCACCATGATCCCTGACCGTGCCACCGAACCTGCCACCGAACGTGCCACCGAAAGGGTCGCCGTGTTGATGACACCCACGGAAAAGGCTGCCTTTGCCGATCGGGCCCACAGCCTGGGGATCTCGCTCGGGCAGTTTTTCCGTGAGGCTGGATCGGCCTACGCCAACCGCAACCCCCAATCCGAGAGCCGCGCCCTGGCTGAGGAGGAAGCGCTGGAAGCTGCCCTGCAGCAGCTGGAGCTCAGCACCAGCCGCACAGAACGGATCCTGGATGCGGCCTTGGCTGATGTGCGCGCTGCCCTGGACGCCCAGCCATGAGCGTCACGGATCGCATCCTCTCGGCGCTGACCACCGTGATCCGGATGAACGACAAGGTGGAGGAGATGGCGTCGTTGATGAAGGAGCAGCAACGCCGCCTCGACGACCTCCATGGCCGGGTGATTCGCCTCGAAACCGTTCTCGAACTGGCCCTCCATCGAACCACCGGATCTGCTCGTCTCTTGGAAGGGGATGGCCCCCCCCCCTGAGGCCTGAGTCAAGGGAGGCCCCGCTGTGGCTGGCTGCTGCGCGCGACCAGAGAAGGGGCGCGGGAAGCGGCCGGTTGAGTGTCAGCGCTGCGAGCAGCGGCGGTTTGCGTTCCGCCTGGGCGGACAGCAGCCGATTGGTGAACGTCGAGGATCGGCTCGGCTTCGCTGCCGACGACCTCAAAGCCGCTCCGGGCCTTGAGGAGAGCACTGATCGGCTGATCCGTGAGGGGTGGCTTGCGTTTGCGGCTGGCCACTGAGCGCAACTCGATCAACATCTCCATGCTGAATACAATCTCACGATCGGCAATCAGCTCCGCCAGCCAGCCCCGCACCCGATCGGACTTTGCCGGTTCCCGCTGATCGAGGCGGTAGGCCCAGAGGTTGGTGTCGATGAACACCCGCATCCCGATCCTGCTCAGACGCGCTCGTGCAGCGACTCGCGGGTCCAGGACTCCTGGCTGGCGCTGTGACTGCCGCAAGCGACCGCCTCGTCAACGCCGGCAGCCCTGCCTGTCGCCAGCTGCTGCCGCTCACCCCAGAGCCCGCAGCTTCGCCACCAGCGTCTCGACCTGCTCGCGCATGGCCGTGAGCAAGCCTTGCTCCATCTTGCCCTGCAGCAGGAAGAAGGCCATGGGCTCCCGCACATCCACCACCCAGTAGTTGGTGATCCCGGCCTGTTGATAGAGCCTCAATTTGGTGTCGAGGTCGTAGGCCAGGCTGGCGTCAGCCACTTCAATCACCAGCAGCGTGTCTGCAGCGGTGGGATGGGCATCAAGCCAGGCATCGGCACGGGCCGTCACCACGGCCAGATCGGGCTCAGGCTCCTGATGTTCCCCCAGATCCAGGGGAGCCTCGATGCGCAGTTCATGGCCGGGCAACGCAAGGTCACCGACAGGCGCTGCCTCAAGCACATGGGTGAGCGCGCGCGCCAGCCGATGCACCACTGCCGTGTGCCGGCTTCCCTTGGAGATCACCTCCAGCACCTCCCCATCGATCAGTTCCAGCCTGCGCTCCGGCAGTTGTTCACACAGGCGATGAAACTCGGCAACGCTGAAGCGGGCATGGGGGCGGAGGACGTCGCTCCTGCCCGGCTGGATTGCAGGGATCGTGACGCCTGCTCCCATGGCCGTCTCCAGCAACTCCACTTAATACTAGGGAGGGTTGCCTGGCGTTCGATCGGCAACCGCCAGGTTGAGGGCGAGGGCATGGCCTGGCAAACCATGGCCCTTGTGGTGTGGCGGGGATCGGCGGCAAACCCCCAGGATTGCTACCTGTCTTCCGCCTCCACCTGTTCCGTGAGCTTGCGGATGAATCCTGATCGGCACCGCCCGGCGCGGCCGCTCGGGCTGTCTTCCTCCTGCGGTGGCGCAGGCGCTCCAGGCCCAGCTGCAGGTCGCCCAGAAGCGAG
>JBMSXZ010000116.1:0-7617 GCA_049426205.1 Cyanobium sp.
AATCCTGGAGAAACTCCAGCGACTTTGCTCGCAAATCTCCGGGACGGCACACTAGTGTCCCGCGCTGGCATTCAGCTGCAGGACAGCCAGTTGGGCGACGCTCGAACCGCGATCGACTGGAGCGGTACCGACTGGTTGAGCGAGCCTCTCCCTCTCAAGGGTCGTTGAATCGGGTGGATTCAGTCAGGATCGTTGCCGCCAACCCAGCAATAACCCCAGGCCCAGCCAACCCAGCACCCCTCCGATCGGATTGGCGCCGCTGCCCCCTGGGCCGATCAGCCAGGCCGGGGCCGTTGGCGCCAATTGCAGCAAGCCGCTCTGCAGCGCAAACCATCCGCCCACCAGGGCGCCGTGCAACCCCACCGCTCCCCAGAGGCTGCCACCGGCGCAGCGCCGCTGCCGGGCCAGCACCAGCCCCAGGCCAACCAGCCCGAGCAACAGGCCGATCGCCTCAAGGGCTGGCAACCGATACCACGGATGCACCAGGGCAAACAGCCCGGCCTGCAGCGCCGTGGCGCGCCTGCCCCCCAACATCTGCTCCAGTTCACCCCAGAGCCAGCCGCGAAACAGCAGCTCTTCCGCAAAGCCCACCCCAACCAGCAGCGCCAGGGCGTTGAGCAGCTGGGGCACGCCCAGCTGACCCGTCCAATGGCCCAGGCCGCCCAGCAGCACCACCGCCACCACCCCCGTCATCAGCAGGGCTGCCTTCGCCAGCCCGCTGAGGAAGGTAACGATCCCGGCCCTCGGCTCCACCCGCACCCCCAGACGCTGCCAAGGTCTGGTGCAGCCCCAGGCTCGCCGCAGCCGCCAGGGCAGGGTCAGCAGCAGCAGCAGCAGCGCCAGGCCTGCCCCCGCCAGATCCACCTGGTCCGGCCGCCAGCCGGGAAATGCCACCGCCAGGGGCCTCGCGGCCAGCCAACCCAGGCCGTAGAGCACCGGCACGTACAGCAGGGTGCCCCACCAGTGCGGTCGGGGCCGCTCCCGCTCGGCCCCCATCAGCTCTCCGGCTCGAGCGTGCTGGTCAGCCCCTTGGCCTTGAGGGTTTCGCAATAAAATTCCGCCGGCTCCAGATCGCAGACGATCACCAGGCCCACGCCGGTGTTGTGGGCCTCGAGCATCACCGCAATCGCATCCTGTTCGCTCAGGCTCGGCACCACCTGCCGCAGCGTGCTCACCACATATTCCATGGTGTTCACGGGGTCGTTGTGAAGCAGCACCCGGTAGCGCGGCGAGGGCTTGCGCAGCCGCTCGGGGGCCTTGTCCAGCACCGAGGCGCCGCCCTCGCGGCCGGGGCTGGCGCCGGTGCCACCTGGCTGGCCTGAAGGCGTCGGCATCGTTGCTGGCTGGGTGGGGCAATGGCCATTCTGCCGCAACCGCCTGCAGCCGTTTCGGTTGCGAGCGGTTGCGGGACCGCGCCGGCCAGCAGAGCGTTGCTGGTTCACTGGCGCTGGTGCGTTGAGCCTCGCCAGCCATCAGCTGGCCGGTTCAGCTGGCCGCATCAGCGGCTGCTTGTTGCAGCGCGTTGGTTAGGCGCACGGCTGATGGTCTGAATGCCATGCCATTCGTCCGCACCATGGTCCAGACAGATCGGAGCGGCGCCACCCTGATCGGGGGCCGCCCTGTGCTGGCAGGCCATGCAGAGCCTGCTTCCCCTCGATCCGGCCCTGGCTTCTGAGCTCCTGCCGGAACCTCTGCGGAACGCGTCAGCCGGCCAGGGCGCTCTGAATCCGGCCCATCGCTTCAATCACGTTGGCGCGGCTGTTGAAGGCCGAGAGGCGGAAGTAACCCTCGCCCGCGGCGCCGAAGCCGCTGCCCGGGGTTCCCACCACATGGGGCCGCTGCAGCAGCTGATCGAAGAACCCCCAGGAATCCAACCCCGCCGGCGTCTTCACCCACACATAGGGGGCCTGTTCGCCGCCGAACACCTCCAGGCCGGCGGCGCTGAGTTCGCGGCGGATGATCGCGGCATTCTCCATGTAGAACGCCACCAACGCCTTCACCTGGGCCTGGCCCTCGGGGGAATACACCGCCTCGGCACCCCGCTGCACGATGTAGCTCACGCCGTTGAATTTGGTGCACTGGCGCCGGTTCCACAGCCCCCACAACTCCACCGCCTCGCCGTTGGCGGCCCTGCCGCTCAGGCCGCGGGGCACCACCGTCAGGGCGCAGCGGGTGCCGGTGAAGCCGGCGTTCTTGGAGAAGGAGCGGAACTCGATCGCGCACTGCCGAGCCCCCTCGATCTCATAGATCGAGTGGGGCAGCTCCGGATCCTGGATGAAGGCCTCGTAGGCCGCATCGAACAGGATCAGGGCGTCGTTGGCCAGGGCGTAATCCACCCAGGCCTTGAGCTGCTCGCGGCTGGCCACGGCGCCGGTGGGGTTATTGGGGAAGCAGAGATAGATCAGATCCACCGGTTCACTGGGGATCTGGGCGCTGAAGCCGTTCTCGGCATTGATCGGCAAATACGTGAGGCCGCCATATTGACCGGCCCCGTCAGCATCGCCGGTGCGGCCGGCCATCACGTTGCTGTCCACATACACCGGATAGACCGGATCGGTCACGGCGATGCGGTTGCCCTTGCCGAGGATGTCAAGGATGTTGGCGCTGTCGCACTTGCTGCCGTCCGACACGAAGATCTCCTCGGCGCTGATCTGGCAGCCGCGGGCCTGGAAGTCGTGGCTGGCGATCGCCTCCCGCAGCCACAGGTAGCCCTGCTCGGGCCCATAGCCATGGAAGCCCTCGCGGCTGCCCATCGCCTCGATCGCCTCCTTCATGGCGTCGCGGCATGCCTGCGGCAGCGGCTCGGTCACATCGCCAATGCCCAGCCGGATGATCGGCGCTCCGGGGTTGGCGTCGCTGAAGGCCTTGACCCGCCGGGCGATCTCCGGAAACAGGTAGCCGGCCTTGAGCTTGAGGTAGTTGTCGTTGATCAGGACCATGGGGCTCGGGCGCCGTGCGCGCAGTCGGATCGCCGGATTGTCCTATGGCGCCGATGCACACGCTCAGTCGGCGCTGGCCTCCAGAGGCGGTCGCACCCAGATGCCTGGCCTGGCCTCGAAGGCCTGATCCACCGGGGCGATCAGCTCCGCCCGCTCCGGCTGCAGCTGCTCCACCAGCTCATGGAAGCCCCGCGAGACGCGCGGCGCCTTGGAGAGCTTGATCTCGTAGACACGCCGCTTCGGGCCTCGCTCCATCACCAGATCGAGCTCGGCGCCGTTGCTGGTGCGCAGGAAGTGGGGCCGCCAGCGGGGCTGGGCGGCGATCAGCTGCTCGATCACGAAGCCCTCCCAGCTCTCGCCCGCCTGGGGATGGGCCAGCAGGTCGTCGTAGGTCTCGATTCCGAGCAGGCTGTGCAGCAGGCCGCTGTCTCGCAGGTAGAGCTTGGGGGAGCGCACCAGCCGCTTGCTCAGGTTGGCCTCCAGGGGGGGCAGGCGCCGCAGCATGAAGGTCTGCTCCAGGACCGCCAGCAGCTGTTGAAGGCGGCTGCTGCGCAGATCGAGCACCCCCGCCAGCCTGCTGGCATTGAGGGTCTGCCCCTGGGCATGGGCCAGCAGCCGCCACAGACGCTCCATCAGGGGAAGGGGCAGTCCCAGCTGCAGGCCGGCGATGTCACGGCCCAGGAAGGTGCGGATGAAGTCCTCACGCCAGTTGATGCTGTCCTCCTCTGCCTCGCCGAGCAGGCTTTCAGGGAAGCCGCCGCGCAGCCACAGGCGTTGCCAGCTGGTGGCCTGCGCCACCTCCTTCAGCAAAAAGGGGGTGAGCTCCACCTCGGCGATGCGGCCCGCCAGGCTTTCGTGGCTCTGGCGCAGCAGCGGACCGGAGGCCGAGCCCAGCAACAGGAAGCGTCCGGGCCGCCGATCCCGGTCGATCTCAGCGCGCAGCAGGCTGAAGAACTCCGGCAGCAGCTGGATCTCGTCGAGGCAGACGAGCTGGTGGCGATGCGCCTCGAAGAAGAGTTCCGGCTCCTGCAGGCGGGCGCGGTCCGGTCGGTCCTGCAGGTCGAGCAGCACGGCATCGTCGCGCTGACTCAGCAGCTGCCTGGCCAGGGTGGATTTGCCGCACTGCCGGGGGCCCAGCAGCAGGGCCGCCGGTGCCCGCTTCAGGGCCCTGGCCAGGGCCGCACCGGCCTCTCTCGGGAGGTAACCATGCATTTATGCAGCTTAGGCGCAAAATTGCATGGTTCACAGGGCTCCCCCGGTCCGGAGCCGGCGCTCAAGTCAGGGGCGCAGGCCGGCAGCTCGCGGCTTCGAGGGCAGTGAGGAACACACCACCAGGCCCGGCCAAGTCGATGTGGCGACGCCGGACGCCCCTGGCCTCTGGACGGTACGCAAAACGGCCCAGAATCGGCAAGCCAAGGCGGAGCCAGTGAACTATGGGTGAATTATTTTTTCTTATCATGAGCTTGTCTTGCTTGGCCTCGATAGGAGCTTCACTCGCTCTCGTTTATTGCGCCGCTGCTCACGCTGTCAATGTTGTTGTCAATGGAGGCTTTGAGAATCCAGCGCTTCCATTGCCGTCGCCCACCTATTGTCCGGGCTTGTCGTGCGCCGACTTGTTGCCACCCGCCAGTGTGCCACCCTGGCAATCCTCTGCTGACCTTGAAATCTGGACCAGCGGTGTTTGGCGTGCTTGCATACCAAGGCGATCCATTCAATGGGGTCAATGGCAGCGGTGCGCCTCCGGTTTTCCAGATTGTATCAGGAATTTCCGTAGGCTCTCCCTTGGGTTGCTCCTTCGCCCATCGAAGCAGGAATAGGGGGTGATGCATGAAGGCTGAAAAGATGCGATGTGGTGGCTTCGTCGATTTTGTTTGATCAGAATTTTGCCACTGGAAACACCGCCTGGAGTCTCTACGCTGCTTCCAGTCCTGTTTTCGCAGCCGGCAACGCCCTGAGGCCTGAATGTATTCCTGTTTCTCCGCTTGTTGGTTCTGGGAACCTTCTTGTTGCTATTCAATAAAGCGCTCCAGATCCATCCCGCCTGCCTGGGCCTCTCCCGTTGATCGGTGTCGATGCGATGGTTGGATTCAGCCGTCAGTTGCGTCAAACAATCAAGCTGACAGGTTGATGAAGGCCTGATCGCCAGCGCCCGGCACCAGGGCCGTCCAAGCCACGCTCTGGCTCGTTCAGGTGCGGTCACGACCTCCCTGCCTACGATCGGTTGACTGCCTCCGCCGCCGGACTGGCGATTCCCTGTGACCGTCGCTGCTCCCAGCTCCGCCCCCGTTGATTTCGATGCCCTGGTGGCCGAGGGCATCAGCAAACCCGCTCGTTACCTCGGCAACGAGCTCGGCGTGGCCCGCCGGGACTGGGAGCGCGATTGGAGTGAGGCCGCCGTGCGCTGGGCCCTCACCTATCCCGAGGTTTACGAGGTCGGGGCCAGCAACAGCGGCCACATCATTCTCTATTCCATCCTCAACAGCATCCCCGGCCAGCTCTGCGACCGCAGCTACCTGCCCGCCCCCGACCTGGCCGATCAGCTGCGCCGGCGCGGCGAGCCGCTGTTCGCCGTGGAGAGCCGCCGGCCGCTGGCCGGTTTCGATCTGCTCGGCTTCAGCCTCGGCTACGAGCTGGGCGGCACCAACATCCTGGCGATGCTCGATCTGGCGGCCATCCCCCTGCGGGCCGCCGACCGCGGTGATCTGCCCCTGGACGATCCGGCGGCGCCGCCGCTGATCTTCGCCGGCGGCCCCACCGCCACCAGCAATCCCGAACCGTTCGCCGCCTTCTTCGACTTCATCGCCCTCGGCGACGGCGAGGAGTTGCTGCCTGAGATCGGCCTGGTGGTGGCCGAAGGTCGGGCTGCCGGGCTGTCGCGCCGCGCCCTGCTGCGGGATCTGGCCCAGGTGCCTGGGGTGTATGTGCCCAGCCTCTACGGCCCCGGCGCCGATGGGGTGAGCCTCGAGCCCCTGGAGCCCGGCCTGCCCCGCCGCATCCTGCGCCGCACCGCCACGCCGATGCCCCATTACGCCATGGGCCTGGTGCCCCATGTCGAAACCGTGCACGATCGGCTCACGGTGGAGATCCGCCGCGGCTGCACCCGCGGCTGCCGCTTCTGCCAGCCCGGCATGCTCACCCGCCCGGCCCGCGATGTGGAGCCGGAGGCGGTGATCGAGGCGATCGAGACCGGCATGGAGCGCACCGGCTACGCCGATTTCTCGTTGCTTTCGCTCAGCTGCAGCGATTACCTGGCCCTGCCGGCGGTGGGGGTGGAGCTGCGCAACCGCCTCGCCGATCGCAATGTCACCCTCACCCTGCCCAGCCAGCGGGTCGATCGCTTCGATCCCACCATCGCCCACATCCTCGGCGGCACCCGCCAGGCCGGCCTCACCTTCGCGCCGGAGGCCGGCAGCCAGCGGCTGCGCGACATCGTCAACAAGGGCCTCACCGACGACGAGCTGTTGCGCGGCATCCGCACGGCGATGCAGAGCGGCTACCGCAAGGTGAAGCTCTATTTCATGATCGGCCTGCCCGGCGAGGGCGACGCCGATGTGATCGGCATCGCCGACACCTGCCGCGCCCTGCAGGAGCGCTGCCGCGATCTGGGCCGGCTGGAGCTCAACCTCACGATCAGCAACTTCACCCCCAAGCCCCACACGCCCTTTCAGTGGCACAGCGTCAGCACGGCCGAGTTCCTGCGCCGCCAGCAGCTGCTGCGCGGTGCCCTGCGCGGCCTGCGCGGCATCAAGACCAACCTCACCGATGTGCGGCTTTCCGCCGTGGAGGATTTCATCGGCCGCGGCGACCGCCGCCTGGCGCCGGTGATCGAGGCCGCCTGGCGGGCCGGGGCCGGTCTCGATGCCTGGTTCGAATCGGCTGAGCGCACCCACCGGGCCTGGACCGGTGCGATCGAGGCGGCCGGCCTCGGCGGTCGCTACCGGGCCCTGGAGATGGGGGGCTGGAGCGCCGCCGAGGCGATGGACAGCGCCGATCTGGAGAGCTTCTGCCGCCAGCCCCTGCCCTGGGATCACATCGACAGCGGCGTCAGCAAGGCCTGGCTGGCCGAGGACCTGGGCCGCGCCCTCGCCGCCGCCGTGGTGCCCGATTGCTCCTTCGAGGGCTGCAGCAGCTGCGGCGTCTGTGGCCCTGAGCTGGGGCACAACGTGGTGATCCCGCCGCCCCCTGTGCCGCCGGCCCTGCCCCGCCGTGCCCCCGCCAGCGAGCGGGTCGCCCGCCTCCGCTTCGGCTTCGCCAAGGGCGGCTCCCTGGCCCTGATCAGCCACCTCGACACCCTGCGGATGCTGGAGCGTGCCCTGCGCCGCAGCGGCCTGCCGGTGAGTTTCAGCGGCGGCTTCCACCCGATGCCGCGCCTGCAGCTGGCCCTGCCCCTGCCGCTCGGGGTGGCGGGGGCGGGGGAGTGGTTTGATCTGGAGTTCGCGGCAGCGGTGGACCCCGGGGCCGCCCGTGAGGCCCTGGCCACCCAGCTGCCGGAGGAGTTCCGATTGCTCTCGGTGGCGGCGGTGCCGGTGGCGGCCCCGAGCCTCTCCCAGGAGCTCTGTGCGGCGGTGTGGCGCTTCAGCCTGGTGCCTGGCCCGGCCGGGCACCAGGCCGTGGAGCAGGCTGTGGAGCAGGCCGAACCCCAGGCCGAACCCCAGGCCGCAGTGGGGGGGGGGGGGGG
>JBMSXZ010000117.1:0-7584 GCA_049426205.1 Cyanobium sp.
ATCGGTGTTGGCATAGGTGCCCATGGCGCCACTGATCTGACCCACCGCCACCACCCGCTCCAGCCGCTCCAGCCGCTCGCGGTTGCGCTCCACCTCCGCCAGCCAACCCGCCACCTTGAAGCCGAAGGTGATCGGTTCGCCATGGATCGCATGGGAGCGCCCGATCATCACCGTGTTCTTGTGGGCCCGGGCCAGCTCCCGCAGCGCCATCGCCAGGTCGTCCAGCTCCTGGCGCAGCAGGGCCACCGAGGCCTTGAGCTGCAGGGCCAGGCCCGTGTCGAGCACATCGGAGCTGGTCATCCCCACATGGATGTAGCGCCCGGCATCGCCCACGTGCTCGTTGACGTTGGTGAGGAAGGCGATCACGTCGTGACGCACCTCCGCCTCGATCTCCAGGATTCGCTCCACTTCGAAGCGAGCCTTGGCCCGGATCGTTTCCAGCGCTTCGGCCGGGACCCGCCCCAGCTCCACATTGGCGGCGGTGGCGGCGATCTCCACGTCGAGCCAGCTCTGGAATTTGGCCTCCTCGCTCCAGATGCGGCCCATCGCGGGCAGGGTGTAGCGCTCAATCAAGGCGGCGGAGGGGGTGGCTGGTCGATCCCCCAACCTATCGGTCCAGGCCCACCGCTCAGGCGGCCCAGGTGAGGCGTCGGTGGGCCACCTCCCACTGCACCCCCTCCCCCCAGGCCTGCTGCCGCACCCAGCAGCGGCCGCCGCGGCAGTGGATCAGCTGGAACGGGGGCAGGTCGCTGGGGTGGTCGACCAGCTGCACGAAGCTGCCGGGACGGAGCAGGGCCAGGACCCGTCCGTCGTCCTGGGGCTGGCGGCGCCTCGCGCTGCGGCCTGGTGTCGCGGGCCGCGCCGCTGGCTGGGATGCCGCATCGCTGGCGGGGGCAGATGGGGGCATCGAAGGAATGGGCGCGGTTGCTGGCTGCCATCCTCCGCTGGGTCTCCGGTCTGGCCTGTCAGGTGCGGGATTTGTTCGGTTTCGTTTGTGGTTCCATAACAACAGGTGTGCATCCCCTGGCATGGCCGGCCGGCAACGGCTTGATCTGGAGCTGGTCGCGCGGGGTCTGGTGGCCAGTCGCCAGCAGGCCCAGCAGCTGATCAGGGCCGGCCGGGTGCGCAGCGGCACCACCGTGCTCGACAAGCCCGGGGTGCCCGTGGCGCCGGGGCAGGAGCTGGCGGTGGAGCAGCCGCCCCGTTTCGTGTCCCGCGGCGGCGAGAAGTTGCTGGCCGCCCTCGAAGCCCTGCCGCTCCAGATCGATGGGCGCATCTGCCTTGATGGCGGCATCTCCACCGGTGGCTTCAGCGACTGCCTGCTGCAGCACGGAGCGGCGCGCATCTACGGCATCGATGTGGGCTATGGCCAGACGGCCTGGTCGCTGCGCAGCGATCCGCGGCTGGTGCTGCGGGAACGCACCAACCTGCGCCATCTCAGCCCCGCAGACCTCTACGGCCCCGCCGATCCCTGGCCCGATCTGGCGGTGGCGGATGTGTCGTTCATCTCGCTCAGCCGCGTGCTGCCCGCCCTGCGCGGCTTGTTGCTGCCCGAAGCCGAGGCGGTGCTGCTGGTCAAACCCCAGTTCGAAGTGGGCCGTGGCCGGGTTTGCAAGGGAGGGGTTGTTCGGGACCCCCAGGCCCATGCCGATGCGCTGGAGGCGGTGATCGCCGCCGCCGCCGCCCTCGACTGGCGGCTGGCCGCCGCCCTGGCCTCACCGATCACCGGCCCGGCCGGCAACCATGAATATCTGGTCTGGATGAGGCCGGCCAGTGCCCCAGCTGTGGCCATGGATGGGGCCGGGATGGTCGCGGCCGGGCTCACGATCACGGCCAACCCCCCACTTGTGGTGGAGGCCAGTCGTCCAGCGCTGGAGTGGCTGGTGGCCTGCACCCTTGCCCCCCCGGGGAAGGAGGCAGGCCGTTGATCGCACTGCCGAGGTGCAGGGACCGGCAGCTCCAGGGATCAGATCGCGTCGCTGTCGCGGTCGCCGGTGCGGATCCTTAACACCGAATCGATCGTGCTGATGAAGATCTTGCCGTCGCCGATCTCACCGGTGCGGGCCGCGCTCTGGATGGCATCGACGACCGTTTCGACCTGGTCATCATCGACCACGATCTCGAGTTTGAGCTTCTGCAGGAATTCCACCGTGAATTCCGAACCCCGATAGCGTTCGATCTGGCCCTTCTGGCGACCGAAACCACGCACTTCGCTGACCGTCATGCCGACCACGCCAGCATTGACCAACGCGATCTTGACGTCTTCCAGCTTGAACGGGCGGATGATGGCCTCGATTTTTTTCATGGGGGCGGTGGCGGTCGACCTGCGGACCTGCCGGCATTTCGCTTAGCAGTGTCGCAGACCAGCCCTCTGGTGGGGAATGGGACCTATTACGCCGGATCGCCGCCGCCAGCGTCGTTACGGTTGTTACCGGAGCGCTGCCCCGGCCGCCGCCCGGTCGGCTCCTGTACGGTCGAAGGATTCCTGTTTCTATGCGTCCGGTGACTTCCGTCGCTGTCCCGTCCGCCGCCACCGCTTCCCCCGCTGCGGCGGACGCTGAATCCCAGGCCACCGCCCCGATCGCAGGGGCAGCGGACGCGGCCACGATCACACCCCGCTACGGCGAGCGCGCCATCGCCGAAGCGCAGCTGATCTGCTTCGAGAACCCCCGGCCGGGCCGGCCCTACGAGGTGTCGATCGAGTTGCCGGAATTCACCTGCAGCTGTCCCTTCTCCGGCTACCCCGATTTCGCGGTGCTGCGGCTGCTCTATCAGCCCGGCCCCAGGGTGCTGGAACTGAAGGCCCTGAAGCTCTACGTCAACAGCTACCGCGACCGCGCCATCTCCCACGAGGAAGTGGCCAACCGCATCCTTGACGATCTGGTTGCCGCCGCCGATCCGGCCTGGATGGAGCTGGTGGCCGATTTCAACCCCCGCGGCAATGTGCACACGGTGGTCCGGGTCAGCCACGGCGTGCGTCAGAGCTGCTGAACCGCGGCCTTCTCCTGTTGACCCTCAGCCCCCAGCTCCGATCCCAGCCCCGCCAGCAGCTGGGGCAGCACCGTCGCAAAGCCGGTGAGGCTGCGGTTGCAGAGCCCGCCCACGTGCAGCCTGCCAGCCTCGCTCACCGCCCAGATCTGGCGGGTGGCGATCAGGCTCAGGCCGCCTCCCAACAGGGTCACGGCGAAGGCGGTGTAGACGAGGGGAACCCCCGGGTCGCGTTTGAGCAGGATGCCGCTGGCCGGCAGGATCGAGGCCACCCGGATTGGCAGACCCCGAACCTCGACCGCGGGGCCGCCCGGTTCGATCTGTGCCAGGGCCGTTCCATCCGGTCCGAACACCTGAACCGGTCCGGACTCGTCGCTGACGCTGAGCAGCACCGGATCGCTGCCGTCGGGCCGGGTCGGCAGGATCAGTCCCCAGATCTGTTCCCCCAGCTGGGGCAGGGGCTGGAGGGGGAGCTGCAGCACGGGGCTGCGGCCGAGCTGGATGTCGATGGCCACCAGGGCCCAGTCGGCCTGGTAGAGCGTGATGCCGCGGGTGCGCAGCGGGTGGTTGACGCTGATCTGGGCGGGTTCGGCCGGAGGCTCCGGCTGGCCGGCGCTGGCGGCCGGCAGGATGCGCAGCTGGGAGGTGAACTGCTCGGGTCGTCCGGAGGGATCCCGCTGGATCGTGAAGCGGTCGAGGGCAACGCTGAGCTGACTGTTGCCGCGCCGATCGACCAGCTCCAGCTCCCGACCCGGGGCCAGGAACTGCTCCAGCCGCTGGCCGGCCAGGGCCCCCCAGGCGGCACCGACCATCAGCAGCACCAGGCCGGCGTGAACCAGCAGCGGCCCGACCCGCCCGGCCACGCCGCGGCGGCCCGCCAGTCGCCCCTGCTGACGTTGGACCTGCCAGCCCCGTTGGCGCAGGCGCTGCTCAAGCTGATCGAGACAGGCCTCGGGATCGTTGCAGGGAACGGTTTCGGCCAGGCTCAGCTTGCTGAGCTGGCGCGGCTCCCGGTAATCAATCCAGCGCAGCGAAGCCTGCAGCGCCGGCCACTGGCGGCGCCAGCTGCAGAGCAGCAGGGCCAGCCCCAGCCAGGCGAGCAGGGCCAGGAACCAGCCGCTGCTGTAGACGTGGTCGAGCTGAAGGCCCAGCACGCCGTCGCCCCGCAGCAACCCCAGCCAGGGGGCGTCGTCGTAGCGCTGGTGATAGAAGGCGGTTGATTCGAGCTGGGGGATGGCTGTGCCCAGGCCGCTGCCGATGGCGATCAGCAGCAACAGGCCGATGGCGGTGCGGAGATCGGCGATCCAGGCGATCAGACGTCCCAGGGGCCGCAGCAGCGGCAGGCTGGCGGTGGTCATGGCAGCTGGGCCACCAGCGTCAGGGCGCCGGTGGTGAGCAGCACCACGCCGCTGATCGGCGGAATCCATTGCCCGACCCGGCGCAGTTGCAGGAGGGTGGGGAGGCTGGCGGCGGCGGTGCCGGCCAGCACTAGGGGCACCACCTGGCCGGCCCCGAAGGCGGTCAGCAGCAGCAAGCCGGTCAGGGGGCGCCCGTTCTGGGCCATCCAGGTGAGCAGCACTGCCAGCACCGGTGTGGTGCAGGGGGTGGCGGCCAGCCCGAAGGCCAGCCCTGCCGCCAGGGGCCCCAGGGGGGCTGGAACCAGGCGGCGCCAGCGGTCCGGGTCGGGACCGGCCGGCAGGGGCAGGCGCAGCACCCCCAGCAGGTTCAGACCCATCGCCACCGCCACCACGGCCACCAGCAGCGGAATCTGGCTGGGCAGGCTGCCGTAGAGGCTGCCGAGCAGGCCACTGGCCAGACCAAGCAGCACCAGGGCCAGCACGATGCCGGCGGCAAAGCTGACGCTGCGGCGCCAGGGAAGGCTGGGGCTGACCTGGCCCGGGGCGGCGCTGCGCTCACCGCTGAAACCGGCCAGGTAGGCCAGGGTCACGGGCAACAGCGACAGGGAACAGGGGCCGAGGCTGGTGAGCAGACCGCCGCCGAACACCAGGGCCAGGGTGAGGGGACCCGGGTGGGCCAGGGACGATTGCAGCAGCAGTTCGCTGCTGCGGGCCCAGTCGGCGAGCAGCGATGCGGGGCCGGTCATGGCCAGGTCTGGGCCGAAGGGGTTCAGCTTATCGGGGCCACCTGGCCCCTCCGTCGCCGCGGTCGTGCGGTTTCCAACCCCGTCGATTCGAGGCCGCAGCGCACCAGCAGCCCGGCGCTGAACAGGCTCATCAGCAGCGAATTGCCGCCGTAGCTGACCATCGGCAGCGGCAGTCCGGTGGTGGGCATCGAACCGCTGGCCACGGCGATGTTGAGGATCGACTGGCCGACCAACAGGGAGGTGCAGCCGATGGCCACCAGACGGTGCTGGTTGCTGCGGCAGGCCAGG
Source organism: Cyanobium sp. (assembly GCA_049426205.1). GTDB lineage: Bacteria > Cyanobacteriota > Cyanobacteriia > PCC-6307 > Cyanobiaceae > Cyanobium. The sequence goes on from JBMSXZ010000117.1 coordinate 5,381, forward strand.
GCCAGCCGCAGCCCGACCAGAGCGAAGGCGATCAGAAACAGGATGACCATCAGACAGCCCACGAAGCCGAACTCCTCGGCAAAGACCGCGAAGATGAAATCAGTGGTCTGAATCGGCAGGTATTGCAGCTTCTGGGTTGAGAGGCCGAAGCCTTGGCCCATCAGGCCTCCGGAACCGATCGCCATAAGGCTCTGCACCAGCTGGTAGCCGCTCCCCTGGGCTTCTTCCCAGGGGTTGAGGAAGGAGGTGAAGCGCAGCCGCTGGTATTCATTGATCAGCATGCTCACCGTGCCCACCAGTCCCCCGAGGCCAGCGGTGGCGAACAGTCCGGTGAGCGGTAGGCCGGCGGCCAGGGCCATCAACCAGAGCAGCAGGCCGGAAAGGGCGGCGGTGCTGAGGTTGGGTTGCTTGAGGATCAGCAGGATCAGGACGGCGAAGATGCCCAGCCAGAGGGCTTTCTGATCGAGGGCAATGCGGCGCCAGTGGGAGAAGAGCACGGCCCCCTGAAGCACCACGAAGGGTTTGACCAGCTCGGTGGGCTGGATCTGGAAGGGCCCGAGTTCGAGCCAGCGGCTGGAGCCATTCACGGTGCTGCCGATCACCAAGGTGGCGCCGACCAGCAGCAGGCCCACCAGCAGCCCCCGGGAGCCCCACTGCAGCCAGCGGCGCATGCTGGTGCGGATCGCCAGCCAGAAGAGCCCCCAGCTCGCCGCCATCCAGATCAGCTGGCGCTTCACATAAAAGGCAGCGTCGCCGGCCTCCCGTTCGGCCACCCACCAGCTGGCGGAGGTGAGGATCAGCAGCCCGGCCACGCTCCAGAGAGCGGTGAGGGCCACGATCAGGCGCGTCTCCGCCGGCCACACCTCCCAGGGGAGCGGTAACACGCCGGCGCTGGCTCGGGCCTCATTGGTGCTCGCCTGCGGCTTTTGGCTCGCCAGCGGCTGATCAGCACCATCGTCCCGGAAGGGATCCGGACCGGTCGGCCTGCGATGGGGCCGCGGGTTCTGAGGAACAGTTCTGGCCAAGACCGCCGAGCCCAAGACGAAGCGTCCCCATTGAGCCGTGCCCGAGGCCGCTTTGTCGAGCTTTTGTCGCTGATCGCCGCCGAGAGTGAATCCGCCGCCGTCAGCAGGGCCATACCGCCAAAAAAAGCCCGGCATGGGCCGGGCTGTCAGGAGGGGAGCGGTGGTGAGTCGCGGAGATGGCGTTGATCAGTTGCCGACGTTCTGCTGGCGACGACCAGCTGCCAACTCAACCTTGAGGATGCGACCACCCTGTTTCATGATCCGCTGCTGTTCAGCGAACCAGCTCTCGTAGGGCACCCACTTGGTGAAGAAGGTGTTCTGCAGCTCGCGCTGAGAACGGGTCTTCTCCGGGCAGGGGATGCAGGCCGTGACTTTGAAGAGGCGCATGGGGAAGATCCTTGAGGTGTGCCGAAGGCAGGGATCAGTTACCCAGGCCGGAGCTGATGTAGTCGAAGTACACGCCCATTTCACGGCCGGCATCGGGGCCCACCAGGGAGGCGGTCACTTCCTTCATGGCCTGGATCGACTGCACGGTGGCGCCGATGGGCACACCCAGGGAGTTGTAGGTCTCCTTGAGGCCGTTCAGCACGCGCTCGTCGAGGATCGAGGTGTCACCGGCCAGCATGGCGTAGGTGGCGTAGCGCAGGTAGTAGTCGAGGTCGCGGATGCAGGCTGCATAGCGACGGGTGGTGTACATGTTGCCGCCCGGACGGGTGATGTCCGAGTAGAGCAGCGACTTGGCCACCGCTTCTTTGATGATCGCCGAAGCATTGGCGCTGATGGTGGCAGCGGCACGGACGCGCAGCTCACCGCTGGCGAAGTACTTCTCCAGACGGCCCATCGAGGAGCCGTCGAGATACAGGCCCTGAACGTCGGCCTGGTTGATGACGTTGGTGATCGCGTCTTGCATGAATCCGGCTTGATTGGGCAGGTGATGAAGTGAAGATCAGCCTCAGGAGAGGGCGCCGACGACGTAGTCGAAATAGAAGCCAGCCTCTTCGGCGTCCGAGCCGGTGAGCATGCTCATGGCGGCGTTCTTCATCTCGCGCACGGACTCAGCCATGGCATCAAGGGGCACGCCCAGGGAGCGATACATCTCCTTGGCGCCGATGATGCCGATCTCCTCGATCGGGGTCACATCGCCGGCGATGATCCCGTAGGTCACCAGGCGCAGGTAGT
>JBMSXZ010000118.1:0-7568 GCA_049426205.1 Cyanobium sp.
ACTACTTCAAGCAGCGCTTCGCCCAGGTCACCAACCCGCCGATCGACCCGCTGCGGGAAAAGCTGGTGATGAGCCTGGAGATGCATCTGGGCAAGCGGGGCTCCCCATTGCGCCCCGAGGCCTCGGCGGCCGGGGTGCTGCACCTTGGCAGCCCGATTCTCAATGAGGCCGAGCTGGCGGCCCTCGGCCAGCAGGGCCTCCCCCTGGCCACCCTCTCGACCCTGTTTGCGGTGACCGATGGCCCGGCGGGCCTGGAGGCGGCCCTTGATCGCCTGCGGGCGGCGGCGGAGCAGGTCGTGCGCGGCGGTTCCAGGATCCTGGTGCTCAGCGATCGCACCGATGCCAGCGGGGAGCCCCTCGGCATCAATGCCACCACCACCTACATCCCACCCCTGCTGGCGGTGGGGGCGGTGCACCACCATCTGCTCAACCTCGGGCTGCGGCTTGAGGCTTCGCTGGTGGTGGAAACGGCCCAGTGCTGGAGCACCCACCATCTCGCCTGCCTGATCGGCTACGGCGCCAGTGCCGTCTGCCCCTGGCTCACCTGGGAAACGGCCCGCCACTGGCTGGCGCAGCCCAAGGTGCAAACCAACATCGAGCGCGGCAAGCTGCCCGCCCTCACGCCGGATCTGGTGCAGGCCAATGTGCGCAAGGCCCTCGAGGATGGCCTGCGCAAGATCCTCTCCAAGATCGGTATTTCGCTGCTCGCCAGCTACCACGGCGCGCAGATCTTCGAGGCGATCGGCATCGGCGCCGACCTGATCGAACTGGCGTTCAAGGGCACCACCAGCCGTGTGGCGGGCCTGAGCCTGAGCGAACTGGCCAGCGAAACCCTCAGCTTCCACGCCAAGGCCTTCCCCGAACTCAACCGCACCAAGCTCGAGTTCATGGGCTTCGTGCAGTACCGCACCGGTGGGGAGTACCACCTCAACAGCCCAGAGATGGCCAAGGCCCTGCATGCGGCAGTGGAGGCGGGACCCGGCTACGACCACTTCTCCACCTACAAGACCCTGCTGGAGAACCGCCCGGTCACGGCCCTGCGCGACCTGCTGGAGCTCAAGCCTGCCCCTGCACCCCTGCCCCTCGATCAGGTGGAGAGTGTGGAGAGCATCTGCGCCCGCTTCTGTACAGGCGGCATGAGCCTCGGGGCCCTCTCACGGGAGGCCCATGAGGTGCTGGCGGTGGCCATGAACCGCATCGGCGGCAAGAGCAACAGCGGCGAGGGTGGGGAAGACCCCGCTCGCTTCCACACACTCAACGATGTGGATGCTGCAGGTCATTCCCAAACTTTGCCCACCCTGGCTGGCCTGCGCAATGGCGATACGGCCTGCTCAGCGATCAAGCAGGTGGCGTCGGGTCGCTTTGGCGTGACCCCTGAATACCTGCGCAGCGGGCGGCAGCTCGAGATCAAGGTGGCCCAGGGTGCCAAGCCCGGTGAGGGTGGCCAGTTGCCTGGCCCCAAGGTCGATGCCTACATCGCCTGGCTGCGCAACAGCAAACCCGGGGTGGCGTTGATCTCACCCCCACCGCACCACGACATCTATTCGATCGAAGATCTGGCCCAGCTGATCCACGACCTGCACCAGGTGCACCCTGCCGCCAAGGTGAGTGTGAAGCTGGTGGCCGAGATCGGTATCGGCACCATCGCTGCGGGCGTGGCCAAGGCCAACGCCGACGTGATTCAAATCTCCGGCCATGATGGTGGTACTGGGGCATCCCCCCTGAGTTCGATCAAACATGCCGGCAGCCCCTGGGAGTTGGGGCTCACCGAAGTGCACCGCTCCTTGCTCGATAACGGTCTACGGGATCGCGTATTGCTGCGTGCCGATGGTGGCCTCAAAACTGGCTGGGATGTGGTGATTGCGGCCCTGCTGGGAGCTGAGGAATTTGGTTTTGGATCGGTGGCGATGATTGCCGAAGGCTGCATCATGGCCCGCGTTTGTCACACCAACAATTGTCCTGTAGGGGTTGCTACGCAGAAGGAAGCCCTCAGGAAACGCTTCACTGGTCTGCCGGAGCATGTGGTGAACTTCTTCCTTTATGTGGCCGAGGAAGTGCGCCAGCTGTTGAGTGTGCTGGGCGTGGCGCGGCTCGAGGATCTCATTGGTCGTACCGATTTGCTGACCGTCCGCGATGTGACCCTGGCCAAGGCCCGCGCTCTCGATCTCTCCTGTTTGCTCACTCCTGCCGGTGACCCAGCCGATCGCGGTTGGTTGCACCACGAGTCCGAAGCCCACGGCAACGGCCCGATCCTCGAAGATCAGCTGCTGGCCGACCCCCTGGTTCAGGCAGCGATCGCGGGGCATGGCCATATGGAGCGCACGCTCACCATCGTGAACACCGATCGCAGCGTGGGCGCTCGCCTCGCGGGTGAGATCGCGGCCCTCCATGGCAACAAGGGATTCGGTGGTCGCTTGGATCTCGGCTTTACCGGCGCGGCGGGCCAGAGTTTCGGCGCTTTTCTGCTGCAGGGCATGAGCATGCGCCTGGTGGGCGAAGCCAACGACTATGTGGGCAAGGGCATCAATGGAGGCCGCATCATCGTGGTTCCACCCGCTGGTGTTCGCGCCCCTGGGGAGCAGGTGATTCTTGGTAACACCTGTCTGTATGGCGCCACCGGGGGCGAGCTGTTCGCCCTGGGGCGTGCTGGAGAGCGTTTCGGGGTGCGCAACAGTGGGGCCCGCGCTGTGGTGGAAGGTGCGGGTGACCATTGCTGCGAGTACATGACCGGAGGCGTGGTAGCGGTGCTGGGCAGCACGGGCCGCAATGTGGGCGCCGGCATGACCGGCGGTGTGGCCTTCCTTCTCGACGATGGCCTCCTGAAGGACCGCCTCAATCCCGAGACTTTGCAGATGCTGGCCATCACCACGACGGAACAGGAACAACTACTGCGGGGGCTGCTGGATGCCCATTTAGAGCACACCGGTAGTGAGCGCGCTGCCTCCATCCTGGCCGACTGGGGCGGCTGGCTGCCCCGCTTCCGGGTGCTGGTGCCCCCGAGCGAGCGGATGGCCATGGGCCTGGCGGAGCGGGAGGCGGTGGTGGCCTGAGCCGTCGCCCTCAGCGGGGAAAGTCCCGCATCAGCCGTCGCACCTCTCCGGCGTGATAGCTGCTGCGGGTGAGTGGGCTGCTGACCACCTGGAGAAAGCCCAGGTTCTCCTCGCCGTGCTGACGGAAGTGCGCGAATTGCTGGGGGGTGACGAACCGATCCACCGGCAGGTGTTTCGGTCCTGGCGACAGATATTGACCGATGGTCACGATATCGACCTGGTGGCGCTTCAGATCGGCCAACACGGCCATCACTTCGTCATCCGTTTCCCCCAGTCCCACCATCAGCCCTGACTTTGTGTAGGTCTTGGGCCAGCCGCTTCGCACCATCTGCAGCACGGTCAGGGAGCGTTCGTAGTTCCCCTGGGGGCGGGCTCGCCGGTAGAGCCGCGGCACGGTTTCAATGTTGTGGTTGAGAACATCCGGCCCTGCGGTCATCACAGCCTCCAGAGCCCCCGTATCGCCGCAAAAATCGGGGATCAGCAGTTCGATGGTCGTCTGCGGTGCCCGCGTCCGCACGGCCATGATGCAGGCCACAAATTGACTGGCGCCACCGTCGGGCAGGTCGTCGCGGTTGACCGATGTGATCACCACATGGCTGAGCCCCAGACGCGCTACCGCTTCACCCAGCCGTTCCGGCTCGCTGGCATCGAGCGGGCGCACGCTCCTGTCAAAGTCGATGTCGCAATAAGGGCAGGCCCGTGTACAACCCGGGCCCATGATTAAAAACGTGGCCGTGCCTTCGGCGAAACACTCTCCGATGTTGGGACAGCTGGCCTCCTGGCAGACCGTGTTGAGGCGCAGGTCCAGCAGCAGATCGGCAACGGCGCCGATCCGCTCCCGCTGGGGTGCTTTGACCCGCAGCCAGTCGGGTTTGCTCCCAGCCTCAAGGTCGGGCACAGAGCTTGCGCTCATGGCGGAGCCGCAGAATGGCCCAACTGTAGAAACGGAAGGCGCGACCCCTCGATCCTTTAAGCTCAGCCCATCGGGATGTAGCGCAGCTTGGTAGCGCACTTCGTTCGGGACGAAGGGGCCGCAGGTTCGAATCCTGTCATCCCGATTCAGCCCAGTTCAGCTCCGGGATACCCCCTCGGCGTCACCATCCAGCCGTCCTGTTGGCGGCTGGTGCTGTTGCCGATCAACACCAACGTCAGCATGTCCACTTGGTCGATCGGCAAATCGGCCAGCTGATGCAGGCTGGTGCTCTCCTCGGCTCGGCCGAGCTGGCGCGCCAGCAGTACGGGCGTGTGGGCAGGGCGGTGTTGCAGCAGCAGCCCCTGGGCCCGTTGCAGTTGCCACCCACGCCCGGCGGAACGGGGGTTGTAGAGGGCTACCACGAAATCGCCAGCCGCCGCTGCCTTCAGGCGCTCTTCGATCACCTCCCAGGGGGTCAGCCGATCGCTCAGGCTGATCGTGCAGAAATCATGCATCAGGGGAGCGCCGGCCCGGGCTGCCGCCAGCTGCAGGGCCGACAGGCCCGGATGCACCTGAAACGCTGGGCGCTGCTCAGGCTCCAGGGCAAGCCACTGGTCGAGGGCCAGGCCAGCCATGCCGTAGATCCCGCTGTCGCCCGAGGAGATCAGGGCCACTTTGATGCCTTGGCGGGCCAGATCAAGGGCTTCCCGGCAGCGCTGGCGCTCCTCGGTGAGCCGCCCGTCGCGACGGAGTTGGTGGGGTTGGCGCAAGGGCTCGAGCAAATCGAGATAAAGCCCGTAGCCCACCCAGACGCTGCAGCCAGCCAGGGCTGCCCTGGCGTCTGGACAGAGCAGATCCAGGCTTCCAGGACCGCTGCCCACCAGGTGGAGTTCCCCCCTGGCTGGGGCCCATTGCTCGTGGGCCAGGGCCACGGCCAGCGTGGCTGCACCCTGCTCATCGCCCTGCGCCCGCTCGATGGTTTTTTCGACCAGCAAAGGGGCCGCGTTGCCGGCCGCTAAACGCGCCGCGGCCTCCGCCACGCTGGGGGTGCCCATTTCGGCGGCTACCGCCGCCGATGGGTTGGGAACCGCCACCTGGGCCAGCTCCGCGGCCGACCAGAGGAGCAGGGGCCAGCCCCGTTGGTGCGCCAGCGCCAGAAGCGCTGGTTCATCCCCTTTGCGGCTGGCGCTGGCTATCCCGGCCACGGCCTGGGGAGCGAGCTGGTGGGCGCTGAGGGTGTCGTCGACCAACCGCTCCAGCACCGAGAGGCTGGTGTTTCGCTCGCAACCAATCCCAAGCCAGAGACAGGGAGGATGCCAGCGGCAGCCAGGGCCGATCCCAGGACCGATCACCAGATCCGCCTCCACGGCTTCGGTGGCCGTGACCAGGTGGGCGGCTCCCTCCAGGTCGCGCCATCGCTCCTGGCCAGCCTCTTGACGCACCCGCAGGGCTCGGGCTGCATCCTGGCTGGCGTCGCTCCGCATCAGATCGCCCCAGTTGCCACCACCCCGGCGCCAGCCCCAAGCCTGGCCGAACGCATCGAGGGGTAAGCGACCCTCGCTCTCGGCAGCGCCGGTGAGCACGCAGGTGGCGTCCAGAAGAGCCGCGATCTCCTGGGCCAGCTGATTCGCCCCGGCGGCATGCCCGCCCAGCAGGGGCACCACGAAGCGGCCCTGGGGATCAATGGCCAGCACCGCTGGATCACGGTGTTTGTCGCTGATCATCGGTGCGATCAGGCGCGTGATCAGGCCGCAGGCCCCCACCGCCAGCACCGCCTGGGCTGCCCCCCAGTGCCGGGCAAGCCAGGTGTCGCTGGGTTCGCTGTTGCCATCGGGCCAGCGGATCGCATCGATGCGTCCACTGCGCTCCAGCCGCGCGAGCAGTGGTCGGGCTGCGGGGCTGAAGCCCAAGGCCAGCAGGCGAGGGATGGGGCTCATGGCCTGTTCCCCTGCTCTACCGGTTCCTCGGCTGCGTCTGCCACAACCGGCTCATCGCGGGCGGTGCGCTCGGGTGGCATGGCGGGCTCCTCAGGGTCGGCAGGCTGGTCGGCAGGCGGGTCGGCGGGGCTGGTGTTGGGCGCGATACCGTCGGCAGACTCCGGCGCCGGATCGCGGCTCTCTTCAGCCACGGGCTGCTCCGTCTCAGCCATGGGCTGCTCCGTCACGATGGGCGGCGGTGGGGCTTCGCCCAGCAGCTGGGCCAGCTCCTCGCTCTCCAGGGGGCCCTGTCGCCAACGCGGCGTAGGCGCGGAGGTGTCCAGCTGCACGTCGAGCACCTGGCTGGTGTAGGGGGGATTGAGGGGTTCGCCGCGAGCGTTGAGCAGCTCAAGCACCAGCGCATTGCTGCCCGCTCTCCAGCCCGACAACCACAGTGGATGCTGACGCTCGAGCAACACGCTGTCGCCGTTGAGCGTGAGGCGCAGCCGCCAGCCGGTGTCTTCGGGACGCAGGTTCTGGAGTGGAGCCTGAGGCATCAACCAGTCCACGAGGATGGGTTCGGCGGCGGCCGTCGCCGGGGGGGCCACGGCGATCAGCTGCGGGGCATCGACTGCGGGAAGCCCCTGCGGATCAGCGGCCACCCGATGCACCCGCACCTGCGCAAAGGCCCCGGGCTGTTTCACCGCCTCCCCCCAGGGACGGGCCGCCACCACCGAAATGCGATGACTCCCTGGGGCGAGGGCGGGCAAGCGCAAGCGGGTGGTTGTTGTCGGCAGCGGGGGCTGGTCGTCGACCATCACCAGAAGGTGTGGACCAAGACCCAGGGCACCCGCCTCCACCAGGGGCCAGTCGTTCACCTGCAAGCTCAGCTCCCACTCTCCGGCGGGTAGAAGAGCGTCATCGGCCGGCGAGAGAATCCTGATCTGTGGCTGCCGGCCATCCAGGGCGGCGAGCAACTGTTGAACGGCCAGCGGGGGGGGCTGCTCCTGGAGATGGGTGCTCGGGCGGGGAGCCGGCTTGGGGAGGCTGGGAGCGCGGCCTGGCCACGGCACAGCCCAGGCCACTCCGCCTCCTCCAAGCGGTGCCGGCAGGGGAGCCAGCACCAATAGCGCCAGCAGCAGCGCCCAGCCGAGATGGGCCAAGGCGGGGCAGCCGGGCCGGCGGCGATGGTGCCCCCGGCGCACGATCGATCGACGAAAGGTCATGACGCTTCATTCTGCTGGCCCGGCGAGCCGCTGCAGTGAAGTGGCACTAAAGCAGCACGATTGGAGACAAAAGCTGTTGCGTGAATGCCGCTTTGCGGGTGATCTCGTTGATAACAATCGCCCCTGAGAGCCAAGATCCCGCCTGGGATGGCCAGGGATTGAACCTTTGTTACTTGCCTCGGAATTGCTTTGGATGAGGCCTTTATACTTCCGCCAGCGGTCCCCCTGTGGGGCCCAAAGCACCAGTCGTATCAAGGGTTTTCGCTTCGGCGCTTGCCCTGCGGCTGGCGCCCGCGTCACTGCCTGGTCGGTCACTCCCTCCATGGTGTTGGCGCCGGGCCCACAGCGTCAGTTGCGGTTGCCTATGGGTGTCCGCAAGCCGATGCAGGGGTGGACCCCCACCTCGATCCCGTCCCTCGAGGAACGTCTCGATGACCATCAGCCCACCAGAGCGTGGGAAAAC
>JBMSXZ010000119.1:0-7447 GCA_049426205.1 Cyanobium sp.
TCGCTCCAGCTCTGCTGGAAGCGCATGCCCCCGAGGGAGAGCACGGGCATGGCCAATCCCGTGCGCCCGAAACGCCGGCGGGGGATGGCGGTGGCCAGGACCTGGTTCAAGGCCGCTGCGACGCCTCGATCGGTCTGACCGTGGCCCGGGGCAGGGTGCGTTTCAGCCGCGCCGGGGTCGGAACACCGAGGGGCAGGATTTCCTGCTCCTGCAGACGGGCCTCCAGGGCGGGCAGCTCCTCATAGGCCACCCAGTGGATGCAGTCCACAGGGCAGGTGTCGATCGCCTCCTGAATCCGTTCGGTGCTGTCGCCGTCCTGGCGGATGGCGCGGGATCGGCCCCATTCCGGCTCCACCACAAAGGTGTTGGTGGCCACATGGGCGCAGTAGCGACAACCGATGCACACCGCCTCATCCACCCAGACCGCCTGCTGCCGGAGCGATCCGCCCAGCAGGGGCTCAAGGCCGGTCGGTGCAGGGGCGACCGGCCTGGCGCTGAAGGCCAGGGAGGGATCGGCCGCTGAGGGGGGCAGGGCCACCGGAGCCTCAGCCGTCCCAGCGGGTGACGACCAGCTCGATGCTGCCGTCGAGGTTGTTGGTCTGCTCACTCACCTGGAACCCCTCGGCGGCGCTGGCCGCCAGGATCGTGCGCAGGGCATAGCGCTGGTTGAGGGTGGCGAGGAAGCGCTCCACCGGCACCGGCTGCTTCCAGAGCTCCAGGTCGGTCACCAGCTCGTAGCTGCCAGTGGTCTCATTCCAGCGGAAACCGAGGTCAGCGCCCTCGGCCTGGGGAACAGCCAGATCTGCCAGCACCACCTGACCGCGATAGCCGCGCACCTCCTGGCGACCTTCCTGGGGGGTGTGGCCCAGGTCGGTGAGGGCCTGAACCAGGGCCTCACGGTCGCGGAGCTCGGTGCGGACGGTGCTGAAGTGCGACATCGGACGTGGGCTTGCGAGGGGTGGAGAGGGCGGTGGCGGGGATGGGGCGGGAGCGCAGGGCGTGGCGGCAAACCACCGGGCGGTTGCCCGTGGATCAGGCCAGGGAATCGCGCAGCAGGGAGGACTGCGGGCTGGCAACCTCGGCGGCCTGGAAAGCCTCGGAGGTCTGGCGGCGCTGCTGGACCGTGCCCAGCCGTGCCTCGATCCGCTCGGTCAGGGATTCGCAGGCCGCTCCGGCCATGCCTTCAACCGTTTCCTCGACCCGGCCATCGGGCCGGATGCGGAAACGGATCGTGCGCTGGGCCATCCCGATCGCCGCAAAGGTGCGGGGATGCTAGCCGCGATTTCCGATCAGCGAACGGGCGCGGCCTGGCCTCTCGGTCTGGCCGGAGGCCTCACTGGCGCGATCAGCCGATCAGTCCCTCATCCACCAGGGTCTGGAGCCGCTCCAGCACCTCGGGGCGCTCCAGCTGCTCCAGGGCCAGCCGGGCCTCATCCCGCACCGTGGGATCGCCATCGTGGAGCAGGGTATGGAGCAGGGCTTCCACCACCGCCTGCTGCCGAGGCTCCACCAGATCGGTGTAGAGCCGACCGAGCGACCAGGCGCAATTGCTGCGCACCGCCGGCTCACTGTCGATCCGCAGGCTCAGCAGCAGCTGGGCGGCGGCCGGATCGGCCTTGGCCGCACCGGTCGCGCCGGCATCGGCCAGGGAGCTGGCCGCCCACAGCCGCACCGCCGCCACATCCATCTGCAGGGTGCGGATCAGGGGGTTGAGGATGGGAGCATCGGGGTAGTTGCCCAGGCTCCAGGCCACGGCTTTGCGCACATAGCCGTTGTCGTCGGCGGCCAGCAGGCTGAGCAGGGGCTCCACCGCCAGGGGGTGGGGATTGCGACCGAGGGCGTAGATGGCACTCATCCGCAGCACCGGGCATGGGGCCTGGAGGAGCGGCAGCAGCAGGGGGATGGCGCGGGGGTCGCGGTGTTCGCAGAAGATGCGCAGGCCCTGCATCCGCTCTTCGCGGCTGCCTGCCAGCAGCTGCAGACCCTGGTCGCATTCGCGGGCCACATCGGCGCTCTCCGTCTCCAGGGCATCGAGCTCCTCGAGGGGATCGCCGAGCAGTTCGGCGGCCAGCTCGCGGGCCAGCACCTCGGGGTCGAGCACCAGCTCGGCCGGACTTTCCGGGAACGGAGTCCAGGTCGGCAGAACCGGGTTGACGCTGGGCTCGGGCAGGTCCGGGGCGCCAGCACCCGGGCGAGAGGCACCGTCACCGGTCCCCTGGACAGGGGGCCCGGCGGGGAGGCTCTCAGGCTGGGGCAGGACCTCGTCCGGCATGGGGCGATCCAGGTGGGGGGATCGTAGAAGTCGGCGGGGAACCGGAACCGGGCCGGACGGACTTCAGCTGAGCGGAGCTGGCGCTGCCATGTCGCCCGGCAGCCAGATGCGGGCGCTGACCGCGAACAGGGCCAGGCCGAACAGCAGCACGATCGCGGCCGGAAGCAGGGTCGAGCGGAAGAACGCCATGGATGCGCAGAGGCCGGGGGCAGGGCGCCATTCTCCCGTGGGAATGGGAGCGGCGTGAGCCATGCCGCTGCCGCTGCCGATGGCAGGGCCCAGGGTCGTTGGCCATGGGCGAGGGGCCGATCACCAGGGCCGTCATCGCTGCCAGCAAGGGCGTCAGCAAGGGCAACAGGAATTCCCCTGGCCTGGTCGGCCGATGCGGCGGCTGCGCTGGAAGTCCCACGTAGGGTGCCGCCAATCGCATCGGGCGCGCCCCATGACCCGCTCCGCTCCCCAAGCTCCCGTGGCGCCCTGGCGTCGCCTGCTGGCGGTGGCGGCGGAGGGGGTGGCGAGCGGGACACCGCTGATGGTGGGCAGCAAGCTGCTGCAGGGTTGGCTCACCGCCAGCGGGGTGCCGTTGGCTCTGATCGGCCTGATTCCCCTGGCCGAGCTGCCCTACACCCTCAAATTGTTCTGGGCGCCGCTGCTGGATCGCTGGCCGCTTCCCTGGCCCGACCGCCGCCGCGGCTGGATCCTGGCGCTGCAGCTGCTGCTGGTGGCGTTGATCGCCGCCATGGCGCTGCTGCGGCCAGGCACGGATCCCGCCAGCCTGACGGCGATCGGGGTGGCGGCCCTGGCCTTGGCGGTCTGCAGCGCCACCCAGGACATCGTGGTCGACGCCTACCGCACCGACCTGTTACCCGAGGCCGAGCGCGGCCCCGGTGCCGCCGCCGCCAGCCTCGGCTACCGGGCTGCGATGCTCGCCGTGGGCGCCGGCGGCTTCCTGCTGGCCGACCGCTATGGCTGGCCCCTGGCCTTCCTGGCGGCGGCGGCCCTGGTGGCAGCCGTGATTCCCTTCACCCTCACCGCCCCGAAGCTGCAGCCGGTGGTCCATCAGGTCACCAGCCTGCGCCAGGCGGTGCTGGGCCCGGCCCGGGAGTTTCTGCGCCGGGCCGGGCCGAACCGCAGCTGGATGCTGCTGCTGCTGGTGCTGCTTTACCGCTGGCCGGATGGCCTGCTCAGCGCCATGGCCATCCCTTTCCTCAAGCTGCAGGGGTTCAGCGAGGCCGATATCGGCGTGGTGCAGGGGGGCTGGGCGATTGCGGCCACCATGGTCGGCACCGTGCTGGGCGGGGCCCTGTTTGCCTGGCTGGGGATGAACCGCTCCCTGTGGCTGTTTGCCGTGGCCGGCGCGATCGGCAACCTCAGCTACTGGGCCCTGGCCCGCTTCGGCGGAGGTTTTGTCGGATTGATCACGGCGGTGAGCCTGGAGAACATCAGCGGCGGCATGGTTGGGGCTGTGTTCGTGGCGCTGCTGATGAGCCTTTGCAATCCCCGCTTTTCCGCTACCCAGTACGCCCTGCTCTCCGGCGTCTACGCGATGAGCCGCTCCCTGCTCTCGGCGCCGGCCGGCGTGGTGGCCGAACGGGTGGGCTGGCCTGGCTTTTTCCTGTTCACAGTGGCGGCTGCGATTCCAGGCTTCCTGCTGCTGGCGCGGCTCGCTCCCTGGGGCGAAAATGAGGCCCGTGGTGCCTTCGATCCCAGTCGCGACGCTACCTGAGAAGGAATAAAAGCTTACCCTTGGTGAACGGCCAGGTCAAGGTTGATCCTGATCAGGCGCGAGTCGCGAAGATGCTCAGCTGCAGATCCATGGATTGGTTGTCTGTGATCTGAAGATAAGGATTGGTGGGAGCATAGATGCGGTTGATATAGTAACGTAACCCAGCTTTTTCCAGGGTCGAGAGCAGGAGTGAGAGATGCTGTGGGGCATCGATGAAGGAATGGTACTCGATAAAGATTTGGCTGACCTGATCGAGCTTGTGGGAGGAACAGATCACGTCCGTCTCTGCCCCTTCGATATCGATCTTTAGAAAATCCACCTGCTCATTGGCAATGAGATCATCGAGTCTGATCGTTTCCACGTGCACCACAGCGCTATCTGCTTTCTCGCCGCTCGCCCCTTCGACTTGGAGTCGCCCAGAGTCGGCGCCGATGCACTGGAATGCAATGGTTCCGGAAGCATTGGCTACGGCACGCTGCAATAGCGTTATGCCGTTGTGGCTCCTTCTCTCAATGTTCCGCTGAAGTATAGCGTAGATCTTGGGATCAGCTTCCACTGCAATGATGCGCGCGTCGGGATAGAATTGTTTAAACCAAGCCACGCTGACGCCATAATTGGCGCCACAATCGATGATGAATGGGTGATCTCTCTCGGATCGAAACCGATAAATCTCGTCGCGATAAATTTCCTTGTGCATCCAATAAAAAGAAAAGCCGTCGGCGATCTCAAAGGGGTGATCATCGAGCTGCAGTGTTGCCGGTTGATGACGAGGCAGATCGTGAGGATAGGCGTAGGGGCCGCCAATGCCAGGCCTTATGGGAGGCGAGGGAATAGGGCCATAAAACCCGATCTTCCAGAGTATCTTCTCAAGGATTGAGCCCATGAACGCCCCCTGTGCCTCTGGCTAAATTTAAAAAAACCATTTTAGCAGAATTAAATCCTCTCCAGAGCCTCCACTCCAGCGGGAATAGGTTGCACGGACCCTCATCAGCGCAGGTTCAGACGCCGCCGCAGCTGGCCGCAGGCCGCGTCGGCATCGAGGCCGCGGCTGGTGCGGACGCTGACGGCGATGTGGCGCTGGGCCAGGGCGGAGCGGAAGGCCTCAACGGCCTCAGGGCTGGGTCGCCGAAACTCCTCCTCGGCGATCGGGTTGTAGGGGATCAGGTTGACGTGGCTCTGGAAGCCTCGCAGCAGCTGGGCCAGCGCGGCGGCATGGTGGGGCTGGTCGTTGAGGCCGCCGAGCAGGATGTATTCGAAGCTCAGCCGTCGGCCGGTGACCGCCACGTAGTGGCGGCAGTCCTCGAGCAGGCGCTCCAGGGGGTAGGCGGAGGCGGTGGGGATCAGCTGCTCCCGCAGGCGCTGGTTGGGGGCATGCAGGCTCACCGCCAGGGTGAACTGGGCCCGGCCGAGCCGCGCCAGGGCCCGCTCCGCCAGCAGCGGCAGGGTCCGCGGCACACCGACGGTGCTCACGGTGATCTGACGCTGGGCCATGGCCAGATCGTCGCAGAGGCAGGCGATCGCCTCCAGCACGGCCTCGCTGTTGAGCAGCGGCTCGCCCATGCCCATGAACACCACATGGCTGGGGCGCCGCCCCATCGCCTCGCGGATGCTCAGCACCTGGTCCACGATCTCGTGAACCGCCAGGGAGCGCTGCAGCCCCCCCTTGCCGGTGGCGCAGAAGCGGCAGGCCATCGGGCAGCCCACCTGGCTGCTCACGCAGACGGTGAGGCGATCGGCGGAGGGGATGCCCACGGTCTCGATGCTGAGGCCGTCCTCGGTGGCGAGCAGCAGCTTGGTGGTGCCGTCGCGGGCGTCGCTGCGGTGCAGCAGGCGCGACCGACCGAGCAAAGCGCGGCCGGGTTCCGGATCGCCTGGCGGCACTGAGGGCTCAGCCGCCAGGGCCGCCGAGCCATCGCCAACCGAGGCCTGGCCTGCCGGCCGATGGAGCAGGTCGGCCCGCCAGGCTTTAGGCAAGACGGTGATCGCCTCAACGCTGCGGGCACCACGGTTGTAGATCCAGTCGTGAAGCTGCCGGCCGCGGAAGGCGGGCTGCCCCTGGGACACGGCCCAGGCCTGCAGCGCCTCGGCGCCGAGGCCCAGCAGGGGCTGTTGGGCCGTCGCGGGGGCAGGCGCGCCGGCGGCCATCAGCGCCAGATCAGGATGCCGTGGCCCAGAACCCACTCCACGGCCACCAGGCCCACGAAGCCGAGCATGGCGATACGGCCATGGAGCAGCTCGTTGTGGCGATGGAAGCCCCAACGGGGCACCCAGGGTGTGGGGATCGGGGTCCCCAGGGCGGTGGTGGCGGCAGAACGGTTGGTCACGGCAGCGGTCGAGGAACGGTCAGTCATCGGAGAGCAGCCCCTCTTCCTGGAGGCCTTCGAGGGCAGCGGGATCGGCGATCAGCTCCTCCTCCAGCCCCTCGTCCACACCCGGACGGGTGAAGGCGGCGAAGCTGCTGGACGAGGCCTCGATGCCATGGCGGCTGCGGGTGGCCACCAGGTCCTCCTCGGAGGGGTCATCGAGCACGGCGGCGGAGGCGGCCGGTGCTGGCATCTCGACGGTGTAGTCGGGGCGGAGATTCTGCATGCGCCGGTAGCCGGCGGCTTCCTCCTCAAGGATGTCGGGATGGGGGCCGGCTTCGGCCCTCAGCTCCTCCTCGAAGCCCCCGAAACCGGTGCCGGCGGGGATCAGACGGCCGATGATCACGTTCTCCTTGAGGCCCCTCAGCCAGTCGCTCTTGCCTTCGATCGCCGCTTCGGTGAGCACCCGGGTCGTTTCCTGGAAGGAGGCGGCGGAGATGAAGCTGTCAGTGTTGAGCGAGGCCTTGGTGATGCCGAGCAGCACGGGTGTGAACTCCGCCGGAGCGCCGCCGGTGACGGCCATGGCGGAGTTGACCTGCTCCACCTGGCGGAGCTCGATCAGCTCACCGGGCAGCAGGGTGGTGTCGCCGGCATCCTCGATGCGCACCTTGCTGGTCATCTGGCGCACGATCACCTCGATGTGCTTGTCATCGATGGTGACGCCCTGGGACTTGTAGACGTTCTGCACTTCCTGCACCAGGCGGAACTGCAGCTTGGAGATGGCCTCCATCGCCGCTTCCAGGGTGGGCTTGCGGCTGCGCAGGTCTTCGAAGAAGCACTCGAGCAGCTCGTGGGGGTTGATCGGACCATCGGTGAGCAGTTCACCGGCGCTCACCTGCTGGCTATCACTCACCATCACGTTGCGGCCCAACAGGATCGGGTATTCGGTGATGGCGTCATCACCTTCGATCACGGTGACGGCCACGGAATCGTCGTCTTCGCCCTGCTTGATCTCCACGGTGCCGGCCTTGCGGCAGAGCACGGCTGATTCCCGCGGACGACGGGCTTCGAGCAGCTCCTCAATACGGGGCAGACCCTGCACGATGTCACCGGTCTTCTGGCGCTCAAACACCAGCAGGGCCAGGG
>JBMSXZ010000120.1:0-7315 GCA_049426205.1 Cyanobium sp.
GGCAGGTGGCGATGTTGCCGCCATGGCCGTTGATCACATAGATGCGCTCGAAGCCATGGCGGGCCAGGGAGAGCACCACGTCGTGGAGCAGGGCCATCAGGGTGGCGGGTTGGAGGCTGACGGTGCCGGCGAAGCCGAGGTGGTGCTCGGCCATGCCGAAGTTCTGGGCGGGGCTGACCAGCACGCCACAGCGCTGACCCACCTCCAGGGCCACCGCCTCGGCGGTGAGCGCATCGGTGCCGATCGCGCCGGTGGGGCCGTGTTGCTCGGTGGAGCCCAGGGGCACGATCACGCCGCGGCAGCTCTGGAGGTAGTGCTCCACCTCCGGCCAGGTGCGCAACTGCAGGCGGATCGCCTCGCGGGGCTGGTGGCTGGCGGGTGGGTGCTGGGGGGTGGAGCGGCTCATCACGGACAGGGAGGGGGAGGGATCTGCCTAGGATTGCGGGGTCGGGTCTGATCTGATGCTGAGCCGCAAGCTTGACCAGTGCGCCGCCGAGCAGCGCCCTGTGTGGATCTATCTACGGGATCAGCGCCGTTGGATCGAGGAGGCCCTGGTGGTGGAGCAGAGCCATGGTGCGGTGACCCTGCGCTACCACGAGAGCGATGGCGAGGAGCACCACAGCTGGGAGGAGACGGTCCTGCTCGAATCGATCAGTGCCGTGAGCCTGCGCCTGGCCAGCGTCAGCGCCAGCCCCGATGCCGAGGAGCTGCTCACCACCAGCGACTGCCCGGAAGCTGAGCGGCTCGGCCAACCCTGAGCCGTCATCCGAAGCGATCGGCTGTTCGATCACAACCCTGATGCCGCCTGCAGGGCCCTTGTGCGTCGAGCGACCATCCGCAGCCAAGGCGGATCGAAACCCTGCCCCTGTGAGGCCTGCCGCTGGTCAGTGGGCGGTGCCGTTGCCGTCGTAGTCGTCGCTGTCGTAGTAGCCGCCGCGCGTCCCGAAGAAGAGGGTGGCCAGGCAGAACAAGCCGCTGGTGGCCACCAGCACGCTGGCGAGAGTCAATCCGGAAGGTTCCATGGTGCGAGACGGCTGGGGCTTGGCGAGGGGCGATCCAGGGAGGTGGTGGTGGCGTGCTGCCGCCACCCGGGATCATCACGGCTTGCGATCAGTCTGCCGCCGGATTGAAGGGCTGCCCGATCTGATCGGTCTGGAAACCGGGACTTGCGGGAGACCGTGCAGGCGCCAGAGCCGGAGCCAGAGCCGGAACGACTGGCCATCGCGACAACGCTGGGCTGGGTGGCGGCCGTGGCGTGGGCCCGGAAAAATCAAAGAAGGGCGTCAGAGGAGAAAAAAAACCGGCAAGCTGTGGTAGGAACGCCTAAGAGTTCTATTGCAATTGCGGCTGATCAGGTTGATGTAATCGACCTGTATGGTTTATGTCGTCAGCGCATTTTGGCTGATGCTCGGGTTCAATCATGGGGCTTTGTGCGCCGTCCTGGATGGCTTTTCTCCAGGCGAAGGTCAGGCTCTCCAGTCTGAAAGCCCGTCCATCATCAGCGCAGCTCGGTTCTCATCCTTGTTCACTCCTGTCCCCCTTGATTGCTGCGTGTCATGACCCATGATTCCCTGATTTCCCTCTACGACCGCTTCCAGCGCTCCCTGCGCTGGCTTGTTGAGGCGCTTGCCGCCGATGGCCAGCCCGCCACCGCCCAGCTGCCGGCCAGCGGCGTACCCAGCTCGGCCGCGGCATCCCTGGAAACGATCGTGGCCGGCTTCCTGGCCGCGGGGGAGGAGTGGGAGTGGCAACGGGGCGGGGCCCGCTTCGGCGGCTCGATCACGCTCGGGTCCGGCGCCACGGGGCTGCTTGGCCCGGGCTGGTCCGTCCCCACGGCGGCGGGCTTCCAGGCCGGAGTCGCGGGGTCTGAGCCGCCGGCTCGCAAGCGCAAGCTGGTCCAGGGCACTGGCCGCAGCGAATGGATCGTTGGCCAGGGTCGCAACGAAAAAATCGACGCCGGCTTTGGCTTCGATTCCGTGCTCGGGGGCGGCGGCAACGACATCCTCGATGGCGGCGGCGGCCGCGATCTGTTGGCGGGGGGAGCCGGGGCCGATCGCTTTGTGTTTGACAGCTACCTCAGCGCCGCCACCAACATCGACACGATCCTCGATTTCACCCCCGGCGAGGACCAGATCGTTCTGGATCGCGCCATCTTCACCACCCTCAATCCCGGCAGCCGGCTCTCCAGTGCTGCCCTGCGGGTCGGGCCCGGGGTGGTCAGCGCCGCCACCGCCGCCGAGCGCCTCCTCTACGACAGCAGCACCGGCACCCTCGCCTACGACGCCGACGGCAACGGTCCGATCGATTCCCCCGTGCCCTTCGCGGTTCTGGCCAATCGCCCCACCCTCAGCAGTGCCGATCTGGTGCTGCAGGGCCAGCCGCCGGTCGCGCCCCGCACCGATCCGCGCCCCACCCTCCAGGTGGGCGCCACGAACGTGCTCCAGGTTGTCCCCGCCGCTGGTGATGCCCCTTCCAGCGTGGCCTGGGGCTGGGTGAGCGCCGCCACCGAGGCGGTGTCCAGTGGCGACGTCAAGCTCGATAACCGGATCGGTCCCACGATCGCGGCCCGCTACTACGCCATGCTCGGCACGGCGCTCTACGAGGCCTGGCAGGTCTTCGATCAGCAGGCCCGCAGCAGCCTCCCCAACCTGCCCGGGGCTGGGCGCTGGGATCGGGATCTGGAGCTGCAGATCCGCCGCTTCCTGCGGGCCAGTGCCGAAACGGAGGACGAGGGCGAGGACGAGGACGGGACCTCTGCCGCCAGCGGCCGCAACGATGGAGCCCCCAGCCCCCTGGCCAGCCGGCTGATCGATGCCGTGGTGGCCCGCACCACCCATGCGGTGCTCAGCAGCCCCCTCTCCGGCCTCCAGGCGGGCTCGGCGGGGCTGACCCGCCTCGATCAGCAGCTTCAGGCCACCCTCAGCGGCTTCACCCCGGCCGAGCTGGCCCAGTTCAATGGCCTCGATCAGCAGATCAGCGCCGCCGTTGCCCAGAAGGTGCTCGATAGCTTCAGCCATGACGGCTCCAGCCTGACCCTGCCCAGCCTGACCAATCCGCTCACCCTCAATGCCCCGGCCTACGTGCCGGTCAACAGCGGGCCGGAGTCGGTGCAGCTGATCGACCGCTGGACGCCGGAGTATGGGGTCGATTCCGATCCAGCGACACCGCTGCAGTCCTATCTCACGCCCTTCTGGGGGGATGTGCAGTACTACCTGGTTCCCTCCGCCGATCTTGAGGCCCTCAGCGCCACCACCAAGGGTCCGGAGCCGTTCCTGCTGGATGCCAACGACACCTACAACCTCCAGCTCGGCCTGATCTACGACAACGGCCAGGGTCCTGGTGTGCGGATCACTCCGGAGCTGATCGGCACGATGATCAACCCCGCCTTCATTGAGCAGGCCAATGATGTGGTGGCCTACAGCCGCCAGCTCGCGGCTCCGGAGGGCAATCTCTACAAGGGCATCGCCCAGTTCTGGGAAAACGGCGCCGGCACCCCCTACCCGGCTGGAACCTGGATGGCGTTCGGTCAGTACGCCTCCCTGCTCCACAACAACAGCCTGGCCGATGACGCCAAGCTCTTCCTGGGCCTCGGCGCTTCGGTCTTCTCCGCCTCGATCGCTGCCTGGAACCTGAAACAGCAGTTCGACTACGCCAGGCCGATCCGGGTGGTGCGCGAGCTGAGCCGCCTGGGATTGATGGAGGACAGCGACAACGACCCCAGCAATGGCTCCCAGTTCGAGGCCTATAGCCGCGGTCAGGGTCTGCAGATGATCAATGGAGTCGACTGGGAGACCTATCAGAGCGTTGGTGGGTACTCGCCGCCGTTTCCGGAATTCGTGTCCGGCCACAGCACCTTCTCCACCGCGGCCGCTGATTTCCTGACCAACTTCTACGACTCGCCGGAATTCGGCGGCAAGGTGCAGTTCCAGCTCGGCTTCGCCTACGACGAACCCGACCAGACCGTCTCGCTCGCCTGGGACACCTGGATGGGGGCAGCCCAGGAGTCTGGTTTCTCAAGGATTTGGGGTGGCATCCACTTCACCGATGGCAACCTTGGGGGCCAGGCCCTCGGCAGCTCGATCGGATCCCTTGTCCACGACCAGCTCCACCACCTCTGGAGCTGATCCTCCCGGGGCTTCGCTTGCGGCCCCCTGCCTGCCGGCCGGGGTCTTCCGCCGGCCGGCCCAGGTGGTGGCGCCGGAGCTGATCGGCTGCCTGCTGATCCACCGCCAGGCCGATGGCTCGCTGCTTTCTGGCGTGATCGTGGAAACCGAGGCCTATTGCCAGAGCGAGCCGGCCTGCCATGGCCACCGCCGCCGTTCGCCCCAGAACGAAACCCTGTTCGGAGAACCCGGCCGCTTCTACGTCTACCTCAGCTACGGCGTGCACCACTGCGTCAACGTCGTCACCGATCGCCCGGACTGGGCCAGCGGCGTGTTGTTGCGGGCTGCCCTGCTCGCCGGGGAACCGGAGCGGGTGGCGGCCGGTCCGGGATTGCTGGCCCGCCGTTTCGGCATCGACCGCCGCCATGACGGCCGGCCGGCCACCGAGGCGGAGGGCCTGTGGCTGGCGGCCCGTCCAGCCTGGCTGGCTCGGCGCCTGGCGGCCGAAGGGGAGGCGGCCCTGAGGAGCACCGGCCGGATCGGCATCCGCGAGGCCCGCGACCTGCCCTGGCGCTGGTATCTGCGCCCCTGCCGCAGTGTCAGTCGCCGCGCCCCGGGCGATCGCCCGCCGCCGCCAAGCCTGGCCTGGTGGCCCCCGTCGGCCGCGCCTCCTAGGTTGTGACTGGATGCACGCGCCGATGCCTTGAGCGGCTGGACCCACCGCCATGTGATCGACCTGGCTGCCTTCTCCTGCGCCGATTTCGCCACGGTTCTGGAGCTGGCCCAGCGCTTCCGGGCGATGCCGGCGGCCGGAACCCGCCGGCTGCCGGCCCTGCAGGGGCGGCTGATGACCTCCCTGTTCTTCGAGCCCAGCACCCGCACCCGCAGCAGCTTCGAGCTGGCCGCCCGGCGCCTCTCGGCCGATGTGCAGAGCTTCTCCCCCTCCTCCAGCTCCCTGAGCAAGGGCGAAAGCCTGCTCGATACCGCCCGCACCTACGTGGCCATGGGCTCCGATGTGCTGGTGGTGCGCCATCGCTGCGCCGGGGTGCCCTGGAGCCTGGCCCGCGCCCTCGAGCGCAGCGGCGAATCGGTGGCGGTGCTCAACGCCGGTGATGGCCTCCACAGCCACCCGAGCCAGGGGCTGCTCGATCTGTTCACCCTCGCCCGCCATTTCGCGCCGGACGCCCCGACGCCCGAGGCCCTGCGGGGACGCCGCGTCGTAATCGTCGGCGACGTGCTCCACTCCCGGGTTGCCCGCTCCAATCTCTGGGCCCTTACCGCCTGCGGTGCCACGGTGGTGCTCTGTGGACCGGAGACCCTGTTGCCGGAGGGGTTTCGCGCCTTCACGGCGGCGCCGCCCCCTGGCCAGGACCACGATCCGGTCCCCCAGCGGGGTTCGCTGGAGCTGGTGCGCAGCCTGGAGGAAGCCCTGCCGGGCGCCGATGCGGTGATGACCCTGCGGCTGCAGAAGGAGCGGATGCAGCAGCAGCTGATCACCAGTGCCGAGAGCTACCACCGCCGCTATGGGCTCAGCCACCGCCGTCTGGAGCTATGTGGCCGGCCGGTGCCTGTGCTGCATCCGGGGCCGGTGAACCGTGGCGTGGAGCTGGCCGGGGAGCTGCTCGATGACCCCTCCCTCTGCCTGGTGGAAGAGCAGGTGCGCAACGGCATCCCGATCCGGATGGCCCTGCTCTATCTGCTTTCGGCTGGTGATCGGGGCGCCCAGGGGCCGTCGGTGGGGGCTACAGCAGCTTGAAGCCATCGAGCAGCAGCCCGTAGAACAGGCCCAGCCGAGCCATGTCGAGCAGCTGCAGCACCAGGCGGTCGCGGCGGCTGGCGCGCAGGTTAGGGCGCAGGCGGATGGCCAGCTCGATCAGCAGCACGGCCACCAGAGCGGAGACCGGGTCGAAGGAGGCCAGGGCTCCGGAAATGCTGGCCAGCGAGCCTCCCACCATCAGGGCCGCGAGCAGCACGATCAGGAGCAGCGACAGGCGTCGCCAGGGATTGATCGCCCAGGTTTCCAGGGCCGTGGCCGCGTCGGCGATGCGGCGCTGGAAGCGGGTCTGCTGATAGGGCCTGGACGTGCTGGCCAGCAGTCGATCCCTTTGTGGACTGTCGCTGGACCAGGGGAGGCGGGTGGCCATGCCAGAGTCAAGAGGGGCAGGGCGGATGCCGAATCGAGGACGGGCTGCCCAGCATCAAGGCGGGCAGCTGGTCCTGGCGGTGATCCCCATCACCCGGCCCGGAACCCTGCCTTTCCATCATGGCACCACCACTGGGGTCCTGCCATCCCATTCCCCCCACCGATAGGGGATTCCAATAAAAAAGCCCGCGGCGCTGGCCGGGGGCGGGGTGATGGGGAACGGCCCCAGCAAACCAAGCGGTGCCGGGACGGGCAAGGGCCATGGGCCGCAATCGAGAGCGTCCCGTTGGCCCTGGACCGCCGCCCTAGGCATCCCCTTCCTTCTTGCGGGTCGACTTGCCCTCAAGCAGCTCCAGCAGCGCTTCCATCTGGGCCATCACACCCCGCACCTCGCCAGCCTCGGGCAGCAGGCCATCCTCCATCACGCCCTGGTGCATCTCGCGCAGCTCCTGGCGGATGTAACGGAGGTGACTGACCACCTGCTCGCGCTTCGACTGGGACATGGGCTGCGGATCCTAAGTCCTCCCCTTTTACCCCATCACCCTTCCGCCGCGATCCGCTACGGTCTGTTGAGGAGTTGGCGTGCGTCGTGCGCGGGCCCCGCGACCCGATCCAGCGGGTCGCCCGATCCTTTCTTTTTGTCGCTTCCCCAGCGATGTTTCTTTGGTGCTGGGACGGCCCAGTGCCCCGTCGCCGCCGCTTCGATGGACCGGCCTGTGGTTATCGCTTCAGCAGCGGCAGCCACCCGGCCGGTGGCTGCGGCCCTGCAGCCCGCCGCCACCTGATCCGCCGCGCCATCGGCACCGGACTGCAGTCGCACCCCGCCGCCGCCCCGGCTCTCCAACACGGCACCCCACCCCAGACTCCCAACAGGCTTCTTCAGCAGGCCCGCCAGCGCAGCCGATGCGGGCCGGTCACCGCCCCGTGTCATCGCGTCCCGACGCCACCAACACAGCCTCGGACCCGACGCCAAGGGCGCTGCTGAGGCGGCTGGAGCGGAGCGGGACTGGGGACAGTGGAGAATAGGGGACTCGAACCCCTGACCTCTGCGGTGCGATCGCAGCGCTCT
>JBMSXZ010000121.1:0-7096 GCA_049426205.1 Cyanobium sp.
AGGTCTTCGATCAGCAGGCGCATGCGGGCGCCGCGCGGATGCCAGAACACCAGGCCGGCGCCGGCCCCATCCTCGATCGAGAACAGATCCAGGTCGGTGCCGAGGCGCCGGTGGTCGCGGCGCAGGGCTTCCAGCTTGCGGCGCTGGTATTCGGCCAGTTGCTCGGGGGTTTCCCAGGCGGTGCCGTAGATGCGCTGCAGCTGGGCGTTGTTCTCATCGCCGCGCCAGTAGGCCCCGGCCACGCTTTCCAGCTCAAAGGCCTTGGCGTTCAGCTCAGCGGTGCTGGCCACGTGGGGGCCGGCGCAGAGGTCCCACCACTCCTCACCGAGGGTGTAGAGGGTGATGGGCTCGCTGATGCCCGCGAGGATTTCGAGCTTGTAGGGCTCGTTCTGGGCCTTGATCCTGGCCTCGGCTTCGGGGCGGCTCACCTCAATGCGCTCGAGCGGCAGCTTCTGGTTGATGATCCGGATCATTTCCTTCTTGATCGCCTTGAGATCGGCCTCGCTGAAGGGTTCGGGATGGTCGAAGTCGTAGTAGAAGCCGGTCTCGGTCCAGGGGCCGATCGTGACCTGGGCGCGGGGGAAGAGTTTCTGAACCGCCATCGCCATCACATGGCTCATCGAGTGGCGGATCCGCAGCAGCGCGGGACTCTCGCTGGTCTTCGGCAGGACGATCGGGGCTGCGGCGGCCTCGCCTCCGGTTCCTGGCGCTGCGGCTGCGGCGGCTTCTGGGGCGGCGGGCGCGGGGGCAGGCACGGGAATCCGATAGGGGAGATCAGACTTTACGCAGGCCAACCCGAGAGAATTCCAGCGTTCCCCGTCATCGCCGTGGCCCGCCCCCTGCCGTCATCGCCCGCTCTGCCGGGGGCGCTGCTCCCGGAGCGCCGCAGCGTGGCCGTGGCCTATCTGCTCTGGGCCCTGGGTTTCTTCGGCGCCCCCTTCGGTTTTCCGGGACTCCACGGCATCCATCGCTTCTATTGCCGCAAGCCCGTCAGCGGCAGCCTCTGGCTGCTGAGCTTCGGGCTGCTGGGCATCGGGCAGTTGGTCGATCTGTTGTTGATTCCGCGCCTGGTGGAGCAGGCCAACCAGCCCTGGTTGCTGCAGCAGGCGGTGGCCGCCGCCGAAGCGCGGGCCCTGCCGAGCCTCGAATACCAGCTGCTGGCCTTGGCCCGGAGCCGTGGGGCGGCCGGCTTCACCCTCAACGATGCCCTCCTGTCCCTGCAGCTGCCCCAGGGTGTCGACAGCGAGGGGCTGCGGGCCGAGATCGAGCGGTTGCTGCATCGCGACCTGCTCGACGTGGGCAACGATGAGCGGGGCCGGTTGATCTACCTCGAACCGTGAGGGTACGGATCCCTGGGCCTCAGAGGCGGCCAGTCGCTGATCGGAGCGCTGCGGCTCAGGCCGATTGGGCGATGCCTGAGGAGGCCCGTTGGCGGGCCAGCTGGGCGCTGTAGAAGCGCAGCAATTCCTGGGCGTCGTGCACCGGTTGGCCGTAATAGCTCTGGCCGGTGCGGGTGGGCAGCGAGGCCCATTCCGGCGCCAGCCGGGCCAGCACCTCCTGGCAGAGGCCCTGGCGATCGAAGCGCTGCAGCACGCCGCGCTTCTCAACCAGATAAAGGGCCGCCTGGTCCTGGCTGGCGGGCCCGAAATCCGGCAGGTGCAGCAGCCGGGCCGCCTCTTGCCAGGTTCGGGGCAGAAACTGATAGGCACCGGCGGCGGCGCTGGTGTAGCGCGACTGGACGGTGATCTCGGGGTGGCGGGTCAGGTCGGCGATCAGTCGACCGCCATAGAGCATGCGGTACCCGTCGTGGCGACCGCCTGTCCAGGTGCCTTCGGCGAAGCGGATCGTGTTGAGCAGGGCGCGGCGTTCGGGGGTGATCCGGTAAGGCCCCACGTCCTCCTGAACGCCCTGGGGCGCCCGGTTGAGGCTGCTGCTGGGCGGCCTGCTGCTGAGCAGCCTGCTGCGCTGGGCTGCGGCGGCCTGGGAGGGAGCGCGGCTTGCCATCCCCGGGACGCTGGGCTGGGCGGGGTTGCCGGGGCTGCCGCTGAACACCGGCAGGGAGAACGCCAGGGCCAGGCTGCAGAGGGCGCCGCCGGCGGCGCTGATCCCGGCGCGGGCCGCTGAGGCGGAGGAGGCCTGGGATCGGATCGGGGACAGCAGCAAAAAGAATCGCAACAACTGGGCAGGACCTTGCTGCCCAGCGGGCATCGCCGCCCAGCCCCTGGTCGACCGGCCTGGACAACGCCAGAGATGTGTGCATTCCCGAGCAGGGGCGGGCTGGCCATTCGCGGCCATCCCAGGCGGGACCAGCGACCGGAACGCTTGATCCGATCCCTGGATCGGCTTTTGTCAGGGTTCGCCAATGCAGGTCGTCTTATCAGCAGGGCTGATCGTTCGGGGCTGCACCGTTAAGTCCAGATCCGGATTCCACAGCGCCATCGCCACCCCCCGGGACCCCTCAGCCCGGAGGCAGGAAGCCCAGGGCATCCCGCACCCGTTTCAAGGTGGCGCGGGCCACCCCATCGGCGACCTCGGCACCCCGATCGAGAACCGTCTGGAGCGTGGCGGGATCGCGCCGCAGCTCGGCATAGCGCTCCTGCACCGGTCGCAGCGCCTCCACCGCAGCCTCCGCCAGCAGCGGCTTGAAGGCACCCCAGCCCATGGAGGCGCACTCCAGCGCTGCCGCCTCCCTACCGCGACCGCTGAGCAGGGCGTAGAGACCCAGCAGGTTGTCGGCCTCGGGCCGCTCGGGGTTGCCGAACTCCAGACCGATCACCGGGTCGGTCTTGGCCCGCTTGATCTTCTTCTGGATCAGATCGGGCGGATCGAGCAGGGTGATCCGCGATCCCTCGTTGGGGTCGCTCTTGCTCATCTTGCTGCGACCGTCGGTGAGGCTCATCACCCGCGCCCCCTCCGGCAGGATCATCGGCTCGGGCACCCGCAGGATCGCCTGGCGCTCCCCATCGGGTCCCTTGGCTCCAAAGCGGGCGTTGATCCGTTGCTGGGCGATGTCGCGCGCCAGCTCGAGGTGCTGTTTCTGGTCCTCCCCCACCGGCACCCGAGCGGCGTCGTAGAGAAGGATGTCGGCGGCCATCAGCACGGGATAGTCGAGCAAGCCAGCGGAAACATCCGCCCCCTGCTTCACCGCTTTCTCTTTGTATTGCACCATCCGCTCCAGCCAGTTGAGCGGTGTCACGCAGTTGAGCAGCCAGCAGAGCTCGCTGTGGGCACTCACATGGCTCTGCACGAAGACCGTGGAACGCTGCGGATCAATGCCGCAGGCCAGATACAGGGCCGCCGTGCTGAGGGTGTCCTCCGCCAGGCGGGCTGGATTGTGGGGCACGGTGATGGCGTGCAGATCCACCACGCAGAAGAAGGTGTCGTGGCTGTCCTGCAAGGTGACCCAGTTGCGGATCGCCCCGAGCCAGTTGCCCAGATGCAGGGCTCCGGTGGGCTGGACGCCGGAGAGGACCCGTGGCCGCGCGTTGTCGCTCACCGGCGGTTCAGGCCTCGCTGGTGGCGGTGGCCTCAGGGGCGTCGCCCTCAGCGGCAGTGGCCACGCTCAGTGCAGCCTCGGAGCTGGCCGCTGCCTCGATCGATGGATCCAAGGCGGTCTCACTCCCGTCCTCGGACCCTGATTCGGCAGCCTCAGCGCTGGCTTCAGGTTCCGGTTCCGGGGCGGCCGGTGCCGGGCGGCTGGGACGGGCGAAGGGATTGGCCCGGGCGGCGCGCGCCGGTTCGCCGCCGCGACCCTCCTCCCGGCCCTGGCGGCGCTCGCCGTCGCGGCGACCAGCGGCCGGAGCGCGGGAGCCGGCCTGGGCGCGCTGCTGGGCCACCAGCTCATCGAGCTGGCCGTTCTCGAGCTGCTGCGCCAGGGTGCGCAGCGAGAAGCCCAGCACGGCAACCGTGGAACGCAGGCCGAAGGCTTCCTGCAGGGCGCGGGCGGCCTGCATCTCGTTGTCGCTCAGGCGGATGCGGAAACCGCCAGGCTCCCGGCCCTCACGGGGACCCCGCGGATTCCCGCGCGACGGCCCGCGTCCAGCTTCGGGTTGATCGGAGGTGGGGTGGAGGGTGTCGTCGGCCATGCCGCAGCCTGGATTCAGGGGCAAGTGTGGCGCATCGGCCCTCCGCTCAGCGCTGCTCCGGGCCCAACCACACCAGCTGATGGCGAGCGCTGGCGGCTGGCTCCCCCTGGCGGGCCAGCACCAGCAGCGGCAGGGGCCTGTCGCTTCCCGCCTCGACGCGACGGCGATAGTGCTGGAGCAGATCCAGGTAGGTCGACAGGGTCCAGCCCTGGTTGCCCCGCTCCTGCTGTTGCCAGAAGCGGTGCTGGGCCTGCCGGCAGGCCTCCATGCCGAAGTCGAGCCAGCAGA
Source organism: Cyanobium sp. (assembly GCA_049426205.1). Lineage (GTDB taxonomy): Bacteria > Cyanobacteriota > Cyanobacteriia > PCC-6307 > Cyanobiaceae > Cyanobium. Next base: position 4,374 of record JBMSXZ010000121.1, read on the forward strand.
GCTGCTCCGCCTGGTGGGGGGGGAGACCCTGGGCCAGCAGCTCCCGGTAGCGCACCAGCTCGGGCGCCTCCCGACTGCAATCGGGGGGCAGCCGTGCCGCCAGCTCCTGGACCGGAACGGCACTGAGCCGCAGCCAGCAGCGCTCCAGCAGAAACACCGGCAGCTCACCGGTCCAGCGGTCGGCACGACGAATGGCCTCCAGGCCCTGGCGCAGCAGGAGTCGGTGGCGCTCGGTGATCAGGGGGGCGATGGGGGCTGGCACGGCGGCGGCCGTGGCACCGAGGTCCGCAAACGGTTCCGGGGGCTCGCGGAGGCTCATGGCGCGCTCGACAACCCTGCAACCCTATGGGCATTCAGCCGTGGGAGCGGTGTTCCCCCCGACTGGCGGCTATCCAGGGCACGGCCGCTGAGCTAGGAAACGCCTACCTCAGGACTGCGGTCCCTTCCACCCGCTGCCGATGCCCCCCTCTGTCGCTTCGTCGGATGCTTCATCGGGATCTGCCCTGCCACCGGTTCGCCCCCAGGGCGAGGCGGTGCTCGGTGCTGCCGTCGCCCTGGCCGGCCGGGTCGGGGGACTGGCGGCCTGGACCCGTCCGGCTCTGCTGGCGGCCGGTGGACTCGTCGCCTTCGATGGGGTGAGCCATCTGCTGGCGCCGGGGTCCGGGCTGGTGCTGGGCCTCGGGGCCCTGGCCGGCGGTTGCTGGCTCCTCTCCAGCCGGTCCCCGGCGGCCCCGGCCTTCCGGCGACCCCTGGATCTTCAGGGCTGGATCGGGCGCTGCGAAGGCCTGCTGTCCCAGTTCGAGCGTCTGGAGGGCGACCCTTCAGCGTGTCAGCGGCGCCGCGAGGAATTGGCGCGGCTGGAACTCGATCGGGCCTCTGTTCCGCTCCAGATCGCTGTGGCCGCTGGCGAGCGGCCCCCCGCGGCCCTGGGTGAGGCCCTGGCCCTGGGGCTGCGCAGCAGCCGTCCCCTCCAGCTTCAGCTCGGCCACCCCCTCGCCGGAGCCAGCGACGACTGGACCTGGCCCGAGGGCCTGGCCGCCGCCGATGTGTTGCTGTTCGAGTTGACCCCGCCGCTGCGGGCCTCGGACCTGCGCTGGCTGGAGGCGGTGCCCGCCGGCCAGCCGGTCTGGCTGCTGTTCCGTACACCCGCTCCCCGGTCCGACGCAGGGCCAGACCTTGATCCTGGAGCCGAGCTGCTGCGCCTCTGGCCCGGAGCGGACCCGAACCGCCTGTTGCCCTGGGACGGGGAGCTGGACAGCCTGGCCACAGCCCTGACGCCCCTGGCCGGTTGGATCCAGCGCGAGGGGGCCGGCCTGCGGGGGCGCACCGCTCTGCGGCGGATCGAGGACCTCCATGGTCGCTGGCAGGCCGATCTGGAACGGTTGCGTCGCCGTGAGGCCCAGGGGCTGCTGCGCCGCACCCAGTGGGTGGTGGCCGCCGGGGTGGTGCTGGCGCCGCTGCCCAGCCTGGATCTGCTGGTGGTGGCGATCGCCAATGGCCTGATGGTCCGGGAGATGGCCCAGCTGTGGGATTGCCCCTGGACCCTGGAGCAGCTGCGGGCCGCGGCGAGCGAACTGGCCAAGGCGGCCCTGGCCCTGGGGGTGGTCGAGTGGAGCAGCCAAGCCCTGGCGGCGGCTGTGAAGCTGCATGGCGCCACCTGGTTGGTGGGGGGCTCGCTGCAGGCCCTGAGCGCCGCCTATCTGACCCGGGTCGTGGGACGAGCGATGGCTGACACCCTCGCCCTGGCCGCGGGGGTTGCGGAGCCCGATCTGGCCCGGATCAGGCGGGAGGCGCCGCTGCTGGTGGCCAGAGCGGCCGAGCAGGAGCGGCTGGACTGGGGGGAGTTTCTGCGCCAGGGACATCGCTGGTGGGAGCAGCAGTCCGCCCTCTGTTGAGCGCGAGAAGGAGGGGCAGCGAGTCCAGACCGTCGCGGCTGACCTGCGGCCCCATCGTTGGGGAGATCGGAGGGCCCCAATGCCGGCTCTGCTCGACCGGGCAGCACCGACGCGGAGCCCGGGGCAGCCATCGAAGCCGAACCGTCTGCGCAACAACTGCTTAGAAGCCACGGCTTGACGGCGATCCGCTCGACGGAGGAAGCCTGGCTTCATGAACTTATGTCTCAGAAGCGGACGTTTATTTGCGCTTCCTTGCGACAAGTCACCACAGACCTAGGTTAATCGGGCGCCCCGATTGAACCCTGGGTGCATCCTTCCGGTCCCATACCCGCACTCCTCTCATGACCACTGCGATTCGCAGCGGCCGTTCCCAGAGCTGGGAAACCTTCTGTCAGTGGGTCACCTCCACCAACAACCGCATCTATGTCGGTTGGTTTGGTGTGTTGATGATCCCCTGTCTGCTGGCCGCCACCATCTGCTTCATCGTTGCCTTCATCGCCGCTCCGCCGGTTGATATCGATGGCATCCGCGAGCCCGTGGCCGGTTCGCTGATCTACGGCAACAACATCATCTCCGGCGCTGTCATCCCCTCCAGCAACGCCATCGGTCTGCACTTCTACCCGATCTGGGAAGCCGCCAGCCTCGACGAGTGGCTCTACAACGGTGGCCCCTACCAGCTGGTGGTCTTCCACTTCCTGATCGGTGTCTTCTGCTACATGGGCCGCGAGTGGGAACTCTCCTACCGCCTCGGCATGCGCCCCTGGATCTGCGTTGCCTACAGCGCTCCGGTTGCTGCTGCCACCGCTGTGTTCCTGATCTACCCCTTCG
>JBMSXZ010000122.1:0-6989 GCA_049426205.1 Cyanobium sp.
CCGAGCTGGGCCTGCTGGTGGAGCAGTCCTGGGTGAGCGTGGGCGCGGAGTCGTCTGAGCCACAACCCGTGGCTGCTACAACGGGCGCTGACGAATCAAGCGAGCGGCGCCTCGCGCAACTTCGTGGTGTGCGATGCCGATGGTTCCATCCGAGCGTTTGAGCGGGTGTTGCGGGCCAGTGGCCAGATCGGCGGGCGCGGGATCCCGCTCCACGTCGCATCACCGGCAGCCAGAGCCCTCCAACTCCCCCATGGGTTTGGAGCCCTCACCGCTCGTTCCCTCCACCCTGATCGCGGGACTCTCGGAGCTGCGGGAAGCGCTGCGGAGCTGAGAGGCGCTGATCTGGCCCAGGCCTGCGGGAGCCAGGCGGGCATAAGACGCCATTGAGCTTCTCGCGCAGGGCTATGGGGAGATCTTCTGCGAAGAACTGGAGTCCTGGTCAACAGATCCCGCGTCCTGGCCCAGCCCGCGCAGCCTGGCTCTGTTTCAGGAGTGGTTCGCCTTTCGCTTCTTTGATCTGGTCAGCGACCAGAGCCAGGAACCACTGGCCCACTGCGAGATGGACGAATCCTTCCTGGACCATCTGCGCAGTGCGACCAAGGACTATCCTGATCGTCGCTTGGAGCGCTACCTCGGTCTTGAGCAATATCTTGAATCGCGCCTGCGGCCTGCCCACTTCTGGAGAGCTTTGCGCGGAGACAAAATAGATGTACGCGTTGTAGGAGCGCGCTCCTACCAAGAGGCCGTTTCTAATCTTAAAGCCCATCGGTGGGATGTCCTGCTGGGTTTCTCCCCAGTGGTCTCCATGGAAGCACTTGTCGCTGGATACAGGCCAATTGGCCGCATGGTTCCCCAAGAGTCGGAGTACCGCTCTATTCTCTTCACTCGCAAGGGATCACCCCTGCGGGGGATTAAGGATATCAGTCTTACGACGAGGATTGCACTCGGTAACTTCTTCTCGGCGACCAAGTATTACATACCAATGAGCTTACTACGTGGTCGGAGTGCAAGGATCACGCTCAACCTCTCTACAGCAGAGATCGCGGAGCAGGTTCGTAGTGGCAAAGCCGATGTTGGTGCCATGGCTGGCAATCCACAGAGCTTCAAGTCGCTTCATCCAGAATTTGAAATCCTTCTCGCCAGTGCACCGTTACCAGCTTCAGTGATCGCCATTTCTCCAGAAATGGCAGATCCAGATCGTAATCGCCTACAGCACGCTCTAATCGCTGCGCCTGATTCGATAAGAGGTGAATCAGCAGCCAATTACGGGACAGGTTTGGCTCCCGATTACCGCCACTTCGCCCGACAGGTGGCAGAGGGAAAGGCCTTTAGTGCTTGCTTACGCAATAAAGAGGGGGTTTTCAATCTACGCTGCCCCCTGATGATCAATCGCAGCTTGCTTGAGCAGAGCTCGGTATTCCAAACTCTCAACGAGCTTCGCGGTCGAGGGATAAGGCTCCTCATGCTTCAACAAGCTTTGCAGCCTAGAAACATCGAAATCGAAAATCCACACCAAATAGAGATTAGACCCTAGTATCCGCTCGGGCATTGGCAGAGAGAGGCGAAGGCCCCAGTTACTCATCCCATCCATTCGCGCCCAGAAGAAGCAAGGGCTCCCAATAATAGCAAAACAAACACAACCCAGAACAACGGAAAGGCCAATGAGATGATGAATGAGAAGATCAATAGCAGAGGAATACAGCCATTGCTTTGACCTGCGTTCTTGGCCCGAGAGCTTTTCGATCCTTCCCTAAGGAGTCGTTCAAAATTATCGCGGCTTTCATTCTCCGCTCCTCTATCGATAGCTACGTTCACGCTATCAGGGATGGTCTTCTTTTGAGCCGGGGTTGGCCTGAGAGCATCAAGATCCCTCAGGCGGTCCTCCAGCCCCCTCTTTAATCCAGTAATTTCATAATCATGATCATCTTCTCTTTTCATGCCTGGCTTGCCCAGCGCATCCTCGCCGGAGTCTCCTTGGCTGGAACGAGCATGATCTTTCTCTGTCATGGCTGATTGATGACTGGCCGGGACATTGTGACCGGTTTGATCGACTGCGCAGAATCAACGAGACCATCGCAGCTTCCACGCAGCCTGGAAACTGGGAGTGCGTCTTAAGCGATCTCTCGTTTGAAATTGTAGTAGTGGAATGTGACGCCATTGGCGGTATTGTCCTGATTGACCACATGGCTCACGAGCTCCCAGCCATCCTTCCCAAGTGCAGCAAACATTTCGGGCAGGGTAGGCACATTTGAACTGCTTCCCCATCCCTTTATTCGCTGGCCGTCGATATCCAGCAGGTTGATCTCCTGGGTGATGCCACGTCCTTTGTAGTCGAGGCGGATATGCTTGTATTCGAATCTTTTCATTGAAGTCAAAGTGTGGGAGGCGGATTGCGGCTGATAGCAGCAATCTTCGTCCCTTATCAGGCCATGGCGACAGGCCCAAAGCCCCGGCATTGTAACTAATCTTCGCGATGATGCGGATCGCGCATCGTTCTATGCCCATGCTGCTGGGGAGAACGGCAAGACTCGACCCCAATACAACTGGTGACTTGGTCTTTCGCACGTGAGTGCGCCTTGTTTGCTGCTGATGCGGTGATGCTGGGCCGCTTACATCCTTCGTGTCCGCCCCTCTCGTGGCCAGTCAGGGATCGCGTGCTGCTGCAGCGGCCATTGCCAAGACCTATGTCCCCCCTTCAATTCTTGAGGATGTCCTTATTCTGGATGTTTTGGAGCTCAGCGGCTCTCAGTACGCAGCAGCCAACTCTTTGGCCATGCATCAGTCCACTGTGAGCCGAAGCCTGAGAAGACTCCAGCTAGAGCTGGAACTTGAGCCCGGCAGGAGATCAGGGGCGTGTCGTCATGGTCGAAATGCTTGTCTGGACATGCTCCGCTTCGCCTGCAGAGCTCATCGGCTCATGAAAGGGGTCCTGCGGATCGGCACCGACAGCTTGCATCAGACTCTGCTATGCGGGCAGAACTCACTACAACCTGCGCCATCGCGATTCCATAAAGCGGACCATTGGGTCGAGCTGGTTCAGTATGGACTTTTGGATGGGGCCATCGTTAGTTCCTGGGGTTTGGAAAAGGCATTGCCACCTGACCATCGACCCCGTTGGAGGGATGTAGACGTGCAGCCGCTCGGCACTCTCCCTCTATGGCTAATGGCGCCCAGCAGTTCAGCTGATGGCATCCTGGTTCCGTACCGGGGCGCGGTACCCCTGTTGCACCAGACCCTTGAAAGCAATGGGCACAACCTGGTCAGCCAGCCCCGCGCCGCGCCGGAGCCCGCCGCCTGGCTCAAGCGCATGCGCGATCGGGAATTAGCTCTGCCCATGTGTCCAGGCTTGGTCGGGGAGGCCTGGCTATCTGAGCAATCTCTCTCAATCCTCTCTGAGTTCCCCCCATTGCAGGAGACGCTTTGGCTGCTCCTGCCCCAAGGCCTGGAGCTCCCGTTATCGGCAAGCAGCTCACTGCGCGCCATACGGCGACGGGTAAGACGCGCAGCTGCCTACGAGGGATTGGATGGGAAGAGTGCCTGAAACTATGCATAGCCTGCATAATGTCTGAGCCCATGGCTTCCAGTGCTGGCGTACTGCTGCAGGAAGCCTTCAGCAAGGTGCAGACTGGCTTCAGCGACCTACGCCCTTGATGCTTCTCCAACCGCCGCAGGCGGCTGGCCGTTCATGAGAATTGGCCTGATGGGGGCAACCAGCACCAGTCCCCGGCTCAAACCCGGCTCAGTCGTCCGCTGCCGCACCCGCCGCTACCTGGTGGAGGACGTGCAACCGCCCATGCACCGCAAGCTGCCGGAGGGCGGCGACCGAGTCGTGACCCTGGCCTGCATGGAGGACGACGCCATCGGCCAGCGCATCACCGTGTTCCTGGGCAGTGAGGTGGACTTTGAGCCGCTGGCGGAGAGCAGCTGGGAGGCGGTGACCCAACGAGGCTTCGATCAGCCCCGGCAGTTTTCGGCTTACCTCAACACCCTCCGCTGGAACTGCGTCACGGCCACTGACGCCGAGTTGTTCCAGGCGCCCTATCGGGCCGGGATCGACGTGAAGGCTTACCAGCTGGAGCCGCTGCGCAAGGCCCTGCTGATGCCACGAGTGGGCCTGTTCATCGCTGACGACGTGGGCCTGGGCAAGACCATCGAAGCCGGCCTGATCCTGCGGGAGATGCTGCTGCGCCAACGGATCCGCCGGGTGGTGATCAGCTGCCCGCCCTCGGTGCTGCGCCAGTGGCAGGAGGAGATGGCCAGCCGTTTTGGCCTGGCCTTCACCGTGATGGACCGGGCCTACGTGGCCAGGGTGCGGCAGGAGCGGGGCTATGGCACCAACCCCTGGAGCACCGGCAGCCGCTTTCTGATCTCCCAGGCGCTGCTGCACAATCCCGATTACGCCAACCCGCTGCTCAGCTGGTTGGATCAGGGCCGGGGCGATGAGGACCAGGCGCCGCTGCCGAGCCTGCTGATCCTCGATGAGGCCCACAATGCCGCCCCGGCCAGCAATAGCCTGCGCTACGCGATCGATTCACCCAAGGCTCGGGCCAATAGGAAGGAGGAGACGATCCGTGAACTCAACAAAGGGATGAGCGCAAAGCAGATCAAGACGATCCGCACTGAGCTGGCGGCGGGGCCCAAGGGCATCCGACCGTTCCACTGGGAGCTGGAGTTCCCCGAGGTGTTTCAAGAAGGACGCGGCGGCTTTGATGCCTTCGTGGGCAATCCACCGCCCCGTTCGCGGGCAAAAACACCATCGCCGAGGGCAGCCCGGCCGGCATCCACGACTGGTTCAAACAGCTGCACTCCGAAAGCCACGGCAACGCACTGGTCTTCTCCTTGAGCCCCCCGCATGGTCAAAAGCACGGACGACAACTTTCCTGACGGCGGGGGAGGCGATCTCCCCAGGAACGCCGATCAGGCCGGCGAGGACCCCAGCAACGACGCTTCCATCCGCCAGGAAGCGCGGGAGAGCGATGACGACGCCAGTGCCAGCCAGGGGGAGAGCAGCAGCAAGCGCAACTGGTTCCCCTCCTCCGCAGGGCTCAGCCTGATCGTGGAGCAGGGATCCCAGATTGAGGTCACCGTCACCAGCCACAACGCTGCGAACCCAGGCCTCAGCTCGAGGCAACCCTGCCTCGGAGCCCTGGCAGGACCGGATTGCCCCCAGGCAGCGACCATCGCCCAACAAGTCCTTCCTTGAAAGACACCTGAGGCTCGAGCCATCCCTCCAGGAAGGACAGTTCAGGGAGGTGGCGGGTCATGCGCTGGCTGCTGGAGCAGAAGCTGGCCGACGCCATGGCGCGGCCTCTTCCCCGGCTCACCCGCCGCGACATCTGGTGGCCTCAGCTGCCCGCCATCCAGGCCGGCACTCCCAGCCCTTTTCCTCCCTGCTGAACCCGTTCAACCCGGCAGAAAAGGTGTTTGAGTCCTTCGCCCAGAACCACATGCCTGGCACCGACAAGGTGTTTTGCTGCTACGGCCCCCAGCAGGGATAGATCACCATCGTGGCGATCACGCGTCACCCTTGAACTCCAACACCCCCATGAGAGCCGAAGCCAACAGCATCGCTCAGAAGCTCTGGAGCTCATGCAAGGCATCTGGCTGCGCTGGCTGCCGCTCTTGAGCGCGCCCTGCAGACTCTTGGCTCAGGCTAGACGATCCTGGTCGAACAGCACTGCTGGACATGGGGATGAAGCCACGATTCCACGGTTGTGGCCAACTCAGCGGCGTTTGTTGCGCCGCAGGCGTCGCGTCCAGCCCAGACCGATGAGCGCACCGGCCAGCGGTAGGGGGCCTGGCACGGGAATGGCTTGAAACTCTCCCTTCAACTCAGAGTCGGGAGGTTGTGGACCGGTGGGGGGAATGAAATCAAAGGGGGGAGCGGAGAAAAACTCCAGATAGGCGGGAGGAGTCAAGAAGTTAGCAAAGAAATAGTTGGCATAGCTGCCGTCAACAAAGCCAACATTGAATCCATGTGAGGTCAATTGAGCACCGCCGCCATCGAGGTTGCGCAGCAGATTATCGGAAGCAAAGCAGTTATTGACGGCATAGCAATTACCAGGGGCGACCGAACCCGCCGGCAGCAGTGTGCTGATCGGCACGGCATTGCGTTCACCGAACACGGAATTGATGGTGTAGAAGCCGCTCGCATCAGGGCTATCGGTGGTGATAAGCATCCCCGTGGCAAAAACCGCACCGCCATCTGCATCAGCCGGACGACGAAAGGACCAATGCCACTCCAAGGCTGCGGCAGGAAGGGGAATCGCGGCCAGAACAATGATCAGAAGCCTAACAAACCTAGAGGGGGAGACAGGCCTTTGCCCCTCCCAAAAGCCTGGCAGCTTGAGCTGCTGGGGGTTGCATGTCAGTCGCATTGCTGTGGCGGAGCTTAACACCTGTTACCAGGGTAGTCTAAAATCAGGATGATGTCCAGTTGTGCCATGCATCGGCACTGAAATAGTTCGCAATCAGAGCCTTCGGCTCTGGGGGAGGCATCAACGACAGTGGATGATTGCTCCCCCCAGGGCCTCACCCCCAAACGCCATCTTCAACATCGCATAATGGCCCGGCTGAACGATTTGGGCTCCCTGGTCCCAGCTGGTCCTCGCAAAGCCCTCGGCTGGCCTGGCTCATCCGATAGCCTTTGTCTTCCGCAAGCAAGGCACACGGATTCTTCTGACTTGCTTACTTGAACCTCCCCACTTCCTGCCGTGGTGAGTTTTTTTGGAGCCGTGCTCGTTGATCTTGCTGGTGCCTGTGTGCATTTTGATTTGTATGCCCATTCGGAGCCTTGCAGGCAGCAGAGCCTGAGCAAAGAATCCCGACTTCGTTCGCTTAGTTGCACCATGGCACGCGGTTCTGATAAACACTTTGCATTCACGGCAGCGCGTGAGGGGCTTTTGAAGACAGTCCCTAACCACTCTAACCTCAACCTAGTGTGCCGTCCCGGAGATTTGCGAGCAAAGTCGCTGGAGTTTCTCCAGGAT
>JBMSXZ010000123.1:0-6983 GCA_049426205.1 Cyanobium sp.
GGCGGCGGTGAGGTCCATGCGGTTGTTGGGGGGGGCCCCGGCGGCGCCGCCCAGCCCCCGCACCGAGCCATCGGCGAAGCGCAGCAGGGCTCCCCACCCCCCGGGCCCGGGGTTGCCGCTGCAGGCGCCGTCGCAGGCCGCCGCCACCACCGGCGGCATGGCGCCCCGGGGATCGGATCCCCTGGCCTCAGCCATCGCCCCCCCTTGCCAGGTCCGGTTGAATGGTGCGCTCGCCCCGGTCGTCGCCGGATCCCCTTGTGGTGACCATGCAGCGAAACTACCTGGGAAACCGACGTCGCAGCGGCGCCAAGGCTGTTCCTGGCGCCAAGGCTGTTCCTGGCGCCAAGGCTGTTCCTGGGGCCAAGCCTGTTCCTGGGACCCTGGCCCTGGCCTTGCCTGCGGCTCTGGCCCTGCTGGGGGCCGGCAGCCTGGTCGGCTATGCCCCCTGGGGCCGGGCCGCGGCCCTGTTCAATGCCCAGCCTGTGGACGCGAGCCGATTCGCGGTGCTGGCACGGCCGGTGGGCGTGGAGGATTGGACCCTGCTGGTGCTCGAGCAGCTCCGTCCAGCTCCCCTCTGCTGGCAGACCCGGCCCGATGGTCTGGTCGATCCCAGCCTCAATCGCTTCGACTTCAGCGGCATCTGCGGCCGCTTCGTGGACAGCAACGGCTACTCCCTCCGCTTCGGCGATGGCGCTGCCAGCAGCGATGGCAGCGCCGGCCTGCGGTTGCGGTTGGTGACGGTGGGGGACGAGCTGCAGCTGCAGGCCTCCTCCCCCGAGCTGAGCGGCACGCTGCTGGTGGGGCGGGGGGGCCGGCCGACCCGGGTCCGCGATGCCTTTGTGGCCATCCGCCTGGAGCCCGGCTGGGAGCTGAAGCGTCGCAGCTACGGCAGCGCCCTGCTCAATCACGTCTACTTCAGCAACGCCAGCACCGCCAGCGACCTGCTGGCCCAGCCCCTGCCCGCCCCGGGCTTCGGCCGCCGTTCACCCCTGGCCCGACGGGGCCTCCCCCCCCTGCCGCCGCCGCCGCCGCCCCCGCAACTGGCGACGGCCCCGACTCCCGATCCGTGGCAGACCCAACCGAGCCGCCGCACCCGTTACAGCCTCCGCCCCGTCAACGCGGCCCCCACCGCTGCCGATGGTGTGCTGACCCAGAGGGCGGCCCCCCAGCCCCTGGCGGCCCCCACGGGCCGCGTCATCGCTCTGCAGGTGATCCCTTTCCGGGAGTGAACGGCCCTGGGCCGGGCAGGCGTCCACTTGAAAATCCGAACGCCAGACCCTGGACCAGGCAAATCAACGCATTACTTTGCACTTGTGTGAGGAGTGAGGGGTCCAGCGAAGGGTCGAAACGAGGACAGACTCCCAAGCTGCGCCCCACCCCTCAGCCCCGCGGTTCGCGGGGCTTTTTTTTGGGGTTTATGGGTGACTTGCACCGTCCTGAGGCGGCTCGCACGCGCCGGCCCCTGGGGCTGGATTCAAGACGATGCCGCGCCCGGCAGAGAGGCAAGGAGACGGCCCGGGTGCTGGCCCGGTCGACATGGTGCGCCCGGGAGGCGCGGCGCCCGCTCGACAGGCAAGCCGACGGCCTGGCCTGCCCCACCAAAAAGCCGGCCCGATCGGGCCGGCTGGGGTGAGCGCCAGCGGCAGGGGGCGCTGACGGCAGAGCGGGGCGAGGGGCCGGAGCCCCCGGCGATCACTTGATCGTGACCTTGCCGCCGGCTTCCTCGAGGGTCTTCTTGAGAGCCTCGGCATCGGCCTTGCTCACGGCCTCCTTGACGGCCTTGGGAGCGGCTTCGACGAGGGCCTTGGCTTCGCCCAGGCCGAGGCCGGTGGCCTCGCGGACAGCCTTGAGCACCTTGATCTTGGCGGCAGCATCAAAGCTGTCGAGGATCACGTCGAATTCGGTCTGCTCTTCGACCGGTTCAGCGGCGGCGGCGGCGCCAGGGGCGGCCATCACCACGCCGGCGGAGGCGGCGGCGGACACACCGAAGGCCTCTTCGATCTGCTTGACGAGCTCGGAGGCTTCCAGCAGCGAGAGGGTCTTCAGCTGTTCGAGGATGTTGTCAGTGGTAGCGGACATGGTTGAGAGTCAGCAACAGATCTGTTGAGTGGAACAGTCGATCGGGGCGAGCTCCGGGCGGGAGCGGCGCTGGCGGCGGCGCCGGCGGCAACCCTGGCCCGCGACGGCGGACCGGGGTGGCAGCTGCTCCGGGCAGGGGCCCGGGCCGGCGTGGCGCTCAGCCTTCGCCGGATTCGGCGTGCTGCCGTAGCGCCCGGGCGAGACCGGAGGGAACCTCGTTGATGCCCACGGCCAGCTTGGTGGCCACGCCGTTGATCGCACCGGCGATCTGGGCCATGAGCACCTCCTTGGAGGGCAGATCCCCGATGGCCTTGATGTCGTCCTGGGAAAGGAGCTTGCCTTCGAAAAGGCCGCCCTTCGTTTCCGACTTCTTGGCGTCCTTCTGGAAGGACTGCACGGCCTTGACGGCGCCGCCCACATCCCCTTTGACGAGGATGAAGGCATTGGTGCCGGTCAGCAGGGATTCGAGGTCCGCCCAGGCGCTGTTGCCATCGATCGCACGGCGCATCAAGGTGTTTTTGGTCACCTTGCAAACGCCATTGCTGGCCTGAAGACGGGTCCGCAGATCCGTCATCTCCTTGATCGAGAGGCCCTGAAAATCAAGGACCAGCGCCAGTTCGGCTTCACCGAGGAGCTGCCTGAGCTCTTCGACGATCTGTTGCTTGTTCTCCAGCGTGCGGCCCATGGGTGTGTGGAACGGATGAGGGGAACAAGCCGGGTACGCAGCCCCGGGCTGGCCATGGTTTCCCGGGGGAAACCGGCTGACAGCCCCTCCGGCCGGCGTTGGCGCACGGCGGGAGCACTCGAGGCCGCTTGTCCTGTCCGCTCCGTTGGGGCACGAGGCCCACGGGCAAAGCAATCAGGTCACGGCAATGCCGTGATCGCGTGAACCTCGGCAGGACTTACGACCGGATCTGCTCGGACAAACCGGCGGACCTGTCACCTGCTGTCTTGGGTCAGGGCGCGTGCCCTCTGGCCTAGGCCAGTTTTTCATCTTACAGCACAGCCCCCAGACGCTGAATCCAGAGGCGGTAGGCGGCCCGGTTCAGGTGCAGGCCATCGGTTCCCATCGATCGCCGCAGCCCGCCGGCATCGCTGAGCTCCGGCCTGAGGTCGAGCAGGTCGGCCTCAGGCACAGACGTCTCCAGGCGCCGGTTCAGTGCCGCCACCGGCTCCAGGCAGCGGGGGCCCCAGCGGGCGGCCTCGCAGGGCAGGGTTGTGACCACCAGCACCCGGGCGGCGCCCCGCTCCAGCAACCTGCGGCGCACCGCCAGCAGCCGTTCGGCCACGGCAGCGGCGGGCTGGTCCCCCAGGATGTCGTTGATCCCGCCCATCAGCACCACCGTGGCTCCGGGGAGCGGGGCCACGGCGTCCAGTCGCGCCAGCAGATCCGTGCTGGTGTCGCCCGGAATGCCGGCATTGATCACCTTCCGCTCCGGGAAAGCCTCGTTCCAGGGACCGGCGGCGGTGATCGAATCCCCGAGCAGGATCAGGGGGGCCTCCCCTGCAGGCGTGGGGGCTTTGCGGTTGGCGGCGGCTGGGGGGCGGATGATCCCACCCCCCAGCTGGAGGGGCGGCGGCGGGCGCAGGGCGGGCACGAGCATGGCAACCAGCAGGGCCGTCAGGCCGAGGACCAGAACCCACGGCTGCCGAGGGGGCATCGGGCTGGCGCCTGCAGCGGGGAGCGGTTCAGCTCTCCTGCTTGATGTCCTGGAGGGCGCTGAAGTCGACCGCCACCGAGGGACCCATGGTCGAGGTCACGTAGAGGCTGCGCCAGTAGCGGCCCTTGGCACCGCTGGGCTTGTTGCGGTCGATGGTCTCCTGCAGCGCCTTGAGGTTGTCGAGCAGTTTGGCGGCGTCGAAGCTGGCCTTGCCGAAGCGCACGTGCACGATGCCGGTGCGGTCGGCCCGGAACTCCAGTTTGCCCGCCTTGAACTCGGCGATGGCGCCGCCCAGGTCCGTGGTCACCGTGCCGGCCTTGGGGTTCGGCATCAGGCCGCGGGGACCGAGCACCCGGCCGAGCTTGGCCACCTTCGGCATCATGTCCGGGGTGGCGATCAGGAGGTCAAAGTCCATGGCGCCACCGGCGATCTCCTCGACCAGATCCTCATCGCCGGCGATGTCGGCGCCGGCGGCCTTGGCCTCGGCCACCTTCTCACCGCGGGCGATCACGGCGATCCGGATCGTCTGGCCGGTGCCATGGGGCAGGGCGACGGTGGTGCGCAGCTGCTGGTCGGTGTACTTCGGATCAATGCCCAGGCGCACGTGGGCCTCGACGGTTTCGTCGAACTTGGCGTTGGCGTTGGCCTTGACCAGTTCAATCGCCTCCAGGGGGCTGTAGCTGCGGTCCTCAACCTTGGCGGCGAGGGCGGCGAAACGCTTGGAAATCTTCGGCATGGCTGGGATGGGGTGCGAGCGACCGTTGCGGTCTCCCCCGATGGGGTGGATGGAAGGAACAGGACGGGCGGCGCGCCCCTGCAGACCCCCGCGGGGGCCGGGGCGGCGGAGCTCAGTCCTTGATGGCGACGCCCATGTTGCGGGCGGTGCCGGCGATGATCCGCACGGCCGACTCAACGCTGGTGCAGTTGAGATCGGGCAGCTTGGTCTTGGCGATCTCCTCGAGCTGGGCGCGGCTGATTGAGCCGACCGCACCCTTGGCGGAGGTGGCGGCACCCTTCTCGATGCCGGCCGCCTTCGAGATCAGCACCGAGGCGGGCGGGGTCTTGGTGATGAAGGTGAAGCTGCGGTCTTCAAAGACCGAGATCTCCACCGGAATCACGTACCCGGCCTTCTCCTGGGTGCGGGCGTTGTACTCCTTGCAGAACGCCATGATGTTGACCCCGTGCTGACCGAGGGCGGGGCCCACCGGCGGCGCAGGGTTGGCTTTGCCGGCCTGGAGGGCCAGCTTGATCACGGCTACGACTTTCTTGGCCATCGACTGGGCTGGGGATGGGTCTCCCGAAGGAGAGGGGGGAACGGGGCCCCCGATGGGAACGGGGAACGGTCTGCGGATGACCGGCGCCCGAAGGGGCCGGCTGGTGGGTGGCTCCCCCCGGAGGAGGAGCACCGAGGCCGCCCTCCGCAGGGAGGCGGCCGCCGGCGATCAGCTCTGCTTGCTGATCTGGGAGAACTCCAGCTCGACGGGCGTTTCGCGCCCGAAGATCGAGAGCAGGGCCTTGAGCTTGCTGCGCTCGCCCGAGACCTCGATCACCTCGCCCTGGAAGTCCTTGAACGGACCGGCGGTGACCAGAATCTGATCGCCTTCGGCCAGGTCGACCTTGACCACCGGCTTCTTCTCGGCAGCGCGCCGGAAGATGCGATTGACCTCCTGGGCGCTGAGCGGCCGCGGCCGGATGTGGCCGCGGGCCTTGCCGGTGGCGCGCCGCTCTTCCTGACCCACGAAATTGATCACATTGGGGGTGCTGCGCACCGCCATCATCGTGTCCTCGTCGAGGATCATCCGCACCAGCACATAACCGGGAAAGACCTTCTCTTCGATCGACTGGCGGCTGCCGTCCTTCTTCAGCTTCACCCCGGGGGTCTGGGGGATTTCGATCTCGAGGATGCGGTTGTCAACGCCGAGGGTCACAGCCCGCTGCTCGAGGGTGGCCTTCACCTTCTTCTCGCAGCTGGACGCCACCTGCACGGCGAACCAGCGGGCCACCTGGGGCTGGCTGCCTTCGCCGCCATCGGCGCCGCCCAGTTCGCCGCCCAGTTCAGCGCCGGGAGAGGGGGCGTCGGCCTCGGCGACGACCTCCTCCTCCGGCTCGTCATCGGCGTCGGAGGGCGGCACGGTATCGGCAACCGCCGCCAGACCCCCGGCGAGGACGTCGCCGGTCGGTTCCTGGTCCAGGGGGCTGTCTGGATCGTGTTCGGACACGGGGCTCGGAGCGGAGAACATCAACGGAACACCTGGCTGGAGGCCCAGCTGTAGAAGCGATCGATGGCGGCGATGGCGGCGGCCGAGAGCGCCACCATCAAAATCACGCCCACCGACTCGCTGAACAGCTGCTGGCGGCTCGGCCACACCACCCGTGACAGCTCATCAAGCGTGGCAGCCATGAAGCCGCCGCCGGCGCCGGGATCGAGGGGGTCGACCTCGGAACCGCCGGGGCCCTCAGCCTTTGCAGGGACCTCGGCCCCATCGCGGATGGATCCGGACACGGCATCGGGTGCGGTACCGGAGGAGATGGAGTTGGGAGGTACCGGATCCAAAGGGGGCCGAAGCAGAGCGACAAACGACCACCCTACCGGACGCCTGGTGCCACCTCACTCCAGAGGCACGAAGCGCAGCTCGGCCGCCTCGCCGCCAGCGCCGGCCACCGCCTCGACCCGCACCCCCCGGGCGCCGCGGAAGCGGTCCTCCAGCAGGTGCGTCGCCAGGGGGTTCTCGATCCTGCGGCGCAGCACACGCCGCAGGGGCCGGGCCCCGTACTCGGGTTCGTAGCCCTGCTCGGCCAGCAGGGTCACGGCGGCCTCCTCCACCTCCAGCTCCAGCTGCTGCTCGCCCAGCAGCGAGGCCAGCTCGACCAGCTGCAGGCGCACGATCCGCTGCAGATCCGCCGGGCCCAGGGGCCGGAAGCGGATCACCTCATCGATGCGGTTGAGGAATTCGGGGCGGAACTGGCGCGCCAGGGCCTCCTCCACGGCCCGATCGAGCTGGCGGTCGCGCTCCCGTTCGGTGGCGGCGTGCTGTTCGGCGCTGGATCCGAGTTCCGCCGGCGGGTCTCCGGCCCCGGATCGTTCGCCGGCGCCGGGGGCCGGTGCCCCCCGCCCGGCCCGGGCCCGTTCGAGGATGGCGCGGCTGGCCAGGTTGCTGGTCATGATCACCACCGTGTGGCGGAAATCGACCGTGCGGCCCTGGGAATCGGTGAGGCGGCCGTCGTCGAGCACCTGCAGCAGCA
>JBMSXZ010000124.1:0-6899 GCA_049426205.1 Cyanobium sp.
TGGAGGACGCCTACCCCGGCGATGTGATCGGCCTCAACAACCCCGGCATGTTCGCGATCGGCGACACCCTTTATCTGGGCCCCAAGGTGGAATTCGAGGGGATTCCCTGCTTCAGCCCTGAGATCTTCGCCTGGTTGCGCAACCCCAATCCCTCGGCCTTCAAGAGCTTCCGCAAGGGCGTCAACGAACTGCGCGAGGAGGGCGCCGTGCAGGTCCTCTACGACACCGATGCCAGCAAGCGCGATCCGATCCTGGCGGCGGTGGGCCAGTTGCAGCTGGAGGTGGTCCAGTACCGCCTCGAAAACGAATACGGCGTCAAGACGCGCCTCGAACCGATGGAGTTCAGCGTCGCCCGCTGGGTGAGCGGCGGCTGGTCCGCCCTGGAGGCCGTGGGTCGCATCTTCAACTGTCGCACCGTGCGCGACCCCTGGGATCGGCCGGTGCTGCTGTTCCGCAACGACTGGAACCTGCGCCAGCTGCAGGAGGACCACCCGGAGCTGGAGCTGTCCGCCGTGGCGCCGGTGGTGAGCGGTGTCGAGCCGATCGCCCTCTGAGAACCGGAGCTTCGGGGACGCGGCGGCCATCGCTACCGCGGTCGCAGCTGGCACTCGACAGAATGAACGCAATAAAACGTGATCCTCACGAACGGTTGCCCGCAATGTCGACAGCCGCCCTGGCCCCCCAGCCCGCACCCCAGCCCCTCTGGCTGGTCCGTCCGCGCAGTGACGGAGGCAGTGACTACGTCAGTTTCTGCCTCTGCCACGATCAGATCGAGATGCGAGAAGGGTCCCACCTCCCTCCCCAGATGCCCCTGCTCAAACGCCGCCGCCGCCTCGGTCCCGCCGAAGCAGAGGCGTGCCGACGTTCGCTCCAGCAGGAGGCAGGATTCCGTCACAGTGAGCCGCTCTTCTGAGCCGCTCTGTCTACGCTCCAACCCGTGACCGCTGTCCATGAACCCAGGCCCGCCCACGCCCACCGACCCACCCGCGGGTCCCTCCGGCGCCAGTGATCCCTATGCCTTGCTGGGGGTGGCGGTCGACGCTCCCTTCGATGCGATCCAGGCTGCCCGCAGCGCGCACATTGACGCGGTTGCTGACGATCCCCTCGCCCGCTCCCGCTTTGAGGCCGCCTACGACGCGATCCTGATGGACCGCCTCAAGGAGCGGCAGCAGGGCAAGGTCAGCAGTGCAGCTCGCAGCGCCTCCCAGCGGGAGCAGGCCAGCCCGCCCCCAGCCAGGCCGGTGTTGCCCGCCCTGCCGAGCCTTCCCCAGCTTCCGGCCGGTCGCCTGGGCGAGCGCTCCTTCGCCATGCCGCAGCTGAGCTTTGCCGAGGGCCGCGAGCGCTGGTTTCCGCTGATCGTTCACGGCTCGCTGCTGGTGCTGCTGCTCACCCTTCCCGCCGCCCCGGCCGATCTGTTGCTGGCCCTGGGCACGGCAGCCACCCTGCTCAACCTGCAGCGGCGTCGCAACCGTTTCCTGGCGAATGTGGGGTGGTCCTTCGCCCTGTTGATCACCGGCCTGCTGCTGGGCGCCCTGCTCCAGTCCGTGCTGCCGGCCCTGTCCCTGCCTGGCCTGCCATTCCTGCCCCTGGCGATCGAGGCGATTCCGGCCCTGCTGCTCCTGCTGCTCGGCGCCCTGGTTCTGGCCTGATCCCCGGGCCCAGACCTTCATGGCACCCACCCAGCGGCCCCACCCAGCCGGCTCGGAGGGGCCGCTGGGTGGGCTCAGCCGTTGGTCCGGCTGGTCAGATCGCCGTGCCCACCACCTTGCCCACCAGGGCGGTGATCAGCAGGGCCAGGGCTCCCCAGACCAGCATCCGCAGCGTGCCCCGCAACGGTGCTGCCCCTCCGGCCCTGGCCGCCAGGCCCCCCAGCAGGGCCAGGGTGAGCAGGGCCGCCAGGCTGGTGGCAGCCCCCACCTTGCCCTCCGGACTGACCACAATGGCGCCAATCGGCACCAGGGCTCCGAGGCTGAAGCTCAGGGCTGAGGCCAGGGCCGCCTGGAGCGGCCGGGCCCGAAGCGTGTCGCTGAGGCCCAGTTCATCGCGGGCGTGGGCACTGAGGGCATCGTGGCGGGTGAGCTGCTCGGCCACCCGTTGGGCGGTGTCGTGGTCGAGGCCGCGGTTGCGATAAATCTGGGCCAGCTCCGCCAGCTCACCGGCTGGATCGATCGCCAGCTCGCGCCGCTCCCGGGCCAGGTCCGCCTGCTCCGTGTCCGCCTGCGACTGCACCGACACAAACTCCCCGGCCGCCATCGAGGCCGCGCCGGCCGCCGTGGCCGCCAAGGCGGTGAGCAGGATCTGGGGGCGCGGGGCACCGGAGGCGGCAATCCCCGCCACCAGGCTGGCCACCGAGATCGTGCCGTCGTTGGCGCCGAGCACCACCGCCCGCAGCCAGCCGATGCGGTGGCTGTTGTGGCGTTCCCCGTGGTGGGGGCCGCCATGGGGAACGGCCCGGCGGCCGCTGGCCTGGGGGCTGACGCCGGGCCCGGGCTCCCGGTGCTCGCTGCTGCTGGCCATCGGCTGGAGGCACACGACCCTCAGCTTGGCGAAGGACGGCAGTCAGACCGGGTCGAATGTGGCGATCAGCTCGCGCAATTCCTCCGCGGCCACCCGATAACGGCTGCTGCAGAAGTGGCAGACCAGCTCCGCCTCTCCCTCCTCCGCCAGCATCGATCCGAGCTCATCGCGTCCGAGCAGCCGCAGGGCATCGACGCTGCGGCTGCGGCTGCAGCGGCAGTGGAAGCGCAGCGGCTGGCGGGCTTCGGCCGCCTGCAGGGGGATTGGATCCAGGTCCGGGAAGATGTCCTCCAGCAGGGTGTGGAGCCGGTCGGCATGGCTGGCCAACCGGGCCGCGAAGCCGCTGATCTCCCGGCAGCGCTCCTCCAGCAGGGCCACCAGTGCCGGCTCCCGCGCCGCCTTGGGCAGCACCTGCACCAGCACCCCACCGGCACAGCGCACCCCATCGCTGCCGATCTCCTCACCCACGAACAGGGCCGAGGGGGTCTGCTCCGAATGGAGCAGGTAGGAGGCCACGTCCTCGCCGATGCCGCCGCTCACCAGTTCGACGGTGCTGCTGAACGGCTCCCCTTCGCCGATGTCGCGCACCACGTGCAGGTAGCCGGTGCCGGTGGCGCGGCGGAAATCGAACTGGGGAACGCCGCTGTCGTCATCGACCAGATCCAGCTCCAGCCCCGGATCACCCACATAGCCCCGCACCGTGCCATCGCGGCCGGCATCGACCATCAGGCCGCGCAGGGGGCCATCGGAGCGGATCCGCAGGTTCACACGCCCATGGGCCACCTTCATCGAACTGGCCAGCAGCAGGCCCGCCGTCATCGCCCGGCCCAGGAGGGCGGTGGTGAGGAAGGAGAGCTGGTGGCGGTGCTGGGCTTCGCGGCAACAGTCGGTGGTGGTCACCGCCACCATCCGGATGCCGCCCCCGGCGGCGGTGGCCCGCAGCAGTTGATCCGCCATCAGGCCCTTCCGTCTGGCGGCATCGTAGGCAGCGCTCCCGGGGCAGGGATGGCCAGGGGCTGCAGCACGCCGTTCTCCAATCGCCAGCCCGCATCAACCACGCCCCGGAACAATTCCGGCTCGTGGGTCACCACCAGCAGGGCCCGATCCCGGGCCAGGTCGCCCAGCAGCTGCAGCACCTCGTCCCGCACGGTCCAGTCAAGGCCGGCGGTGGGTTCATCGAGCAACAGCACCCGGGGATCGCGCAACAGCTGCACGGCCAGGGCCAGGCGCCGCTGCTGGCCGCCGCTGAGCCGCTCCGGCCGCTGCGACAGGGCCAGGCCATCGAGACCCACCTGAGCCAGAACCGTCTCCAGGGCTTCGCCGCTGACCCGTCGTCGGCCGAGACGCAGCTCCTGAGCCACGCTCAGGCCCAGGAAGTGGCGCTCCGGGAACTGAAAGACAAGACCGCACAGCCAACGACGCTGGCGGTTGTCGAGAACCTCGCCGTTCCAGAGAACCTGGCCAGCATCGGGATCGGCCAGACCACCGATCAGCTCCAGCAGGGTGCTTTTGCCCGAGCCGCTGCGGCCTGCCACCAGCCGAGGTTCGCCCAGGGCAAGCTCCAGGCTGACCCCCCGCAGCACCGGCTCACGGGCGGTGGCGGGGTGGTAGTGGAGGTCGCGGATCTCGAGCATCGTTCCAGCATGCCCACCGGCGGCTGCCGGCCAGCGGCGGCACCGGCCGCATGGTTGCATGAAGACGACTCTTCCACCGCCGTCCCCGTCCGCCATGGAGGTCCGTTTCCGCGAGATCGATCCCTTCAACTGCTGGATCTGGCTGCGCTTCGCCGACCCGCCCGGCAACGGCGAGCGGGGTTACGTGGAGACCGCCTTCGACAGCTGGTTCTTCCTTGCCAAGCTGGGCGGTTTCAACGCCGAAAACCTTCAGGCCCATGAAGCGGGCGCCGATCTGAGCTGGCTTCCCTACGACGACGAGGCGGCGGAGCGGGCCCTGCCGGCCCTGATGCACAACATGGCCCAGCTTGAATACAGGGACGACTGGGCCCGCTGCTGGGTGGATCTGGGCACCAGCGACGCCCTGGCCCTCGATGTGCTGATCAACACCCTGGCCCGCCTCAACCGCGATGTGGTGGAGATCGCCGAGCTGGTGATCGGCGGCCTGCAGGAGGACTGGCCCGTGGAGGAGGACCCGGACAGTCCGTTCCGCTCCGGCGATGATTGATCGGCCGTGGCCTTGATCAGCCGTGGAAGTGATCCGCCCCGGATTCGGCCATGACACCAGCCATGACGCCAGCCCTGGACTGGTTGAGGGCGTTGGCAGGCGACGCTGACCATGGCCCGTGAACGGCGCCGCCTGCTGATCCCGGCGACACGGCTCGCCCAGACGGCGAGCGGGACGGACCCCCAGACACCTGGCGCCCTGCTGACCCTGGACCCGGCGGAGCGCCACTACCTGCAGCGGGTGCTGCGCCAGCGGCAGGGCGATCAGGTGGCGCTGGTCGATGGTCAGGGCGGGCTATGGACAGCACGGTTGGAGGAGGGGGCGCGGCTGCGGCTGGAGCAACCCCTCGCGGCTCCGTTGCGCCGCGACCCCGCCCCCTCGCCCCCTCTGGAGCTGGCCCTGGCCCTGCCCCGCCGCGATGTGGAGCTGGTGTGGCGGATGGCCACCGAGCTGGGGATCGACCGGTTCCGTCCCCTGCGGGCAGCGCGCTGTGTGGTGGCGGGTCAGCCGCCTCTGGAGCGCTGGAACAGCGTGATCACGGAGGCCTGCGAGCAATGCGAGCGGCTCTGGCGGCCCGAACTCCTCGATCCTGTGGAAGCCCTGCCCTGGCTGGCCGAGGCTCCGGCCCAGGCCCGTGAGCTCCAGGGCTTGGGCTCCCAGCGCTTGGAGCTCCAGAGCGGCGGCCCCGAGGGCGGAGAGGCGCAGGACGGGACGCCGCAGGACGGCCGGGCCCCGGTCGCCCCTTCTGCGACAGCGTGCCGCCTGTTCACCACCACCCGGGATGGGTCACTGCCCTCCCTGGCGTCGGTCTTGGCGGACCAGCACCCCCATGGAGCCGCCTTGACCGTGGCGATCGGCCCGGAGGGGGGGTGGAGTGATCAGGAGCAGACCGCGGCCCTGGCCGCCGGCTGGCGGGCCGTGAGCCTGGGTCCGCTGATCCTGCGCAGCGGCACCGCCGCCGTGGCGGCGGCGACGCTGTTGGCCACCTGGCGGCAGGGAGCAGCCCCTCAGCAGGGGCGGCCCCCCAGGGGGGCCCCCCCGGACCCCGGGCCGATCAGGACTTGAGGTAGGAGCGGGCGATCTCCCGGAAGCCGGCCAGGTTGGCCCCGCCGCGGCGGCGGCGCGGGGTGTTGGCGCCTCCAGGCACCAGGCACTCGGCGGCGAAGGTGGCCAGACTCGGTGCCGGCCGGTTGGCCTGGGCCGCCGCCAGTTCGGCGGCGATCGCCTCGGCGGTGGTCAGGCTGGCGGAGGGCTGGGCGACGGGCTCTGCCGGGGCGGCCTTGGCGGCGGCGGCCGCTGCTGGCGCGCTGGCAGCCGGGCTCGGGGCCGGCGCTGCTTTGGCGGCCTTGGCCGGGGCTGGCTGGGCGGGGGCCACCGGAGCCACCGTGGCCGGTTCCGCCGCCTTGTCGCCGCTGTCGCCGCTGAGGTCGAGGAAGAACTTGGGCTTGAAGAACATCGGGACGGCCAGGATCCGGCTCCGCGATTATCCGTTGTCGGCCCTGTCCGCGATGGCGGCGCTTAGATCAGTGCAACAGTTGCCGCGTCTCCTTCCGTTCCTGCCGCCCGCCGCCGCGCGGCTCTCGCCATGCCTCTGCTGCCCCCCCAGGACCTCAACCACTGGCTGCTGGCCCTGGCGCTCAACGGCCTGCTGATCGCTCTGGCCCAGCGGGCACCGCTGTTGACAGCGACGGGCTGGATCCATGCCGGCATTCTTGGCACCCTGCTCTGGGGCTCCCTGGGCTGGCGCGGCTGGCTGGCGGTGGTCGCCTATCTGGCGCTCGGATCCCTGGTGACCCGCCTGGGGATGAAGGAGAAAAGCGCCCGCGGTCTGGCCGAGGGGCGCGGTGGCCGCCGCGGTCCTGAAAACGTGTGGGGCTCGGCGCTGGTCGGCTGCGGCCTCGCCCTGCTCGCCCCCCACGTCAGCCCCGCCGCCCTCGGGCCTCTGCTGCTGGCCTTCGCCGCCAGTTTCAGCGCCAAGCTGGCCGACACCTTCGGCAGCGAGATCGGCAAGCGCTGGGGTCGCCGCACCGTGCTGATCACCAGCCTGCGGCCGGTTCCGCCCGGCACCGAGGGGGCGGTGAGCCTGGAGGGCACCGCCGCCAGCCTCGCCGGTGCCCTGCTGATGGCCCTGGTGCTGTGGGGCCTTGGCGTCCTCCGCGGCCCCGCCGACCTGGCCGTGGTGGTGGCCGCCGGCATGGCGG